>JAYPFZ010000044.1:0-19310 GCA_038126555.1 Betaproteobacteria bacterium
GTGAAGACAACCGAAACGTGGCGCGCATGGGCAGTTTGCTGGCCGGATTGCCCGATGCAGTGCCCGGTGTGACCCTTAACCGTTTGTGTGGTTCTGGCATGGATGCGGTGGGCACGGCTGCGCGGGCCCTCAAAACGGGCGAAGCGAGTTTGGTGATCGCCGGTGGCGTGGAGAGCATGAGCCGGGCGCCTTTTGTCATGCCCAAGGCCGATTCGGCGTTTAGTCGCAGCAATGCCATCTACGACACCACCATTGGCTGGCGGTTCATCAACCCGCTCATGAAGTCTCTGTATGGCGTGGACTCCATGCCCGAGACGGCAGAAAACGTGGCCACCGATTTCAAGATTGAACGTGAAGCCCAAGACCGCATGGCCCAGGCCAGCCAAGAAAAAACCGCTCGTGCGCAAGCCAGCGGCTACTTCGATGCCGAAATCGTGCCGGTGGAAATTCCCCAGCGCAAGGGCGATCCCGTTGTGGTCAACCGAGATGAGCATCCGCGCCTCACGTCATTGGAAGCGCTGGCCAAGCTCAAAGGCGTCGTTCGTCCCGATGGCACGGTCACCGCTGGCAACGCCAGTGGCGTGAACGATGGCGCTTGCGCCCTGATTTTGGCCAATGCCCAAGCCGCTGCACGCCATGGTTTGCAGCCCAGGGCGCGGGTCATTGGCATGGCCACTGCCGGCGTGCCGCCTCGCATCATGGGCATTGGCCCTGCGCCCGCCACCGAAAAGGTGTTGGCGCAAACCGGGCTCAAGCTCTCGCAAATGGACGTGATTGAACTGAACGAAGCCTTTGCCGCTCAAGGGCTGGCGGTCTTGCGTTTGTTGAAGCTGGCCGATGATGACGAACGGGTGAACCCCAATGGTGGCGCCATCGCGTTGGGCCACCCCTTGGGCGCGAGTGGCGCCCGTTTGGTGACCACAGCGGTGAATCAGTTGCATCGCACTGGCGGCCGCTACGCCTTGTGCACCATGTGCATTGGTGTGGGGCAGGGCATCGCGCTCATTGTGGAACGCCTCTGACCCTGAGGCAACATGGTCGTTCCCAGCCTGCTCAGTAGCCCTTGGTTTTATGCCTTGGCCATCCCCGCGGTGGTCTTGCTGGGCATCAGCAAAAGCGGGTTTGGCACGGGGTTTGGGTCGTTGGCGGTGCCCCTCATGGCGCTGACCATGCCAGTCCCTCAGGCCGCGGCCATCCTCATGCCGGTGTTGTTGGCCCTGGACCTCATGGGCATTTGGGCTTATCGACGCGACTGGGACCGGCGTTTGTTCTGGTTTTTGTTGCCGTGGACCCTGGTGGGAACGGTGCTGGGTTATGTGCTGTTCAAAGCGCTGGATGCCAAAGTGGTGGCGGGCATTGTGGGTTGGATGACCTTGGTCTTTTTGGCCTTGCGCTTCATCAAGCGCCACCAAGCGCCTAGCCACCCCAAGCCTGGCTTTGGTCGCCTGATGGCCATGTTGTCGGGTTTCACCAGTTTTGTGTCGCATTCAGGGGGGCCGCCCCTGAACATGTATGTGTTGCGATTGGGCTTGGCGCCTGTGCCATTTGCGGCCACCATGGCGTTTTTGTTTTTTTGTGTGAATTTGTCCAAGTGGTTGCCGTATGGCTTGTTGGGCCTGTTGGACACCACCAACTTCGTGGCCTCATTGGCGTTGTTGCCGTTTTGTCCCTTGGGTGTTTGGATTGGGGTGAAAGCGGCCCGGCGCATGAACCCCTTGTGGTTTTATCGGCTGGTTTACACCGGCATGCTGTTCACCGGTTTGAAGCTGGTGAGCGACTCTTTGCAATGAAGGAGCTTTGATATGAAAGTGTTTGAGAACCTGGACGCCCTGTTGCCCTGGGTCGGCAAGGAGATCGCGGTGAGCGATTGGGTGCTGATTGATCAGGCACGAATCAACGCCTTTGCGGATGCCACAGGCGACCATCAGTGGATTCACGTGGATGCCGAGCGCGCCGCCCAAGGCCCTTTTGGCACCACCATTGCCCACGGTTTTTTAACCTTGTCGCTCTTGCCTTTGTTCTTGCAAGAGGCCATGCACATTGAGCAGGTGGGCATGTCCATCAATTACGGGCTCAACAAAGTGCGCTTCACCGCACCCGTTCCGGTGGGCAGCCGTTTGCGAACCCGCTTGTCCTTGGTGAGTTGCGACCCCATCGACAACAACGGCAAACAGATCGTGATGCAGGCTTTGTTCGAGCGAGAGGGCAGCGACAAACCCGTTTGCGTTGCCGAAACCCTCACGCTGCGTTATCCCGCTTGATCGGCCGGGGTGGCTGGCCAATGGGAGCCACCAAACCCCTGCTGACGCCACACCTCGTAGACGGTGATGGCCACGGCGTTCGACAAATTCAGACTGCGCTGTTGGGCTTGCATGGGCAAGCGGATGCGCTGAGCAGCCGGGAATTGCGCGCGGATGGCCTCGGGTAAGCCGGCGGTCTCGCTGCCAAAAATCAGCCAGGGGGATGGTGGGTAAACCACCGAGAAGGCGTCGCAAGCGCCTTTGGTGGTGAGGGCGAAGCCCTGGCTTTGAACCGAAGGGTGTGCTTGCAACAATGCGTCCCAACTGGCGTGCACGACCACGCTGGCGAACTCGTGATAGTCCAGCCCGGCGCGTCGGAGTTGCTTGTCGTCCATGTCAAACCCCAAGGGCTCCACCAAGTGCAACTGAGCACCCGCATTGGCCGCCAAGCGGATGACATTGCCCGTGTTGGGCGGAATTTCAGGATGGACCAGAACGATTTGGATCAAGGTGAAGGTTCGTGCGGAGCCGGCGTTCGCGCCAGCACCCACACCTGAAGGTCTGAAACCCCGCATTCTTGCAGACACGTCGCGGCGGCCATGAGGGTGGCGCCAGTGGTCATCACGTCATCGACCAGCACACAGGTGCCCCAGCGCGGTTGGGATTTGGCCTTGGGGTCAGGCACAAAGGCATTCGCCATGTTTGCCCAGCGCTGATCCCGCCTCAACTGCGATTGGGGCGTTCGCTCCGCTTGACGCTGTAACACATGAAGCACGTGCGCTCGGGTGAAACGGCGACGAATGAGTCGATGACACAGCCAATCGCTGAGGTTGAACCCCCGTTGCTGCAATCGATGTCGGGTCGAGGGCATGGGAATGAAATGAATGGCCGAATGCACCGACAGCCAAGGTGGGGGCTGATGGAGCATGACATCGGCCAGGGCATGGACCAGCCCCACTTGGCCTTGAAATTTCAGTTGTTGGATCCACTCCGACCAGGGGGGCTCGTAAGTGACGCTGGCATGCAGGGACCGCCAGGGCAGGTCCCATCGATCGCCCAAGCCAGGGCAAACCAGTTCGTCGTGGAAGAGGGCGCAGCGCGGGCACCGGGGCAATGCAGGGCGGCTGATGTTCAGGCAGTTTGCGCAAACGCGCTGGCTGGGCCAAGCCCGACAAGCCTGACAGACGCTGGGGAATTGAAGCCATGACATGGGGGTCTTGCCGGGTGAGTCGGTCAGCAACGTGGGATGCAGGGACAATACCGGCTGAGCTTTCACCCCGACCATGAGCAACGCCCCAAACTCTCGTGACCTGTTACCACCCGATGCGGTGGCTGCCTTGCGGTGGGCGACGGTTGATTCCGGCGTCATTCGGGGCTCTGCCTTGCATGCCGAGGTGGCCCAGCGGATGGCTGCGCGCTTGCCTTTGTTTCGTGACCCCCCCCAGGTCTGGCTGGACTGGTTTCCAGCCTTGGGTGGTGGGCTGGCCCAGCCCCTGACTCAATCCCTCTGGCCGAAGGCGCAATGTTGGATTCACGAGCCCTCGGATTCGCGGCGGGCCAAGGTGTTGGGGCGCGACCAAATGCCTTGGTTCAAGCGATGGTTCGCGCCAACCCCACCCGTTTGGCGGCCAGGCCAAGCCGCGCCCGTCGATTTGTTGTGGTCTAACTTGGGTTTGCATGCCCAACACCATCCGGCCGAGTGGCTGACGGCTTGGCGCGAAGCCTTGCGCGTGAATGGCGCCTTGGTGTTTTCAGTGTTGGGGCCCGATTCGTTTCTGGAGTTGCGCGACCTCTATGACCAGCTGGCATGGCCCGCCCCCTGCCAAGACTGGATGGACATGCACGATTGGGGCGACAGTTTGCTCAAACAAGGCTGGGTCGACCCGGTCATGGACATGGAGCGTCTGGTGTTCACCTATGCCAGCGCCAACGATTTGATTCGCGATCTGCGGCTGTGGGGCCGCAATTTGCACCCCCATCGCTACCCTGCTTTGCGGGGCAGGGGCTGGCACCGTGCCTTGCTCGATGCCCTGGAGCAGCGCCGACTGGCCAGGCCTGACCAGCGCCTGCGACTCACCCTGGAAGTGATTTATGGCCATGCCCTGAGGGGCGCTGATCGCCAAAGTTTGCCGGCCACGCAGTCCATTCCTCTGGATGAAGTGGTGAAAAGTATTCGAAACCGTAGCGGTGGTGATGTTTCCTAGGCATTTGCACCCGGATTTCCCATGAGATCAGTGCTCACTGATGTCCCACGCGCTCATTGCTACAATCCGGCGACTTGTTGGTTTGAGCTATCTCAAACATTTGGCTCTTTTCAGACTTTCTTGCTGAATCGTTGCCCGCAACAGGTTGTCTTCAATGCACCCGTTTTGATCACGATGAAACATCTATTCAACAAGTTGAGCCTGAGCCTGTTGGCTGTTGGCATGTTTTCCACCCACGCCGCTTATGCGGTTTCAGATCTGCCCGGCGGCCCTGGCGTTCGCCAACTGAACCTGCAGAACGCCGCCACCAAAATTGCTGAAGAGCAAGCTTGGTTGCACTGGTTCATGCTGGTGATCTGCACGGTCATTTTTGTGGCGGTGTTCGGGGTGATGTTCTATTCCATCCTCAAGCATCGCAAGTCGCTGGGTCACAAGCCCGCCACTTTCCACGAATCCGTGAAAGTGGAAATTGCTTGGACCGTGATTCCTTTCATCATCGTGATTCTGATGGCCTTGCCCGCAACCAAGGCGGTGGTGGCTCAAAAAGACACGTCGAATGCTGACCTCACCATCAAAGCCACGGGCATTCAGTGGAAATGGGGTTACGACTACATCAAAGGCGAGGGCGAAGGCATTTCCTTCTTGTCCACTTTGGACAGCACGCATCGCGAACTCTCCAACAACGGTGCTGTGGGTGCCAAGCCCAACGACTACTTGCTCAAAGTGGACAACCCCATGGTGGTGCCCGTGAACAAGAAGGTTCGCATCATCACCACGGCCACCGACGTCATTCACTCGTTTGCTGTTCCGGCCTTTGGTATCAAGCAAGATGCCATCCCTGGTTTTGTGCGTGACACTTGGTTCCGTGCTGAGCGCACGGGCGACTTCTACGGTCAGTGCTCGGAGCTGTGTGGCAAAGAACACGCCTACATGCCCATTCATGTGAAAGTGGTGAGCGCCGAAGACTACGCCGCTTGGACCAAAGACCAGCTCAAAAAGATGGCTGCCTTGGCCGATGACCCCAACAAGGTCTGGACCATGGACGACATCATGAAGCGTGGTGAGAAGGTCTATGCCGCCAATTGCGCAGCCTGCCACCAGCCCAACGGCAAAGGCGCAGGCCCGATCAAGGCGCTTGACGGCTCCAAATTGGTTTTGAGTGACGACAAGCTGTTGCAAATCAAAATTTTGCTCAACGGTGCCAACAACGGTGCCATGCCGGCTTGGAAACAGCTCAGCGACACCGACATCGCTGCTGTGATCACTTACACCAAAAACCATTGGTCCAACAAAACGGCTCAATTGGTTCAACCGGCCGAAGTCAAGGCCGCCCGCTGATTCACCCACTGCATAACCGAAGGAAATTCAAATGAGCGCAGTACTTGATCCCCACGGCCACGCGGCCGGAGACCATGGTCACGACGATCATCATGCCCCCACGGGTTGGCGTCGGTGGGTGTTTGCAACCAATCACAAAGACATTGGCACCCTGTATTTGCTGTTTGCTTTCACCATGTTGATGGTGGGTGGTGTGTTGGCCCTGTTGATCCGTGCCGAATTGTTTGAGCCCGGTTTGCAAGTGGTGAACCCCGAGTTGTTCAACTCGCTGACCACCATGCACGGCCTGATCATGGTGTTTGGTGCCATCATGCCCGCCTTTGTGGGCTTTGCGAACTGGATGATCCCGCTGCAAATCGGCGCATCCGACATGGCCTTTGCCCGCATGAATAACTTCAGCTTCTGGCTGATGATCCCTGCGGCAGTGATGCTGGCTGGTTCCTTCTTCATGCCGGGTGGCGCGCCTTCGGCAGGCTGGACCCTCTATGCACCTTTGACCCTCCAAATGGGTCCCTCGATGGATGCCGGCATTTTTGCCATGCACATTCTGGGTGCCTCCTCCATCATGGGTTCCATCAACATCATCGTGACCATCCTGAACATGCGCGCGCCTGGCATGACGCTGATGAAGATGCCCATGTTCGTCTGGACCTGGCTCATCACCGCCTACTTGCTGATTGCCGTGATGCCTGTGTTGGCCGGCGCCATCACCATGACCCTGACCGACCGTCACTTTGGCACCAGCTTCTTCAACCCTGCTGGCGGTGGTGACCCGGTGATGTATCAGCACATCTTCTGGTTCTTTGGTCACCCCGAGGTGTACATCATGATCTTGCCGGCCTTCGGCATCATCTCCCAGGTTGTGCCTGCCTTCTCTCGCAAGAAATTGTTCGGCTACGCTTCCATGGTTTACGCCACGGCTTCCATCGCCATCCTGTCCTTCATCGTGTGGGCGCACCACATGTATGCCACGGGCATGCCGGTGACGGGCCAGTTGTTCTTCATGTACGCCACGATGTTGATTTCGGTCCCCACGGGTGTGAAGGTGTTCAACTGGATCGCCACCATGTGGCGCGGTTCCATGACCTTTGAAACCCCCATGTTGTGGGCGGTGGGCTTCATCTTCGTGTTCACCATGGGTGGCTTCACGGGCTTGATTCTGTCCATGGCTCCCATCGACATTCAATTGCAAGACACTTACTACGTGGTGGCTCACTTCCACTATGTGTTGGTGGCTGGTTCTTTGTTTGCCATGTTCGCTGGCGTTTACTACTGGGCCCCCAAGTGGACTGGCGTGATGTACAGCGAAACCCGCGGCCAAATCCACTTCTGGTGGAGCATGATTTCCTTCAACGTCACCTTCTTCCCCATGCACTTCTTGGGTCTGGCTGGCATGCCCCGTCGCTACGCCGACTACCCCATGCAGTTTGCTGACTTCAACGCAGTGGCCTCTGTGGGTGCCTTTGCCTTCGGTTTGGCGCAGGTCTACTTCTTCGTGTTCGTGGTGTTGCCCATGATGCGCGGTCAAGGTGAAAAAGCGCCTCAGCGTCCCTGGGAAGCCGCTGAAGGTTTGGAATGGGAAGTGCCTTCGCCCGCACCTTTCCACACCTTTGAGAATCCGCCCAAGTTGGATGCCACGGCAACCAAAGTGTTGGGTTAATGCCTGCAATGAGCCCTGAGCAACGCAAGAGCAACCGCCGGCTGGGTTTGATCCTGGCTTCGGTTGCCCTGGTTTTCCTGCTGGGATTCATGGCCCGTTTCGTTTTCTTCGGCAAATGAACATTTCACCTCGTCGCCTTCGGCACAACAAAGCCCTGCTGACCAAACTTGCGGTCAGTGTGGCGTTGATGTTTGGGTTTGGCTACGCGCTGGTGCCTTTGTATCGGGCCATTTGCGAAGTCACCGGCATCAATGTGTTGGCATGGGGCGAGGTTGATCGCACTTTGCGCGGCGATGTAAAAAACACGCAGGTAGACACTTCGCGCACCATCACCGTGGTGTTCGATTCGAATGCGCGTGGCCCTTGGAAGTTCAAGTCCGACGTTCGTTCCATGGAAGTTCACCCTGGAGCTGTGAACACCGTGATGTATGAGTTCGAGAACGTGCAACCGCGCAGTTTGTCGGCTCAAGCCATCCCCAGTTATGCGCCCCGTCAGGCGGCGTCGCATTTCAACAAGTTGGAGTGCTTCTGTTTCACCCAGCACACCTTGGCGGCTGGCGAGAAAAAATCTTGGCCTGTGGTTTTCATTGTGGACCCCAAGCTGTCCAAGGATGTCACGACCATCACCTTGTCCTACACCTTCTTTGAAGTGGGTAGCGGTGTGCCCAATCCCCAATCTGCCGGGATCAAAACTGCTGGAGATCGAGGATGACCGAAGGTTCAAAAGCTTCTTCTTTTTGGCGAAGCGTCATCGCAGTGATGTGGTCGTTTCTGGGCATTCGGAAGAGCAGTGAGTTTCAAAAAGATGTCGCCAACATCACCCCCTTGCATGTTGTGGTGGTGGGGTTGGTCGGCGGTTTATTGTTTGTGATTGGATTGGTCGTGGTGGTCAATCTGGTCGTTGGGAAATGATCGAGGAGAAATCATGAGTAACGCATCCCACGGTGGCACGCCGTATTACTTTGTTCCTGGCCCGTCGCGGCATCCCGCCATGGCAGCATTGGGCCTGTTCTTTGTGATTCTGGGTGCTGGCCAATGGATCAACGACCATGGCTGGGGTAAGTATTCGCTGATTCTGGGCATGGTGATTTGGCTCTACACCCTGTATCAGTGGTTCTCGGATGCCATTCACGAAAGCGAATCTGGCTTGTATGGCCGCAAGATCGACCTCTCGTTCCGTTGGAGCATGAGCTGGTTCATCTTCTCTGAGGTGATGTTCTTCGGCGCCTTCTTCTCCGCCCTGTGGTGGGCCCGCGTGCATTCGGTGCCTGAACTGGGTGACTTGCGCAACGCCTTGTTGTGGCCCGATTTCAAAGCCGTGTGGCCCTCAACGGCTCTGGGTGCAACGGCTTCACCGGCTGGCATTGTGGAGCCTTTCACCACCATGACCCCGTTCTGGCTGCCCACCATCAACACGGCGCTGCTGTTGAGCTCGGGCGTCACCATCACCATCGCGCATCACGCTTTGCGTGAAAACGATCGCGATAAGACCATCACGTTCATGTGGATGACGGTGGTGTTGGGTTTGGTGTTCTTGTTTGTGCAGGGCTATGAATACTTCCATGCTTATCAAGAGCTGAACTTGAAACTCACCTCGGGCATTTACGGCTCGACCTTCTACATGCTCACTGGCTTTCACGGTTTTCACGTGTTTCTGGGCATGTTGATGCTGCTCTTCATCACCCTGCGTTTGCAAAAGGGCCATTTCACCGCCGACAGCCACTTTGGCTTTGAAGGTGCGGCTTGGTATTGGCACTTCGTGGACGTGGTGTGGCTGGGCCTTTACATCTTGGTTTACTGGATGTGATGGCTTGAAAAGCACAAAGGGCCGCAATTGCGGCCCTTTTTTATTGTGTCCGTTTGATCATTGCCCAACGGGGATGCCAGTGGGTTGAATCCATCCCAGAAAATGAGCCAAAAGCAAAAACAAGAAGAGGCAAACCGATAAGCCAATCCGAACAGCCAATGCGGTCGCCATGCGGTTGGGTCGCCCAGACTCAGCAGAGCCGGCCCGCATCATGTAGAACAGGGCGCCGCCCAAACTGCCGAGAATGGCCAGAAAAAATAGGATGACCAAGTATTTCATGTCGAGGATTATGGAATGAAAAACGCAGCCAACGGGTCCATGCAGACTCAGGGCAAGCCTTTTTCTTGGGTGGTGCTGGTTGCAACGCTGATCACCATGGCCGTCACCGCGAGGTTGGGATGGTGGCAGTTGGATCGTGCGGCCGAAAAAACCCATCGGGCGGAGCAATTGGCAGCCTTGCAATCTGAGCCTGCGTGGCAATGGGACGATTTGCGCCAAGATGCGCAGCGCTGGCAAATGGTTCATCACGCCGTGGTGCTGTCCGGCGAGTGGCGACATGACTTGACGTTCTTTCTCGACAATCGCCCGCATCAGGGGCAGGTGGGCTTTTGGGCCTTCACCCCATTGGTCCTGCCCGACGGTTCCTGGGTCTTGGTGAAAAGGGGTTGGCAAGTGCGAGACCCCATTGACCCCACACGAGTGCCACAGCTGCCCAAGCCCTTGGGCAAAGTGACCGTCAAGGGGCGAATCGATGTCGAGCCTCCTCAGTGGATGACCTTATCCGCCAAGGAGTCAAGGCCACGTCACCCCACCGAGCAGCACAAAATTCTCGACAATGTGTCATTGAGCGAGTTGTCACAAGTTTGGCATCAACCACTGCATGGGGTGGTGTTGCAAACCGATCCCTCTGAGCCCGGACTGCGAAGAGACTGGCCCGCTGTGGACTTCAAGGTCAGCACCCATTGGGGCTATGCTTTTCAGTGGTTTGCCTTGAGCCTGACTGCGGGGCTGCTTTATGTTTGGTATCAGTGGTTGCGTCCCGCAAGAAAGCAAGAGCATGAGTGAATCTGATCAACCTTTGTCCTTCACCGTTCACAACGTGGGCGAACCGCCAGAGGACCCTCAGGCCGAAGCGGCTCGCACCCGATCGGGCCGCCTGCGTTTGTTGCTCTTACTGGCGATGTGCGCAGCACCTGTGGTGGCCTCGTATTTCACTTATTACGTGATTCAACCGCACGGTTCACCTCGGTTCGGTCAGCTCATCCAGCCCTCCAGGGCCATGCCCGATGTGCAGGCCACCGATGCTGCTGGGCAGCCCGTGGCCTTGTCTTCGTTGCGCAAGCAATGGCTGTTGGTGAGCGTGGACTCCGGGGCTTGTGATCCAGCCTGCCGCGACCGTTTGTATTACCAACGCCAAATTTTGGCGGGATTGGGCAAAGAGCGCGAGCGAACCGACTGGGTGTGGCTGGTGAGTGATGAACAGCCCATTCCTGCCGATTTGCACCAAGGCCTGAGCGAGGCCACCGTGCTGCGCGTGAAGCCCGAGGTGTTGACCACCTGGCTTCAAGCGAAGGATGTGGCTGAGTTGAGGCAAGGATTGTTTCTGGTGGATCCCATGGGTGAGTGGATGATGCGCTTCCCAAGTGTGACTAAGCCCGATGAAGCCAAGCAGGTCAGACGGGACATCGAACGCTTGCTGCGTGCATCCAGCAGTTGGGACACCGCAGGTCGATGATGGCAAACGATACCCCGCTCTACAACTTGGCCCCTGTGATTCAGGTGGTGGCCATGGGCGCGCTGATTGCGGGTGCCATTTTGGCGTTTTGGTGGCTCAAACATCGAGCCACCGACCCCAAGCAGCGGGTTTTTCGGTTGACCGCTTTGGTCTTGTTTCTCACGTTCGATCTGGTGGTGTTTGGCGCCTTCACCCGCTTGACCGATTCGGGGTTGGGATGCCCCGATTGGCCAGGCTGCTATGGGCATGCCAGTCCCGTTGGGGCCAATGTGCACATCGAACAAGCCCAACAAGCCATGCCCACCGGGCCCGTGACCCATCAAAAAGCCTGGATCGAGATGATCCATCGCTACCTGGCCACTGCTGTGGGTTTGTTTTTGGTGGTGTTGTGCGTGCATGCTTGGCGACGTCTGCCCGGTCAACGCCTGTGGCCCACGGTGACCTTGATTTGGGTGATGGTGCAAGGGGCGTTTGGTGCCCTCACGGTGACCCTCAAGCTCATGCCTCTGATCGTGACCTTGCATTTGCTGGGGGGGCTGTTGCTGCTGGCCTTGCTCACCATTCAGGTGTATGCCCCGGCGCCCCCTTTGCTTCAACCGCCAAGGGCTCGCTCGCTCAAGCCCTGGGTCGTCCTGATGTTGGTGCTCATCGCGCTGCAGATTGCCCTGGGCGGATGGGTATCCACCAACTATGCGGTGTTGGCCTGTTATGAGTTTCCCACCTGCCGCAATGGCCTGTGGTGGCCGGAGATGAATTTCCAAGCCGGTTTTGAGCTGCTCCGGCCCTTGGGCCGATCGGCTGATGGTGAAACTCTGTTGCCTTTGTCGGCGCTCACGGCGATTCACCTGGTTCACCGTTTGGGGGCGTTGGTGGTGACTGCGGGCGCTTTGGCGCTGATGGCCAAACTCAAGCAATATGGATTGGTGCGTTGGTCATGGGCTGTGGCACTGTTGCTGCTGGTGCAAATTTTGACCGGCATCAGCAATGTGATTTTTCAATGGCCACTGACCGCTGCGTTATTGCACACGGCGGGTGCGGCCATGTGGGTGATCGTGCTGACCGCTTTGGCTGTGCGTTTGCGAGACAATTCGATCAGCAACCCCTTGGTTGCAAATAGGGAGTTTTGATGGCTATGGGGAGTGAGCCCACTTGGGTGACCCGGATGGGGCAGTATTACGTGCTCACCAAACCGCGGGTGGTGCAATTGATTGTGTTTTGCGCCCTCATTGGAATGGTATTGGCCGTTCCCGGGGTGCCGAGCTTGCAAGATGCCTGGACCATGTTCTGGGCCTGCATTGGCATTTGGCTCACCGCTGGCGCGGCGGCGGCCTTCAATTGCCTGGTTGAAAAAGCCATTGATGCGCGCATGAAGCGCACCGCCTGGCGACCCACGGCGAAAGGGGAGTTAACCGACACGCAAGCGCTGGGTTTTTCCATGGTGCTGTGCGCCCTGGGATGCAGTCTGCTGTATGTGACGGTGAACCCCCTGACCATGTGGCTGACCTTGGCCACGTTCGTGGGTTATGCAGTGATTTACACCGTGATCCTCAAGCCCCTGACGCCGCAAAACATCGTGATTGGTGGTGCGTCGGGTGCCATGCCGCCCGTGTTGGGTTGGACGGCCATGACCAACGATGTGGGCCCCCAAGCTCTGATTTTGTTTTTGATCATTTTTCTGTGGACGCCTCCTCATTTTTGGGCTTTGGCCTTGTATCGGGTGGAGGACTATCGCAAGTCGGGGTTGCCCATGTTGCCAGTCACGCATGGCAACGAATTCACTCGATTGCACATCCTGCTCTACACCTTTGTGTTGTTCGCTGCGTGCCTCATGCCGTTCATCGCCCGCATGAGCGGATACCTTTACCTGGTGGTGGCCGTCATTGTGAGCGTCTGGTTTTGCAAACTCGCTTGGGACTTGTGGCGTGCCTATTCCGATGAACTGGCTCGCCGAACCTTTCGGTTTTCTTTGATTCACCTGAGCGTGCTGTTTGCTGCGCTGTTGGTCGACCATTACTTGTGAGGATTGCAATGCGTAGACGTGCATGGCTGGCCATGGGGCTTGCATCACTGGCCTTGAGTTTGAGCGCCTGTTCAGACGCCAGCTTTTCTTTCAAAGCCATTGACATCACTGGAGCCAGTTACGCCCAAGGCTTTAGCCTTAAGGACGCCAACGGCCAGATGCGCCAATTGACCGACTTTCAGGGCAAGGTGGTGTTGATGTTCTTTGGTTACACCCAGTGCCCCGACGTCTGCCCCACCACCATGACCGAAATGGCCAAGGTGCGACAACTGCTGGGCAAGGATGGCGAGCGCTTTCAGGCGATTTTTGTCACCTTGGATCCTGAGCGCGATACCGCAGACATCCTCAAGGCTTATTTGGCCAATTTTGATCCCAGCTTCCTGGCGCTGATTCCCTCGTTGGAGGAATTGCCCAAAGTGTCCAAAGACTTCAAGGCCTATTTCAAGAAGCAACCTGGCCCGACGCCAACGAGTTACACCTTGGATCATTTCGCCGGCAGCTATGTCTACGACCCGCAAGGTCGGTTGCGCTTGTTCGCACGCTACGGCATGCCGCCAGAAGATTTGGCGCACGATGTGCGCCAATTGCTGAAGTGATCAAGCCTCGCTGAGGCTTTTGCGCATTTTCTTCAAAGCCGACGCTTCGATTTGACGAATGCGCTCTGCGCTGACGCCAAACTCGGCAGCGAGCTCATGCAGCGTCATGCCGCCGGTTCCGTTGTCGTTCACTTTGAGCCAGCGCTCTTCAATGATGCGTCGGCTGCGCTCGTCGAGCTGAGACATCGCCCAAGGCACGCCATCAGAGGACATCGCCTCGCGCTGTTGTGCCTCCAAAACGGTGGTGGGCTCCAAACTCGCATCGCTGAGTTGCAGCAACAGGTGGGGCGCTTCGTCCTGATCGTCGGAGGGCAGGGGATCCAGCACCACATCGCCGCCCACCAGCCGTGACTCCATCTCAATGACTTCTTCGGGCTTGACTTTCAGGGTCTGGGCCACCTGATTCACTTGATGGGGGGTGAGCGTGTCGCGGGCATCTTCGCCAGCCATGACCTCTTGGGCCTGGATTTGCGATTTGAGTGAGCGCAGATTGAAAAACAATTTGCGCTGTGCTTTGGTGGTCGCCACTTTCACCATGCGCCAGTTGCGCAAAATGAACTCATGGATTTCAGCCTTGATCCAGTGCATGGCGTAGGTCACCAGGCGCACACCTTGTTCGGGATTGAAGCGGCGCACCGCCTTCATCAGGCCGATGTTGCCCTCTTGAATCAAATCGGCGTGGGCCAAGCCATAGCCCAAATAGTGGCGAGAGATGGACACCACCAAACGCAGGTGCGAAAGAATCAACTGACCCGCTGCGTCCAAATCGTTGTGCTCGCGCAGGCGCTGGGCGCAGTCTTGCTCTTGCTCCAGGGTGAGCAAGGGAAAGCGATTCACGGCGCTGATGTAGGCATCCAAGTTGCCCAATGGCGGCAGCAAGGACCAGGTTTTAGTGTTGAGGTCGTTGGGGGTGGGTAATGTCAAAGTATTCATGGACATCTCCTCTTCGCTGAGTCCTTATATTAGCACTCGTAGCTTAAGAGTGCTAAATCCCCTTGGGATACCAAGGGATAACCCTTAATCGCTGAGCAGGGCTTGAGCAAACTCGTGGGCATCAAAGGTTTGCAGGTCTGTCAGACCTTCTCCGACCCCCACAAAGTAAACCGGAATGACCGACTCTCCGCGTTGTTGCCGCTCTCGGCCCCATTGGGCGATGGCCGCCAAAATCCCGCCCTTGGCGGTGCCATCGAGCTTGGTTAACACCAAACCGGTGAGTCCCAGGGCCTGATCAAAGGCCTTGGCTTGGCTCAGTGCGTTTTGACCCATGTGCCCATCCAAGACCAAGATGGTCTCGTGGGGCGCCGCGGCATCGGCTTTTTGGATGACCCGCTGAACCTTTTTCAGCTCGTCCATGAGGTGCAACTGCGTGGGCAGACGGCCAGCGGTGTCAATGAGCACCACATCACAGCCTCGCGCCTTGCCAGCCGTCACGGCATCAAAACTCACTGCAGCAGGGTCACCGTCGGCTTGGCTGACGATTTCCACGGCGTTGCGATCAGCCCAAGTGAGCAACTGTTCGCGTGCTGCTGCGCGAAAGGTGTCGGCTGCCGCCAGCAGCACCTTGGCGCCTTGATCCGACAGGTGACGCGTGAGCTTGCCAATGGTGGTGGTTTTGCCGGCTCCGTTGACGCCAGCCACCATCAAGACGGTGGTGGGCACTCGGCCAATGACCAAAGGCTGTTGCAGGGGCAAGAGCCAATCGGTGAGGACTTGTTCCAGCAGGCCCTTCACGGCATCGACCGATTTGGCTCGCTCGGCCTTCACGCGATCGCGCAATTGATCCAAGATGGCCTGAGTCGCGCTCACGCCGGCATCGGCCATCAACAAACTGGCTTCTAGGTTTTCGTAGAGCTCGTCATCAATTTGAGTGCCCACGAAAACCTGAACAACGGATTGCTTGGTTTTGCGCAGCCCCAGGCTGAGTTTTTCGCGCCAAGTGGGGGAGGGGGCATCGTTGCGGGTTTCAGTGGCCTGAGTGGGTTCGGGTGATGCACCCGCTTCGGCTTTGGCGGCAGACTTGCGAAAGAAACGAAACATGGCAACGACTTTATAAAATGAAACCCAACATGAGCCCCCATTCTAAGAACACCCCCGGTGAAGTCCGGATCATTGGCGGGGCTTGGCGCAAAAGCTTGTTGGGCGTGCCTCCCGTTCAAGACCTGCGACCCACGCCCAATCGCATTCGTGAAACCTTGTTCAATTGGTTGGGACAAGATTTGACGGGATGGGCCTGCGCCGATGTGTTTGCAGGCACGGGTGCCTTGGGCTTTGAAGCCGCCTCACGCGGAGCCAATCCGGTGCATTTGTTCGAGTCGCACCCAGCGGCCTTCAAAGGCTTGCAAGCGAATCGAAGCAAGCTGCGAGCAGATCAGTTGCAATTGAAGCAAGGCGATGGCTTGGCTTTGCTTCAGGGCTTCGCCCCCGCTAGCTTGGACCTCATCTTTTTAGACCCACCCTTTCGTTCTTCCACCTATGAGCGCCTTTTGGCCGTGAGCTTGTCTGTTCTCAAGCCCAAGGGCTGGCTGTATTTGGAATCGGATCAGGCCTGGGAAGCAGAGCGCTTGCAAGCGCTTGGCTATCACCTGCATCGTCAAATGCGGGCTGGGCAAGTTCATGCACACTTGTTGCAACCGGTTGCATAATGAAAACCTCCAGGAGTCTTGACCATGCGTGACCCCGTCATCGCCATTTACCCTGGGACGTTTGATCCCATCACCTTAGGCCACGAAGACATCGTGCGCCGAGCCAGCCGTTTGTTCGATGAAGTGGTGGTGGCCGTGGCCATGGCGCACCACAAGAAAACCCTGTTCGACTTGCAAGTGCGTTGCGACTTGGTGGAATCGGCCCTGCAAGATTGCCCCAACGTGCGGGTCTTGCCCTGCGACGGTTTGGTGGTGGAGTTCGCAAGGCAGCATCGCGCGAGTGTCATGGTTCGAGGCGTGCGCTCGGTGATGGATTACGAATACGAATTCCAATTGGCCGGCATGAATCGGCGTTTACAGCCCACCATCGACACCGTTTTCTTCAATACGGCTGCTGATCAGCAATGCGTCTCCAGCACCCTGGTGCGTGAAATTGCCACCCTCAAAGGCGATGTCAGCAGTTTTGTCTCGCCTGGGGTGCTGCAGCAATTGCAGGCACGCTTGGCTTGAAGGGGCGCAACACCCATGGCCCTGATGATCACCGATGCCTGCATCAATTGCGATGTGTGCGAGCCCGAGTGCCCCAACGAGGCGATTCGCATGGGCGAGGCTTTTTATGAGATTCAGCCCAGCAAATGCACAGAATGTGTGGGCCACTTTGATGAGCCGCAGTGCGTTCAGGTTTGCCCAGTCGACTGCATCCCCAAGCATCCAGATCACGTGGAATCGCACGAGCAATTGCTGCTCAAATACCAGCACTTGATGCGGTCACAACCAGGCCAAGCCAACACCCCCACTCAATGAGCGCCTTGGGCTTTGAAGCCGGTTGGCGCAGGTGGTCGTTGGGGTTTTTGAGTCTTCGGTCGCTGCGCAGTGCTGGCATCGGGACAGGCTTGCCAATGGCGCCCATCGTGGCATTGCAGCGCGGCTGGTTTCGCTGGTTTCGCCTGAGCCCATGATCCTGCACAGCCTAAACCCACGCAGACCAGGCCTGCACTAATCCACCGGATTGGTTTTCGATGTTCCATCGCCCGCCTCCTGAGCAGAGCGAGCGGGCTTGGGGCGTGGCGCTTTGCTGGTGTGTGCCACTTTCATGGCCTGTGCCATCTCGTCTCTGAGGGCCCAGCTTATGGCTTGCAGTGAACGGTCCAGTGCAGTGTCAATCAGAGAAATGTCGTTTGGCGCTGGCTTTTTCAGCACCCAGTGCACGACTTCAGACTTGACTCCGGGGTGGCCGATCCCGATGCGCAGGCGCCAGTAGTCGGCGGTGCCAAGGCTTTCATGAATGCTTCGCAAGCCATTGTGACCCGCATGGCCACCACCTTGTTTGAATCGCACATCGCCCGGCGGTAAATCCAGTTCGTCATGGACCACCAGAATTTGTTCGGGCGCAATTTTGTAGAAGCGAGCCAGTGCGGCAACAGCCAAGCCCGATCGGTTCATGTAGGTGTCAGGCTCCAACAACCAGACAGTTTGTCCTTCGAGACTGAGCCGGCAGACCCGCCCGTGGAAGCCCTTTTCAGGCCGCAACTCGGCCCTTTGGGCGCGGGCCAATCGGTCTATCCACCAGAACCCCACGTTGTGCCGTGTGTCTGCATAGTCTTGTCCGGGATTGCCCAGACCCACCAATAACTTAAACATGGCTGAATTATGCAAGGCAGTGCAGGGCAGGGGTGAGGAATCTCTCCTCACACAGGCGAAAAAAAGCCCGCCGAAGCGGGCTGTTTCGTGAGTGGGCCAAGCCGAATCACTTTTTGTCTGCAGCGCCTTCTTCAGCGGGAGCAGCTTCTTCAGCCACGGACACCACCGACACCACCACGGGGTTGGCTTTGCCATGGGTGACTGCGGTCACGCCTTTGGGCAACTTCAGGTCGTCCAAGTGCAAAGAGGTGCCTTTTTTCAACTCGCTCAGATCCACAGCGATGAATTCGGGCAAGTCGGCGGGCAAGCAAGCGATGTCCAATTCGTTGGACACGATGTTGATCAAACACTTGTCGATCTTCACGGCGGGGGAGTTGTCCTGACCGCTGAAGTGCAGGGGCACCTTCATGTGCAAGGGCTTGTTGGCGTCCACACGTTGGAAGTCAATGTGCAGAATCAAGGGCTTGAAGGGGTGATACTGAACATCACGCAACAACACTTGGGTGCTTTTGCCATTGAGTTCCATTTCCAAAATGGACGAATGGAAGGATTCTTTTTTCAGGGCGTGCCACAGGGCGTTGTGGTCCAGCTCAATGGTTTGAGGGGTTTGTTCACCACCGTAAACAATGCCAGGTGCACGACCGGAATTGCGCAGACGGCGGCTCGCACCCGTTCCCTGCTTGACACGCTCAAAAGCGACAAATTTCATTTTTAACTCCATGTGGATGGCGACCGCGACCAGTCGTCACCAGGTTGAAAAGGGCTAACGCCCGGGGAATCCTCGGATCAGAACAGTTGATTCTGTTCCGAGAACAAGCTGAGCACCGAATCGCCTTTGGCGATCCGTTGCATGGTTTCTGCGATGAGCGGAGCCACCGACAGTTGACGAATTTTGGGGCTGCTCAGGGCCAAATCGCCCAAAGGAATGGTGTTGGTGACCACGACTTCGTCGAGTGCATGGCCGTTGTTGATGCGGTCCAAAGCCGGACCCGAAAAAATGGGGTGCGTGCAGTAGGCGTAGACCTTGAGGGCTCCGCGTTGCTTGAGGACTTCGGCGGCTTTCACCAGGGTGCCCGCCGTGTCAATCATGTCGTCCATGATGACGCAGTTGCGGCCTTCAATCTCACCGATGACGTGCATCACTTCCGACTCGTTGGCGCGAGGACGGCGCTTGTCGATGATGGCCAAGTCGCTGTTGAGTTGCTTGGCCAATGCACGTGCACGAACCACGCCGCCCACATCGGGAGAGACCACGGTGACGTTGTCGTAGTTTTGCTTGCGCAAGTCGCCCAGCAACACCGGAGAGGCGTAAATGTTGTCGACGGGAATGTCGAAAAAGCCCTGAATTTGATCGGCGTGCAAGTCCATGGTGAGCACGCTATCGACGCCCACGGTTTGCAATAAGTTGGCAATGACCTTGGCCGAAA
>JAYPFZ010000045.1:0-19021 GCA_038126555.1 Betaproteobacteria bacterium
CATCAACACCGACGCCGGTGTGCTGTTGGTGAGCCGCAAAGGCCAAATTCGTTTGCTGAAAGGCCTTTGACCCATCGTGACGCCTGTTCTTGCCCTGGTGGGGCGCCCCAATGTGGGGAAATCCACACTCTTCAATCGACTCACCAAGAGCCGTGACGCCATCGTGGCCGACTACGCCGGGCTGACCCGCGACCGTCACTATGGCCAAATGAAAGCCGGTGGGCGCCAGTGGATCGTGATCGACACCGGGGGCTTCGAGCCGCGCGCAGAAACGGGCATTTATCACGAGATGGCCAAGCAAACCCGTCAGGCGGTTTTGGAGGCCGATGTGGTCGTGTTCGTGGTCGATGCCCGCGAAGGCCTGAGCGCCCAAGACCACGACATCGCCCAGCACTTGCGTCGGCTGGGCAAGCCCACTTGCCTGGTGGCCAACAAGGCCGAAGGCATGCAGCAGGGCTTGCAACTCGCCGAGTTTTACGAGTTGGGCCTGGGCGAGGTGTTCCCGGTCTCTGCCGCCCACGGGCAAGGCATGCGGGGCCTCACCGACTTGATCGAGCAAGCCCTGCCGCTGGCCATGCAATTCGACCCCGATGCGGCGGAGGAGGAGGTCGATCCCGATCAGCCCATCCGTTTGGCTGTGGCGGGTCGCCCCAACGTGGGCAAGTCCACCCTCATCAACGTGTGGTTGGGCGAGGAACGTCTGGTGGCGTTTGACCTCCCCGGCACCACCCGAGATGCCATTCGCATCCCCTTCGAGCGCGATGGCCAACGTTTTGAATTCATCGACACAGCCGGTTTGCGACGCAAAGGCAAGGTGTTTGAGGCCATCGAAAAGTTCTCGGTGGTCAAAACCTTGCAAGCCATTGAATCGGCCAATGTGGTGTTGCTGTTGCTCGATGCCACCCAAGGCATCACCGATCAGGACGCACACATTGCGGGCTTCATTTTGGAATCGGGTCGGGCTGTGGTGCTGGCCGTCAACAAATGGGAAGCCGTGGACGACTACCAACGCGAACTGCTCAAGCGCGCCATTGAATCGCGTTTGGGTTTCTTGAAGTTCGCCCGCATGCACTACATCTCCGCGAAAAAGCGGCAAGGCTTGTCGGGCATTTGGGCCGCCATTGCGCACGCCCATCGCTCGGCCATGACCAAGATGCCCACCCCCAAGCTCACCCGCACCTTGTTGGAAGCCGTTCAATTTCAGGCCCCCAAACGCTCGGGCATGTTCCGGCCCAAGCTGCGCTATGCCCACCAAGGGGGCATGAACCCGCCCGTGGTGGTGGTTCACGGCAATTCGCTGGAGCACGTGACGGATGCGTATCGGCGCTTCTTGGAAGGGCGATTCCGTCAGGTTTTCGACCTCGAAGGCACGCCCTTGCGCATTGAGTTCAAGACCAGCCACAACCCCTATCGGGACGACCACTAAACCCCTGCATTGCGTCAGATCATCAGCTCAAGCAACGAGCTGTGATATGGTTCAGCATCACTCATGAACACGGAGAATATCGTGAACAACAAAGGGCAACTTTTACAAGACCCGTTTCTGAATTTGCTGCGCAAAGAGCACGTGCCGGTGTCCATCTATCTGGTCAACGGCATCAAGCTGCAAGGCCAAATCGAATCCTTCGACCAATATGTGGTGTTGCTGCGCAACACGGTCACACAAATGGTCTACAAGCACGCCATTTCCACCATTGTTCCTGGTCGCGCCGTGAGCTTCAATCCGGCAGAGGGCCAGGAAACCAGTGCAGACTGACGCACCCTCCGGCATTTGACCGCTCACGCCACGGCCCCATCGGCATCACCCGCCATCGTGTTGGTGGGGGTGGATTTGGGCCATGCGCATTTCGATGCCGAATTGACGGAATTGAGCCTCTTGGCAGAATCCGCTGGCCTTCAGCCGGTGGCCAAGCTCAGCTGCAAGCGGCGTGCACCCGATGCGGCCCTGTTTGTGGGCAGCGGCAAAGCCGATGAAATCAAGGCCTTGGCCGAAACCCATGGCGCGGTCGAGGTGTTGTTCGATCAATCCCTGAGCCCAGCCCAACAGCGCAACCTCGAGCGCCACTTGGGCTTGCCCGTGAACGACCGAACCCTGCTGATTCTCGAAATCTTTGCGCAGCGGGCCCGCAGCCACGAAGGCCAACTGCAGGTGGAGTTGGCCCGCTTGCAATACCTCAGCACGCGCTTGGTGCGGCGTTGGTCCCACCTGGAACGACAGCGCGGGGGCATTGGCGCACGCGGCGGCCCGGGCGAAACCCAAATCGAGCTCGATCGACGCATGATTGGCGAGGCCATCAAACGAACGCGTGAGCGTTTGGTGAAGGTCAAGCGGCAACGCAACACCCAGCGTCGGGGTCGATTGCGCCAAGGCATGCTCAAGATCTCCTTGGTCGGATACACCAACGCCGGCAAATCCACGCTTTTCAACGCGTTGGTGAAGGCCCGCACTTATGCGGCCGACCAACTGTTTGCCACCTTGGACACCACCACCCGCCAGTTGTTTTTGCAAGACCCCCAAGGCCTTCAAAGCGGCATTCAGGTTTCCATTTCCGACACCGTCGGTTTCATTCGCGACTTGCCCCATGGCCTGGTCGAAGCGTTTGAAGCCACCTTGCTCGAAGCGGCCGATGCCGATTTGTTGTTGCACGTGGTCGATGCTTCCCACGCGGATTACCCCGAACAAATTGCCCAGGTCCAACAGGTGCTGGCCGACATCGGCGCCGCCGAGCTGACCCAATGGGTGGTGTTCAACAAAGTGGATGCCTTGCCCGCACCCGCTCAGCCCGAACGGGCCTCCGACCATTACGAGTGGGACGGACGGGCCTTGCCGCGCTGTTTCATCAGTGCCCAAACGGGCCAAGGCTTGGCCGAATTGCGCTCAGCGCTTTACGACTGGGCCCAATCTCAAACCCACATACCCTCGCAATCCGTAGGGGGTGAAGGGCAATTGCCGATGGAGGCCAGCGGCAACAGGCAAAATAAGGCCTAAGTGAATGAACCCATGATCATGAACCGCAACGACACCTTTCAATCTCCCCGGCGCTTGGCTCGCTTCATGCCCTGGCTGTTCAACCTGAACGATGGCCGCTGGGGCCGTGACCCCAATGAGCCCGCTCAGCCCCAAGGCTCGGAGCAACGGCCCGATGAGGCCCGCCCCAACGCACAAGAGCCGCAGCGACCGGCCAGCTCGGGACGCCGAGACCCCCAAGGCCCTCCCGATTTGGACGAACTCTGGCGCGACCTCAGCCGCAAGCTCAATGGGCTGTGGGGCAAAGGCCAAGGCGGCTCCGATGGCGGTGGTCCCAATGGCCCCAGCTCGTTTGGTTCTGGCATGGGTCCTTCCCGGTTCGGCCTGGGTCTGGGCGCCTTGGTGCTGGCCCTCATTTGGCTGGCCAGTGGGTTTTTCATCGTGCAAGAAGGTCAGCAGGCCGTGATCACCCAATTCGGCAAATACCACAGCACGGTGGGCGCGGGCATCAACTGGCGTTTGCCGTATCCCGTGCAGCGCCACGAACTGGTTTATGTGACCCAAATTCGCTCCATCGACATTGGTCGCGACAGCGTGGTGAAGTCCACTGGGCTGCGGGATTCGGCCATGTTGACCGAAGACGAGAACATCGTTGAGATCAAGTTTGCCGTTCAATACCGCCTCACCGATGCCCGTCAGTATTTGTTTGAAAGCAAAAACCCGGTCATGGCGGTGACCCAAGCGGCCGAAACCGCTGTCCGCGAGGTGGTGGGCCAAATGAAAATGGACACCGCCTTGTCTGAAGAACGTGACCAAATTGCTCCCCGCGTTCGCGCCATCATGCAAAAGATCCTGGATCGCTACAAGGTCGGCATTGAAGTCGTGGCGATCAACATGCAACAGGGCGGCATTCGCCCGCCCGAGCAAGTTCAGGCGGCCTTTGACGATGTGCTCAAAGCCGGTCAGGAACGTGAACGCGCCAAAAACGAAGCCGAGGCCTACTCCAACGATGTGGTGCCCCGCGCTGTGGGTGCGGCCTCTCGCCTCAAGCAAGAAGCCGAGGCCTATCAAGCCCGCATCGTGGCTCAGGCTCAGGGTGATGCCCAGCGCTTCAAGTCCTTGCTGACCGAATACCAAAAGGCGCCTCAAGTCACCCGCGACCGCCTCTACCTGGAAAACATGCAACAAGTGTTCAGCAACGTGTCCAAGGTGTTGGTGGAGTCTCGCCAAGGGTCCAATTTGTTGTATCTGCCTCTGGATCAGCTCATTCAGGGTGTTGCACCCGGCGCCAACCGCAACGACGCCAACAACAACACCCCCATGAACCTGTCCGGCTCCTCATCCCCCAGCCCCACCATGAACTCCGAAAGCCGCGTTCGCGATGAACGCAGCCGCGAGCGCGATTACCGTCAGTGAGCAACACATGAACCGTTTGGGACTCTTCATTTCCGCGATCATGGCCTTGGTGGCCGTGACCATCTCCACCGTTTTTGTGGTGGATCAGCGTCAATTCGGCGTGGTCTATGCCTTGGGACAAATCAAGCGCGTGATCACCGAGCCGGGTTTGAACTTCAAGCTGCCGCCGCCGTTTCAAAACGTTCGATTCATCGACAAGCGCCTGCTGTCGTTGGAGTCCTCGGACACCGAACCCATGCTCACGGCCGAAAAGCAGCGCATGGTCATCGACTGGTTTGTGCGCTGGCGCATCAACGACCCCTCCGCCTATATCCGCAACGTGGGCCTGGATGAGCGCACCGGCGCCGTGCAATTGGCCCGTGTGGTTCGCAACGCGTTCCAAGAAGAAATCAACAAAGTCACGGTGCAGGAATTAATCTCCACCAAGCGCGAACAGCTCATGGAGCGGGTGCGCAAAGAAGTGATCGAAAACGTCACTGGCGCCAAGCCCTGGGGCATCGAGGTGGTTGACGTTCGCATGACCCGTGCCGATTACGTGGGCGCCATCACCGAGTCGGTTTATCGCCGCATGGAGGCCGAGCGCAAGCGCGTGGCCAACGAATTGCGCTCGACCGGTGCGGCAGAGGGCGAAAAGATCCGTGCCGACGCCGACAAGCAACGCGAAATTGCCTTGGCCAACGCCTATCGCGAAGCCCAGCAAATCAAAGGGCAGGGCGATGCCCAAGCCGCCAGCGTCTATGCCGAAGCCTTCGGCAAAGACCCCCAATTCGCCAAGTTCTATCGCAGCTTGGAAGCCTACAAGGCCAGTTTCCGCAACAAGTCGGACGTGATGGTGTTGGATCCTTCCTCCGAGTTTTTCAGTGTCATGAAAAACAGCGGCGCGGCCCCGCGCAAATGACGGCATGAGTGGAACGGATTGGCTTCAGGCCTTGGCGCTCGTCTTGATCGTCGAAGGCCTGATGCCTTTTTTGTCGCCCACCCGTTGGCGGAAAATCATGCAGCAGGTGCTGCAACTTCAAGACGGACAAATTCGTTTTTTTGGCCTGTGCTGCCTGCTGGTGGGTGCAGTGCTCTTGCTTTGGCTGGCCTGATCCGCGCAGGGTCGTATCGGTCTGGCGTGCCGCTAGAATTCGCTCTTTTGCACCCTCTGGTTTGAGCATGTCCGCCTGGCTTCTTCCCGATCACATTGCCGACGTTTTGCCCTCTGAAGCTCGGCAAATCGAGGAATTGCGGCGTCAATTGCTCGATGTGTGCCGTCGCCACGGCTACGAAATGGTGATGCCGCCCTTGGTCGAGCACCTGCAAGCGCTGTTGTCAGGCACCGGGCGCGATCGCGAACTCGACACGTTCCAAATGGTCGATCAACTGTCTGGCCGCACGCTGGGCATTCGCGCCGACATCACCCCCCAAGTGGCCCGAATCGATGCCCACTTGCTCAACCGCCAAGGCACCGCGCGTTTGTGCTACTGCGGCCCCGTGCTTCACACCCGGGTGAGCCGGGCTGGCGCAAGCCGCGAACCCTTGCAATTGGGCGCCGAAATCTTCGGCCACGCCGGTCTTCACGCCGATTTGGAAGCCCTCGATCTCAGCCTGGCCCTGATGCAAGAGGCTGGCTTGAGCGAGGTGCAACTGGACATGGGCGACGCCCGACTCTTTCCTGCTGTCGTGGCAGGTCTGAACTTGAGTGAAGCCACCCTGAATGCCTTGCGCACCGCCTTGCTCACCAAGAGCAGCCCAGGCCTGCAAGCGGCCGCTCAGGGCCTGCCTGCTCCGGTGACCGATGCTTTGGCCTACCTGATGCAAGCCTACGGCGATCGCGCGTTGCTCGACGAAGCCCGTCAGGCTTTGGCGGCCTTTCCGCTGGCGCTCCAAGCCCTCGATGATTTGGCCTGGCTCACCCGCCACCTGACTTGCGATTTGTCGTTCGACCTGGCCGACCTCAGCGGTTACGCCTACTACAGCGGCGTGCGTTTTGCCGCCTACGTGCCGGGTTGCAGCGATGCCGTCTTGCGCGGTGGTCGATACGACGAAGTGGGGGCCGTTTTTGGTCGCAAACGACCAGCCGTGGGCTTTAGCCTCGACTTGAAAACCTGGGTGCAATTCACGCCCGAAGCCAGTCCCAATCTGGCCATTCGTGCACCCTGGGGCGAGGACCCCGAGTTGCGTGAGGTGATTGCCCGCATGCGGGGCCAAGGCCACACCGTGGTGTGTGTGCTGCCTGGGCGCGAAAGCGAAGTGGACGAGTTCCAGTGCGATCGTGAGCTCATTCGTGTGGCCGACCGTTGGGTCGTCCAATCCCTTTAATTCAAAGAGTAACCGTTCGATGAGTGTGATTTCTGGTCGTCACGTGGTGGTCGTCGGAACCCAATGGGGTGACGAAGGCAAGGGCAAATTGGTGGATTGGCTCACCGAAACCGCTACTGGTGTGGTGCGCTTCCAAGGGGGGCACAACGCGGGCCACACTTTGGTGATCAACGGGGTGAAAACCGCTTTGCACCTGATTCCCAGCGGCATCATGCGTTCGGGCGTGAAGTGCTACATCGGCAATGGTGTGGTGCTGGCCGCAGGCAAATTGCTGGAAGAAATTCAGGGTTTGGAAGCCGCGGGCATTGAAGTCCGCTCCCGCTTGCGCGTGAGCGAAGGCTGCCCCTTGATTTTGCCGTTCCACGCCGCGTTGGATGTGGCGCGAGAAGCCGCCAAGGAAAAAGCTGGCGCCGCCAAAATTGGCACCACCGGCCGTGGCATTGGCCCCGCCTACGAAGACAAAATCGCCCGCCGTGCGCTGCGCGTGCAAGACCTCAAGCACCCCGAGCGCTTTGAGCGCAAGCTGCAAGAGCTGGTCGCCTACTACAACACCCAATTGGCCGCCCTGGGCGCGGCTCAGGTCAATTGGTCGCAGTCGGCTTGGCTCAAAGACCAGCCCTTGGCTGCCTTCATCACCAATGGCCAAATTCAAATCGACGCGGTGCGTGAGCAAGCCCAGGCGCATGCCCAAGCCCTGTTGCCCATGATTGCCGATGTGTCGCGCGAGCTCAACGAAGCGCATCGCGCCGGCGCCAACCTGTTGTTCGAAGGCGCACAAGGCACTTTGCTCGACATCGATCACGGCACCTATCCCTTCGTCACCTCCAGCAATTGCGTGGCGGGCAATGCCGCCGCAGGTTCTGGTGTGGGGCCTCAGCTGCTGAACTACGTGCTGGGCATCACCAAAGCCTATTGCACCCGTGTTGGCGGTGGGCCGTTCCCCACCGAGCTCGATTGGGAAACCCCCGGCACGGTGGGTTATCACTTGTCGACCGTGGGCGCAGAGCGTGGCACCACCACGGGTCGCTCGCGCCGATGCGGCTGGTTCGATGCCGCCTTGCTCAAGCGCAGCGCTCAGGTGAACGGCTTGTCCGGCCTGTGCATCACCAAGCTTGACGTGCTCGACGGCATTCCCGAGTTGCAGCTGTGCGTGGGTTACGAACTCGACGGCGAGCGCATCGACCTGTTGCCCCTGGGTGCCGATGACATCGAACGCTGCCAACCCATTTACGAGTCCTTGCCGGGCTGGACCCAGTCCACGGTGGGGGTGACCGAATTCAACCGCTTGCCACCCCAGGCGCAAGCCTATTTGCGACGCATCGAAGACGTGTGTGGCGTGCCCATTCATTTGGTGTCCACCAGCCCCGACCGGGACCACACCATCTTGATCCACCATCCCTATCACGCTTGATTTTTTCCCTCATTGAAAAGGCCCCGCCATGTTGACTGAAGACGGCAAACACCTCTATGTGTCCTACGACGAATATCACAGCCTGATCGAAAAGCTGGCCCTCAAAATCCATCAATCGGGTTGGGAGTTCGACACCATTTTGTGTCTGGCACGCGGTGGCATGCGCCCTGGCGACATCTTGTCGCGCATCTTCGACAAACCCTTGGCCATCATGTCCACCAGCTCCTATCGAGCCGAGGCGGGCACCATTCAGGGGCATCTGGACATTGCCCGTTACATCACCACCCCCAAAGGTGAAATTGCCGGCCGTGTGCTCTTGGTGGACGATTTGGCCGACACCGGCCACACCCTCAAAGCCGTGGTCGATTTGCTGCGCACCCAATACTCGCCCATCACCGAATTGCGCACCGCCGTGATTTGGACCAAAGGCGTGTCTTCCTTCGAACCCGACTATTCGGTGGACTTCCTGTCCACCAACCCCTGGATTCATCAACCGTTTGAACCCTACGACAACATGCGCCCCGAAAAGCTCATGGAGAAGTGGCGCATCTGAGGCTCGCCATGGGACGCAGCACCGAACTCATCCACCACCCGTATCGGGCGCCCGATGCGTTCGATGCGCCCCAGCCCGGGGTGTTCAAAGCGTCCACCGTCTTCTTTCCCACCGTTCAAGCCATGCGCGAGCGGGACTGGAAAGACAAGTCGGCCTACACCTACGGCTTGCACGGCACGCCCACCACGTTTTTGCTGGAAGAGCGGCTCTGCGCCCTAGAGGGCGGACGGCATGCGGTGCTGGTGCCCAGTGGCTTGGCGGCCATTGCCCAAACCAATTTGGCCTTTCTCCAAGCCGGAGATCATGTCCTCATTCCCAACAATGCCTACGGCCCCAGCCGAGCCTTGGCCAAAGGTGAGTTGGACCGCTTGGGCGTCACCCATGCGCTGTACGACCCCTTGTCGGTCGACGACTTGAAATCCCGCATCACGCCTCAAACCCGTCTGGTCTGGTTGGAAGCCCCGGGTTCGGTGACGCTGGAATTCCCCGATCTCACGGCCATGGTCAGGGCTTGTCAGGAACGAGGCGTGCTCACCGCCTTGGACAACACCTGGGGCGCTGGTCTGGCCTTTCAGCCCTTCGATTTGTGCCCTGGCAGCGCCGAGCGCTTGAGCGTGGATGTGTCTGTGCATGCCCTCACCAAATACCCCAGTGGCGGGGGGGATGTGCTCATGGGCTCGGTCATGACCCATCGCGACGACCTCGCGCAAGCCCTGAAGCTCTCGCACATGCGTTTGGGTTTTGGGGTGGGGGCCAACGACGCCGAAGCCATCTTGCGGGCCTTGCCCAGCATGGACATGCGCTACGCCCACCAAGACCGCAGTGCCCGAGAGCTGGCGGCTGGGGTGCAAGGCCATCCTCGCGTGCACCAAGTTTTGCATCCAGCGCTGCCCGAATCACCCGGGCACGCCCATTGGCAAGCGCTGTGTGGGCCAGCGGGCCGCGCAGCCGGTTTGTTCAGCCTGATCCTCGATCCTGCGTTAACCACCGCACAAATCGATGCCTTTTGCGAGTCTTTGCGTTGCTTCAAGCTGGGTTACAGCTGGGGTGGGCCCGTGAGCCTGGTGGTGCCCTATGCCTGGTCGACCTTGCGAGGCGAGGTTCCTGCCCATCTCAAGCCCGGGCACTTGGTCCGATTCTCTACCGGGCTTGAGGATGCGGAAGATTTGCTGGCCGACTTGTTGCAAGCCCTGTCGCTTGCATGAGCTCCTGCGCGCACTGAGACAGGTGCGCCTCATCTAAGCCCTCGAGCACCAGCGTGCGTGCGGAGGGCTTTTGTTCACCCGATTGGCCAAAAAGCCGCTGACTGGCGCGCTGGTAATTGGGGTCATAGTGGCGCAGCAACAGGTCTTCGACCAGCGCCGACCATTCCCCCCGCGAGCTCAGCGCTTGCCAATGCTGGATCACCTGCTTGCCCACAATCGGTTGCAAGGCCAAGATGCGCTGCTGAAAACTGCTGGGGTCTTCGAGAAAGTGAGCGTAATCCGAGCACAAAAGCTGCACGCGGTCGGCCAGGGGCGCCTGCAGGTTCACCAAGGGGGCAGCTTGCAGGCTGGCGAACACGTCGGGGTGAATGGTGACGGCACCCACGCGTTTGCTTTCGGCTTCAACAAACACCGGTTGTGCGGAATCCAATCGCCGCAAAGCGTCCCAGAGCTTCATGTCGAAGTGTTTTTGGCTGGGCTGGGCCACGCCAGGCCAGTGCCCCAGCACCGAGCTTCGGTGCGAGGCGAGGGCTTCTAAATCGAGAATTTGCGCCCCATGCTGCTGCAAATGGTGCAGCAAACGGGTCTTGCCAGAGCCCGTGGGGCCGTCGATGACCACCCATTGCAGGGCTTGGCTCAAGCGTTGCAAATCCAACAGCATCTGCTGGCGAAACGCCTTGTAACCACCTTCAATCAGGCGGACCGAAAAACCAATCTGCCCCAACACAAAAGCCAAGGAACCACTGCGCTTGCCACCCCGCCAACAATAAACAAAGGGTTTCCAGTCGCGCTGCAAGCCTTGCACGTGTTGGTGCAAGTGGTGGGCAATGTTCTCGCTGACCCAAGCCGCCCCCAATTTGTTGGCCTCAAAGGGGTTCACTTGCTTGTAAAGGGTGCCCACTTTCACCCGTTGCTCATCGTTGAGCACGGGCCAATTGTGCGCATGGGGCAGGTGGTCCAGGGCAAATTCACTGGGGCTTCGCGCATCGATGACGCGAGGGCCTTGGCCTGCGCTTGTGAGCGCATCCTCCAGCGGCCATTGCGCCAGGGCTTCTTGAGCAGAAATGGAATGCACAGCCATGGGTGAAATCAGAGCAGAGGGCGCAGAATGGGCCAGACGTTATCCAAGAGGCGAGGGTGGGCCTTGGCAAGCGGGTGAATCCGGTCTGCTTGAAACCAATTGGCAGCGTCTGGCGCATCGGCAATGCCGGCCAACAAAAACGGCACCAGCGGCACCTGGTCTTGCTGGGCCACCCGCGTGAACAAGCTTCGGAACGCTTGGGTGTAGCGGGCGCCAAAATTGGGCGGAATCTCCATGCCCACCAGCACCACTTGGGCCCCAATGGCCCGACAGGCCCGGATCATGGCCCTGAGGTTGTCTTCGCTGGCCTTGAGCGACAGACCACGCAAGGCGTCATTGGCACCCAATTCAATCACGACCAGTTGGGGTTGGTGGGTTTTCAGCAAGGCCGGCAACCGCGATCGGCCGCCGGAGGTGGTGTCGCCGGAAATGCTGGCGTTGACGACTTGCCAAGGCATGCCTTGCGCTTGCAGGCGTTGCTCGAGCAAGCGAACCCAGCCGGATCCCTTGGCAATGCCGTATTCGGCGCTGAGCGAATCGCCAACCACCAAGAGCCGTTTGGGCGATTGCGCGTGCAGACCACCGGGCGCCAATCCCCACAAAACCGAGGACAAGCTCAGGGCGGTAAAGTGACGACGTGTTATCTGGGAAAGCGACATGGCAGACAAAGCGGCATTGGTGAAGGTCACAGGCGTCCACAAACGGGTTCAGGACGCCAATGGCGAACTGGAGATTCTCCGCGATATCCATTTCTCGGTGGAAGCAGGGCAAACCGTTGCGCTGGTGGGCGCCTCAGGCTCGGGCAAAAGCACGCTGTTGTCGTTGCTGGCTGGGCTGGACATCCCTTCAGCCGGGCAGATCGAGATCAAGGGCACCTCGCTCTTTGCCCTCTCAGAGGACGATCGCGCCGCTTTTCGCGCCCGGCACATGGCTTTTGTGTTTCAGAGTTTTCAATTGCTGGGCTCCCTCACGGCCCTAGAAAACGTGATGCTGCCCCTGGAATTGGCGGGTGCCAGCCGAATCAAAGCGCAGGCGACCGCGCTGCTTCAGCGGGTCGGCCTGGGTGAGCGCCTGGGTCACTATCCCAAAGTCTTGTCGGGGGGTGAACAGCAACGCGTGGCCTTGGCCCGGGCTTTTGTCATGCAACCCGCTTTGTTGCTGGCCGATGAGCCCACGGGCAGTCTGGATCACGCCACTGGCAAAGCGGTGATGCAGCTCATGCTCGACTTGAATCGGGATTTGGGCACCACCTTGATCTTGGTCACCCACGATGAAGGCATCAGCAACCTGTGTCAACGGCGATTGCGCATGCACGAAGGGCAGCTGAGCGAAGACTAAAGCCTCAGCGGTTGCGCGATTTCATGGCCCGCTCCACCTCGCGCTTGCCCTCGCGCTCCTTGATGGTGTTGCGTTTGTCGTGGTTGGCCTTGCCCCTGGCCAAGGCAATTTCGCATTTCACCCGGCCATTTTTCCAGTGCAAGTTCAGGGGCACCAAGGTATAGCCTTTTTGCTCCACCTTGCCAATCAAGCGCCGAATCTCGTCTTTGTGCATCAGCAGTTTTTTGGAGCGAACCGAATCGGGGCGCACATGGGTGGAAGCGGTTTTCAGGGGGTTGATTTGACAGCCAATGATGAACAATTCGCCTTGCTTGATGACCACATAGCCATCGGTGAGTTGCACCTTGCCTTCGCGAATGGCCTTCACTTCCCAACCCTCGAGCACCATCCCCGCCTCAAACTTTTCCTCGAAAAAGTAATTGAAAGCGGCCTTTTTGTTGTCGGCAATGCGTGCGGGAAGGGGTTTGCCTGAGGCCATGGGGATCGATGAATAAAATGGCGTAACGCCTGTTGAGGCTGGCATTCTATGAAATTGAAATCTGTCCAGAAGAGTGTGCTGCTCTGGTATAGCGCCCAGGAAATGTATGACCTGGTGATCGACGTTCCGAAATACCCGGAGTTTTTGCCTTGGTGCGACCACGCACAAGTCGTTGAGCACACGCCCGACGGCATGGTGGCTTGCATTGGCATGCATGTGGCGGGTTTGAGCAAAAGCTTCACCACGCGCAACGTCCACACCCCCGGCCGTCAGGTGGCCTTGTCGCTGGTCGACGGCCCTTTCAAGGCCTTGCAGGGCACCTGGGACTTCATTCCCATGGGCGAAGAGCGTGCATGCAAGGTTGTCCTCAATTTGAACTACAGCTTCGACTCGGTCTTGGGCAGCTTGGTTGCACCGGTTTTCGATCGCATAGCCTCCACCTTGGTGGATGCCTTTGTGGAACGCGCGCAAACGGTGTATCCGGCATGAAGATCAGCGTGCTCTGGAGTGCGGGCCCACGCTCCACCGAACACGTGGAGTTGGAACTGCCCGATGGCGCAACCGTTGAATCCGCCCTAAAGGCCTTGGCCCAAAGCACATCGAACCCACCTTGGGGTGAAGGCCTACCCACCGACACCCCCCTGAACTGGAGCGTTTGGGGGCGAGCCGTGAGCCTGGATACGCGCTTGCGCCCTGGTGACCGCTTGGCCACCACGCGGGCCTTGCGCGTGGACCCCAAAGTCGCCCGGCGCGAGCGTTTTCGCAAACAAGGCGCCAAAACGGCGGGCTTGTTTCAAAACCGCCGACCGGGTGCCAAACCCGGCTACTGAACGCGAGCTGTATACACCCAGGCTTGGTGCGCGCCTATGATTCTTTTTTTGGAGTCATCGCATGCGTCTTCTCGGTCACGCACTCACTTTTGACGATGTGCTTCTGGTGCCAGCCTTCTCGCAGGTTCTGCCCAAAGACACACACCTTTCCACCCGTTTTTCCCGTCACATCGAGCTGAACCTGCCCTTGGTTTCAGCCGCCATGGACACCGTCACCGAAGCCCGATTGGCCATTGCCATGGCGCAAGAAGGTGGCATGGGCATCATCCACAAAAACCTCAGCGCCGAGGAGCAAGCCGCGCAAGTGGCCAAAGTCAAGCGTTACGAAAGCGGCGTTTTGCGCGATCCGGTGGTCATCACGCCGGCACACACTGTGCGTCAAGTCATGGCCTTGTCCGAGCAGTTGGGGGTTTCGGGCTTTCCGGTCTTGGATGGAGGTCAGGTGGTGGGCATCGTCACAGGCCGGGATTTGCGCTTTGAAACGCGCTTGGATGCCCCGGTTCAAGCCATCATGACCCCCAAGGATCGGTTGATCACGGTGCCGGAAGGCACCACCCCCGAGCAAGCCAAAGCATTGCTGAACCAATACAAATTGGAACGTTTGCTGGTGGTGAATGATGCTTTTGAACTCAAAGGACTCATCACCGTCAAAGACATCACCAAGCAAACCAATTTTCCCAATGCGGCGCGCGATGCCAGCGGCCGCTTGCGCGTGGGTGCCGCCGTGGGCGTGGGCGAGGGCACCGAAGCGCGGGTTGAGGCGCTGGTGCAAGCAGGGGTCGATGCCATCGTGGTGGACACGGCCCACGGCCACAGCCAAGGCGTGATCGAGCGCGTGCGCTGGGTCAAGCGCCACTTTCCTCAAGTGGATGTGGTGGGCGGCAACATCGCCACCGGCAATGCAGCCAAAGCCTTGGCCGACGTGGGTGCCGATGCCGTGAAGGTCGGCATTGGCCCGGGTTCCATTTGCACCACCCGCATCGTGGCCGGCGTCGGGGTGCCGCAAATCACGGCCATTGCCAATGTGGCCGAGGCCTTGGCCGGAACCGGGGTCCCCCTGATTGCCGATGGCGGGGTGCGCTATAGCGGTGACATTGCCAAAGCCTTGGCGGCTGGGGCTTCCAGCGTGATGATGGGCGGCATGTTTGCCGGCACCGAAGAAGCGCCCGGTGAAGTCATCCTTTACCAAGGGCGAAGCTACAAAAGTTACCGGGGCATGGGCAGCATCGGCGCCATGCAACAAGGCAGTGCCGATCGCTATTTCCAAGAATCCAGCACCGGCAACCCCAACGCCGACAAACTGGTGCCCGAAGGCATTGAAGGCCGAGTCCCTTACAAAGGTTCGGTGGTTGCCATCATCTTTCAGTTGGCCGGTGGCGTTCGTGCGGCCATGGGCTACTGTGGCTGCGGCTCCATACAAGCCCTGCACGAGCAAGCTGAGTTTGTGCAAATCAGCGCTGCGGGCATGCGTGAAAGCCACGTTCACGACGTGCAAATCACCAAAGAATCGCCCAATTACCGCGCCGATTAACGCCACGCGTTCCCCATGAGCTGGCCACCCAGCTCCCCAGGTGTTTTTTGCGACAATCCGCTTTTGGCCAGACCGAGGTCTGGCCCCTTTCATTGGCTCGGCTGTTTTCCATGTCTCATCAAAAAATCCTCATCCTCGATTTTGGTTCTCAGGTCACCCAGCTCATTGCCCGCCGGGTGCGTGAGGCCCATGTGTATTGCGAGGTTCACCCTTGCGACGTCACCAGCGACTGGGTGCGGGATTTCGCTGCCGATGGCCAACTCAAGGGGGTCATTTTGTCGGGCTCGCATGCCAGCGTTTACGAGGTGGATGACAAAGCCCCAGACGCTGTTTTCGAGTTGGGTGTGCCCGTTTTGGGCATTTGCTACGGCATGCAAACCATGGCGGCACAGTTGGGCGGCACCGTGGAAGCGGGTCAAACCCGTGAATTTGGCTACGCCGAGGTGCGTGCCCAAGGTCACACGGCTTTGCTCAAGGGCATCGAAGACTTCGCCACCGCTGAAGGTCACGGCATGCTCAAAGTCTGGATGAGCCATGGCGACAAAGTGACCCAAATGCCACCAGGTTTTCAGGTCATGGCCAGCACCCCAGCCTGTCCCATTGCTGGCATGGCCGATGAATCCCGTGGCTATTACGCGGTGCAATTTCACCCAGAAGTCACCCATACGGTTCAAGGTCAAGCGATTTTGAATCGTTTTGTATTGGAAATTTGCCAGGCACGTCCGGACTGGATCATGGGCGACTACATCGAAGAGGCGGTGGCACGCATTCGGGAACAAGTGGGCAAGGAAGAAGTCATCCTGGGCCTGTCGGGTGGTGTGGACTCCTCAGTGGCGGCAGCCCTGATTCACCGCGCCATTGGCGATCAGCTCACCTGCGTTTTTGTCGATCATGGCCTGTTGCGCCTGAATGAGGGCGATTTGGTGATGGACATGTTTGCTGGCCGTTTGCACGCCCGCGTCATTCGCGTGGACGCCAGCGACCTGTTTTTGGGCCAATTGGCAGGGGTTCAAGACCCAGAAGCCAAGCGCAAAATCATTGGCGGCCTGTTTGTCGACGTGTTCAAGGCCGAAGCTGCCAAACTCAAGGCCGGCTGGGAGGGGCATCAGGGTGCAACTTTCCTGGCCCAAGGCACCATTTACCCCGATGTCATTGAATCTGGCGGGGCCAAAAGCAAAAAAGCGGTCACCATCAAAAGCCATCACAACGTGGGCGGATTGCCTGAACAGCTCGGTTTGAAGCTTTTAGAGCCATTAAGAGACCTGTTCAAGGACGAAGTCCGCGAATTGGGGGTGGCTTTGGGTTTGCCGCGCGACATGGTGGATCGTCATCCTTTCCCTGGGCCCGGCTTGGGGGTTCGCATCTTGGGCGAGGTGAAGCGCGAATATGCTGACATCTTGCGTCAAGCAGACGCCATCTTCATTGAAGAGCTGCGAAATACCATCGATCCTCAAACTGGCAAGACCTGGTATCAACTCACCAGCCAAGCTTTCACCGTCTTTTTGCCTGTGAAAAGCGTGGGTGTCATGGGCGATGGCCGCACCTACGAGCATGTGGTGGCCTTGCGAGCCGTCCAAACCAGCGATTTCATGACCGCTGACTGGGCGGAATTGCCCTACGCTTTACTGAAAAAGACCTCGTCACGCATCATCAACGAGGTGCGTGGCATCAACCGTGTGACCTACGACGTCAGCTCCAAACCACCGGCCACCATCGAGTGGGAATGATGTCATCGGATGTAATCTATAAAAGAATTCCTAAGTATTCACTAGGCATTCAAGTCTGGTTGGGGCGTGACGATTAATGGGTCCTAGGGCATGGCCTCGTCCTGTCCCACATCATTACCAGTTATTTCAATTTGACCTTTCCGACTTGAAACCCAAGTCTTGGGGTCGATTACCGATTCCTCAATCGAAGTTTGAGTTGGATCGGTATGAAAAAGTTCAATTTTGTCTCTTGGTTCTTGTCACAAAACAATGCAGCAGCTGCTCAAGCACTGCCTGCAAATGTTGAATTGTTGGCATCGGCCATCGACCAAGGCGCACGACTGTTGCGCTCTGGCCAAGATGTGCTCATCGTTCACGCCAATGGCGAAGTCGAGCGCATTGAAGGCTTGGTTCCTGAACTCCAAGCCCTGATTCAAGCCGGTGGAGAATGGGGTGAGCCCCTGCAAGCCTTGTGGGAACAAGTGCTTGATCCCGCTGTTCAACTGGCCCAAACCGCTACACCAGATGCGCCCGCACCCACGGAAGCCGCTGCGGCTGCAGCGCCCGCGACCACTGATGCGGCCCCAGCACAAGCCCGAGTTGCTGCCTCAACTCCGATTGCCAAAGTGGCCGAAGTTTTTGGCATTGTGCAAGTCGTTCGCAACGGTGAAATTCTGGTCCTGTCGACTGGCGCAGACATCTTTTTGGGTGATGTGGTGTCCACCCAAGCCAACTCGCGCGTCAAACTTCAATTCAACGTGGCTGGGGCAGGCGAGCAGGGCAACAGCGCCCTGATTGGCGATCAATCCAAAGTGACCGTCAACGGCCAAGTTGAAAACAAGGCTGGCGGTCAAATGGAGGTCACCCAGATCAACATGAAGGTGGACGGGGGAACGGTCAACGTGGATCGCCCCTCTTCGCAAGAGGTTCAGGTGCAAGTGACCACCCCTTCGGGTCGTGTGGAAGTGCCCCAAGTGGGCGTCACGGTTGCCGTTCAGGCCGAGACGGGTCAAACCGCCGTGGCGGCTTTGCAGCCAGCTGCTGCGGGCACTGGCCCGGTTGCAGCAGGCACCACCCCCACCATCGCGCTGGTTGCGCCCGATGGCACCTTGGCACAAATTCCCTTGACCACCACGCCTCAAGTGGTGCAAGCCGCACCTGGCTTTGTGGCGCCGAATGCCCAAGCTGTCAATCCTGCGGCACCTGGTGAAGCGCAAGCCCCTGCAGCCAATGCAGTTGCGCCAGGTGAAGCCCAAGCACCTGCAGCCGCAGCAGCGGCAGCACCGGGTGCCCCTGCGCCAGCGCCCGCTCAGGCGGCAGCGCCGGGTGAGGCGCCCGCCCCGGACCAAAACCCCGCTGCTCCGGGTGAAGCCCCGGCACCGGGTCAAGCCGCTGCCGCTCCTGTCCCAGCTCCCGCACCTGCTGCCCAGCCTGGCGATGGGGCGGTGGTGAATCCCATTGCCGTGAATCCGGCTGCCCCGGTGGGCTTGGACGCACAGCCTGCGGTCAACAATGCCGTGAATGCGCCGGTTGATGTAGCCATTCAGGCCGCAGCTCAGCCTGCGCCCGCACCGGCTCCGCAAGCCGAGGTGGCCGGTCTTGTGGTTCAACCCAACGCGGCTCCGGCCAACGTTGCTCAAGCCGATGCGGCCCCTGCGGTTGCGCCCATCAACAATGCACAACCTGCCGCTGCGCCTGCACCCGCAGCCGTTGATGCACCCGTGGTGGCGCCGGTGGCCCCTGCTCAGGTGGAAGCGCCCGTGGTGGCTCCTGTTGCGCCCGTGGTGGCTCCTGTTGCGCCTGTGCTGGCTCCTGGTGCGCCCCTGGAGGCTCATGATGCGCCCGTGGTGGAAGCTGGAGCGCCCGTCGTCAACCCCAGCTTCGCCAGCCCCTTCAGTGCATTGGCCCAAGCCCCTATTTCTGGTGGTGGTTTGAACGGTGCACCCATCAGCAGCCAGAATCTCAACGCCATCTTTTCAAGCCCCTCACCCAGCTTCACGCCGGCACAACCGGTCGTGATCGCACCGGCGGTGCAAGCCTCAGTTGTCGCTGCGCCGACCCCCTTGCCAGAAGCGCCTGTAGTGCCTGAAGACAATGGACTGCCCCCACCCGTGATTCCGGGCGTTAGCCTAGACCCGACTTCGGTGCAATTTGACGGCTCCAAGGTGGCATTCACCATCAATTTGACTCAGCCCACCAG
>JAYPFZ010000046.1:0-18370 GCA_038126555.1 Betaproteobacteria bacterium
GCATCAATGCGCAACACCTCATTGCGCGTTTGGTTCGCCACAAAGAGGTCAGAACCGCCAGGTAAAAAGGCCATGTGTTTGGGGTCGCTGATGGTGACCCCGGTGACAGCATACGTGCTGATGGTTCCCGCCGGCACCACAGTCTGGGTATTGCCGCTACCGCCGCCGCCGCCACCGCCGCAAGCCACCAGCGCCCCAAGGGCAACCCATCCCAACATCCACTGAACAATACGCATGCAATTAATGTAGATCATCAGAAAATTGATTTCATCGGTTCATAATCGACCCATAGGTTTCAACGTTGAGGTTGATCAAATGCAAATCAAGTGGTTCAGTGGTTGGTTGCTCTTGGCCGCCCTCGCCTTATCGGCATGCTCTGAAGAGTCTGCCGCACCCAATTTCAAGCCCTACCCGGTCAAAGAATCCAAGCCCACGCCTGCCAAGGTTGATGAAGAGAACAAGTCCCCCATGGCTGGCAAGGTCACGCAGAGCTTGCAGGCCTTGAAATCCGACATCGGCGGCGATGCCGACCCTGTCAAGGTGGCCAAAGCCCTCAAGGCTCGCCCCCCCACTTCGGGCCCCGAGCCCATGTTGTTGCTGGACAAAAACAAGGTTCCCCTCATTCCTGTGCTCCACAACACCATCAAGCTCAATTATTACGAGTGTGACGGTTTGGTGGCCCCGTGGTTTCGTGAGCTGGTGGTCGCCGAAATGAATTATTTCTCGGCCCTGATCAGCCTGCCGCTGGTCGATGGCCAGCACTGTGTGGTCAGCATTGGCACCCCCAGCGGGCTGACCCCAGGCCGCATCAGCATTGACATTCACGAAACCGCCGAGCGGCTCAAAGACTGCCTGAGCGCAAAGCTGTGTGCCCAATTTCGTTCGGTCAGCCTGATCGAAAAAGGCACCACCTTGTATCGGTCTTACTTTTTGTCGGACATGAGCCGCAAAATGATGAGCCGACAGTGCGTGACCAATGAAGGCAAGTGGTTCAAGGACAAAAACTGCTACGACGTCACTCCCCCACCGCCACCACCGCCCAAACTATGAGGGTCTGGGCCTCAAGTCTGGCTCGTTCACGCCGATTGCACCAGATCATGAATAGGCTGCACTTTCCCCTTTTGTCGTTTGGGCTTCGAGTCCTGGTTTTGGCTGTTGCCCTGACGGTGACGTGGGCCCCCCAATCGGCTTGGGCTGAAGGTGGCGGCCATGACGCCGCGCCTGCGGCAGAAGGACACGGCGGCGGCGAAGCCCCCAAGGGTGCTCCCAAAGGCGAAATCAGCCCAACCGAGACCGTTCAGGTCCCTCGACGAACCTTCGAGGGCCAAGAACCCCTGTTCTACCTGGATTCGGAGCGGCGTCCATTCATCGAGCCTTTGCGCAAGAACGACGTAGACAGCTACTACATTTGCCGGGGCACGGTGGGGCATTGGTTCCGTGAGCTTGTGGCCCAAGAGGCCAGCATGCTGGCGCAACGCAATGGCTTTGATACCGTGGGCCCCGAGCTGTGCGCCCTGCGCCTGGTGGAAACCCATTCGGGCAAAAAACGCCCCATCATTTCAGTCGAGCTCTACCTGAACAACGCCCACATGCAAACCTGCATCCTGACCGAGTCTTGCCCCAATGCTCGCTCGGCCATCATGTATGTGCGCAACAAGACGCTCTATCGCAGCTACGTCATCGGCGACGCCAAGTTGGGTCAGGTGAAGGAATATTGCCTCGACAACCGCAGCAAAATTCTGGCCACCACCCCGTGCTGGAAACACTTCGCCCAAGAGGACGAGGACAAACACAAGGCCAAGCACGACGAGCAAGCCCAGGCTCAAGCCCAGGCTGAGCAAGCCAAGCGTCAAGCGGAGCAGGCCAAAGCCAAGCAACAAGACGCTCAACGTCAAGCTGAGGAAGAAGAGAAAAAGTTGCGTGCCGCTCGCCGTGCTGCTCGGGAAAAAGACGAGGGCAAATCGGCTGCGCCCGAAGCACCCCGACCGGCAGCCGCACATTAATTGGCCTGTCCGGAGGGAATCGAACCCCCGACCCGCAGCTTAGAAGGCTGCTGCTCTATCCAACTGAGCTACGGACAGTTGTCAGCTCCCGGCCCGAACACGCCGGCGGGTTCTAAAGAAAAATGGTCGGGGCGACATGATTCGAACATGCGACCCTCTGCTCCCAAAGCAGATGCGCTACCAGACTGCGCTACGCCCCGAACCTCGGCATTCTATCCCTGAGACCTTGACCAACGGCCTGGATTCCAGGTTCGAGGGTATCCACTATGGCAATATAGTTCAATTCTGCAAAATAATTTCGGCAATTTAATGCAGGTCAAGGCCATGGAACTCAGTCACGCCGATCACACCGTTCAACCGCCGCAGGTCACCGTGCCCCGCCACTACAACGCGGCCCACGATCTCTTGGCGCGCAATCGCTCGCACCCCGACAAAGCGGCCTACCTGCTGGGTGCCGATGGGCCCGCCTTGACCTATGGCGACCTCGATCAGCGCGCCCGACAATTCGCTGGCGCCTTGCGCCAAGCGGGTTTGCGGCCAGAGGATCGGGTCATGCTGTGCATGCTCGACAGCCTGAATTGGCCAGTGGCCTTCCTGGGCTGCATCTATGCCGGCGTGGTGCCCATTGCCACCAACACCTTGCTGACCCCAGCCGACTACCGCTACATGCTTGAAGACTCACGTGCTGTTGCTTTGTTGGTGTCTTCGGCCCTCTGGCCTCAGTTTGAAAACCTCGACCTCAGTGCCTTGTCCTGGTGTTGGGTCGATGGCGATGGCCCCGCATCGATGCCACGCCTGGAAGATCAGATTCAGCAAGCTCAAGCCCTGACCGAACCCCACCCCACCGTCTCCGATGAGGCTTGTTTTTGGCTGTATTCGAGTGGTTCCACCGGCTCCCCCAAGGGCACCGTTCATTTGCACAGCCATCTGATTCAGACTGCGGAGTTGTATGGTCGAGGCGTCTTGGGCATTCGCAGCGACGACTTGGTGTTTTCGGCGGCCAAGCTGTTTTTCGCTTATGGCTTGGGCAATGCCCTGAGCTTTCCCTTGGCCGTTGGCGCCACCACGGTGTTGTTGCCCACGCGGCCCACGCCGGACGATGTGTTTGCCATTCTCAAGGCCCGTCAGCCCACCATTTTTTATGGGGTGCCCACGTTGTTTGCGGCTTTGCTGGCCAGCCCCCATTTGCCTGCACCCCATGCCTTGGCTTTGCGTGTGTCCACCAGTGCGGGCGAAGCCTTGCCGGCAGACATTGGGCAGCGCTGGCGCGCCCATTTCGGCAGCGACATCCTCGATGGGATCGGCTCCACCGAAATGCTGCACATCTTTTTGTCGAACCGCCATGGGGAGGTTCGCTACGGCACCACCGGCAAGCCAGTTCCCGGCTACGAGGTGCAGTTGATTGGTGACGATGGCTTGCCCGTGCCGCAGGGGGAGTTGGGCGAATTGCAAATTCGTGGCCCCAGCGCTGCGCTCATGTATTGGAACAACCGGGAAAAAACCAAACACACCTTCGCAGGGGAATGGACCCGAAGTGGCGACAAATACAGCATGGACGCCGAGGGTTATTACACCTATGGGGGCCGCAGCGATGACATGCTCAAGGTGGGCGGCATTTATGTGTCGCCCTTCGAAGTTGAGGCCAGCCTCATGACGCACCCTGCCGTGTTGGAAGCGGCCGTGGTGGGTCAGGCCGACGAATCCGACCTCATCAAGCCCAAGGCATACGTGGTGCTCAAATCGGGTCAAACGCTGGCAGCCGCCGACTTGCAGCAACACGTGAAAGCCCAATTGGCCCCCTACAAATACCCCCGCTGGATCGAATTTGTTCCAGACCTGCCCAAAACGGCCACTGGGAAAATCCAGAGGTTCAAACTGCGCTCGACCACCCCATAATGGCTTTAGATTTTTTGAAAGGAATCCCATGACCTCTCGCCGCCAAATCCTCAAGCAAACCGCCGCTGTGGTCGGTGCCGCCTCAACGGGCCTGTTGTTGCCCGAAATCGTTCGTGCGCAAAGCAACAAGGTGCGCGTGGGTTTCATGCTGCCCTACACCGGCACCTTCGCCCAATTGGGCATCGGCATCGACAACGCCTTTCGCATGGCCATCGATGAGCAAGGCGGCAAATTGGGCGGCCGTGACATCGAATGGTTCAAGCTTGACGACGAATCCAACCCCGCGAAGGGCGTAGAAAACGCCCAGCGACTGGTGCAGCGCGACAAGATCGACATTTTGGTGGGCACCGTGCACTCCGGCGTTCAAATGGGCATCCACAAAGTGGTGCGCAACACCAATGTGATCAACCTCATCCCGAACGCGGGCGTTCATGCCGCCACCCGCGCCTTGTGCGCCCCCAACGTGTTCCGCACCTCCTTCAGCAACTCGCAGCCCACACTGGCTTTGGGCAAAGCCATGGTGGCGCGCGGACACAAAAAGACCGTCTGGATCACCTGGAACTACGCCGCTGGTGCAGAAGCCTTTGAGGGCTTCAAACAAAGCTACGAGGCTGCAGGCGGCACCATCGTCAAATCCCTGGGCTTGCCGTTTCCGCAAGTCGAATTCCAAGCCTTGCTCACCGAAATTGCCGCCATCAAGCCCGATGCTGTGGCCTGCTTCTTTGCTGGTGGCGGTGCAGCCAAATTCATGCGCGATTTCGCGGCGGCTGGCCTCAAGGGCAAGATTGCCCTGTATGGCTCAGGCTTCCTCACTGAGGGCGTGATCGAGGCCGCGGGCCCTGCCGCCGAAGGGGTGATCACCACCCTGCACTATTCGGACTCACTCGACACCCCTCGCAACAAGGAATTCCGCCTGGCCTATGCCAAAGCCTTCAAAATGCAGCCCGATGTTTACACCGTGCAAGGCTACGACGCCGGCTTGCTCATGATTGCGGGTGCCAACGCCGTCAAAGGCGACTTGAGCAACCGCAAGGCCTTGTATGCCGCCATGCAAACGGCCAAGATCAACAGCCCCCGTGGCGCCTGGACGATGAGCAAATCGCACAACCCCGTCCAAGATTTCTACCTGCGCGAAGTGGTCAAGGGCGAAAACAAAGTCATTGGTGTGGCCGCCAAGGCCTTGGCCGACCCGGGAACCGGTTGCCGCATGGGTTGATGACTTGTGGGTCTTGCTGAATTCCTGATTCAAGCCCTCAACAGCGTTCAATACGGCCTCTTGTTGTTCATGCTGGCCGCTGGCCTCACCCTGATTTTTGGAATCATGGGTGTGGTCAATTTGGCGCACGGCAGCTTTTACATGCTGGGGGCTTATCTCGCTTACGGGTTCACCACCCTCACCGACAACTTGGGCCTGGCCTTGGTGTTGGGTGCGGGGGTGGGTTTTGCGTTCGGCTGGCTGCTTGAGCGCGGACTCTTTCGTTTTTTCTACACGCGCGACCACCTCGATCAGGTCTTGCTGACGTTTGGCCTGATCTACCTGTTTGAAGAGTTGCGCGCCATCGTCTGGGGCAACGATGTCCATGGTGTGCCCATTCCCGCCTGGCTCAAAGGCTCGGTGCCCCTGACCGACACCCTCTCCTACCCCTACTATCGGTTGTTCGTTGGCGCGGTTTGTTTGGCCTTGGCTGTGGGCTTGTGGGCCTTGATACACCGCACCCGCTTGGGCATGCACATTCGTGCAGGCGCTTTCAACCGAACCATGGCTGAGGCTTTGGGCATCGACATCGACCGGCTCTATGCCATTGTGTTTGCCATGGGCGTGGCGCTGGCCGCCGTGGCAGGCATGGTGGCGGCGCCCTTGTCCAGCGTCTACCCCAACATGGGCGGATCGGTGCTCATCATGTGCTTTGTGGTGGTGGTGATCGGTGGCATTGGCTCCATCCGCGGTGCCTTCATTGCTGCGTTGCTGGTGGGCACCGTCGACACCTTTGGCAAGGTGCTCCTGCCGCAGCTGGCCAGCATGTTGGTTTATGTCCTCATGGCCTTGGTGCTGCTGTGGCGGCCACAAGGCCTATTCAAAAACTGATTCATGAGCGCCAGTCACGCCACCACCACTCACTTGTCGCCGGCCCTGATGCGCGCCCTGGCCATTGCCACCGTGGGCTTGGCCTTGCTGCCCCTGGGCGCAGAGGACTACACCGTCGACGCCGTCACCCGGATGATGATCCTGGCCTTGTTCGCCATGAGCCTGGACTTGCTGCAAGGCGTGACCGGCTTGGTGTCACTGGGTCATGCCGCCTACTTTGGTCTGGCTGGGTACGTGCTGGCGTTTCTCACGCCCGAGAGTGAAGCGGTTTCCCTCTGGACCAGCCTGCCGCTGGCCATGCTCGCCTCTGGCGCACTGGCCTTGGGGGTGGGTGCTTTGGTCGTTCGCACCTCGGGCATTTACTTCATCATGTCCACCATGGCATTTGGGCAAATGGTGTTTTACGTGTTCTTTGATAACAAGGCCCTGGGGGGCTCGGATGGTTTGTTTGTGAATTTCCGCCCCCAAGCTGGCTGGTTCGACCTGGACAACCGCCTGCACTTTTTTTACTTCACCTTGGCCTGTCTGTTGTTGGTCTATGGCTTTTTGAGGCGTTTGCTGCACAGCCCCTTGGGTCGGGCGTTGCAAGGCATTCGCGTGAATGAACACCGCATGCGCGCTGTGGGCTTCAACACCTACACCCACAAACTCAGCGCCTTCACCCTGTCGGGCGCTTTGGCTGGTCTGGCGGGTTATTTGTGGGGTGCCCAAACGGGTTTCATCAACCCCGAGCTGCTGGGTTTTCACCTGAGTGCACACCTGATCATGATGGTCATTTTGGGTGGCATGGGCAATTTCGCCGGAGCCATCATTGGCGCCTTCGTCTTTGAATACACCTTACACCTGTTCAAAGACTTGCCGGTCGTCGCAGGTTTCGATCTGGGTCAGCATTGGCAGTTGGTGATGGGTGTTTTCATTGTGGCGGTCGTGGTGTGGCTGCCCCAAGGGCTTTTGGGTGGCCTTCAGCGATTGATGTCGCGTGGTGATGGCCAACGGGGAGCCCCGCATGCGTGAGGTCCTCCTTCAAGCGCAATCCCTCACCAAACGTTTTGGTGGGCTCGCCGCTGTCAACGCGCTCAGCCTGGACTGGGCGAGGAATGAAATTCACGCAGTCATCGGCCCCAACGGTGCGGGCAAATCAACGCTCACTCACTTGCTCTCGGGCGAATACACCCCCACCAGTGGCCGGGTGACGCTGTTGGGCCAAGACGTGACCGGCTGGTCTTGCGAGGCCATCTCCCATGCGGGCCTGGGTCGCAGCTTTCAAAAAACCAATGTGTTTTTGTCATTCACCGTTTGGGAAAACATCCGCCTGTCGGCTCAAGCCCAGCTCACCCCCTCACCGGCCAAACCGTGGGCTTGGCTGCAGCGCGCCGAACTCCACGCCGAGGTCAATGCCCGCGCCGAAAAGGCCATGGCGTTGGCCGGTCTGGCGCACCAGCGCCACACCTTGGCTCAACACATGAGTCACGGTGAGCAACGTCAGCTTGAAATTGCCATGTGTTTGGCCACCGAGCCACAAGTGCTGCTGTTGGACGAACCGCTGGCTGGCATGGGCCCTGCCGAGGCCGATCGCATGGTGGAGTTGCTCCTCGCCCTCAAGCCCAATCACGCGGTCTTGCTGGTTGAGCACGACATGGACGCGGTGTTCGCCTTGGCCGACCAACTCAGCGTGATGGTGAATGGCCAACTGATTGCCACCGGCACCGTGGCCGACATTCGTGCCCACCCCGAGGTGCAAGCCGCGTATTTGGGAGAGGTCACATGACGACCAGCCCCTTGTTGTCGGCACAAGGCCTCAACACCTTTTATGGCGAGAGCCACATCCTGCACGACCTCGATTTCGAGTTGCTGCCTGGTGAGACTTTGGGCCTCATGGGCCGCAATGGCATGGGCAAATCCACCCTGCTCAAAACCCTGTTGGGCATTGTTCGCGCCCGCAGCGGGCAGGTGCTCTGGGGGCAAACACCCATCAACCATGCCCCCACCCATGCAATTGCACGCATGGGCATTGCCTATGTGCCCGAGGGCCGGGGCATTTTTGGCAACCTCAGCGTGCGCGAAAACCTGCTGGTGAGTGCACGGGCCGGCACCCAGGGGCAAACCAGCTGGACGTATGAACGGGTGCTGGATCACTTTCCCCGCTTGGCCGAGCGCCTCCACCATGGGGGACAGCAACTCAGTGGGGGCGAACAACAAATGCTGAGCATTGGCCGTGCCCTCATGACCAACCCCGATGTCTTGATCTTGGATGAAGCCACCGAAGGGCTGGCTCCACTGATTGCTCGGGACATCTGGCGCATGTGCGAACTGATTCGCGACAGTGGCATCAGCAGCATCATCGTGGACAAAAACTGGAAGCAAGTGACCCACATCACCACCCGCAATGTGGTCATGGTCAAGGGTCAATGGGTCTTCAATGGCTCAAGCGCCGAGTTGCTGGCCCAACCCGACCAGTTGCAGCAGTGGCTTGGGGTTTGATTGAAACCGACGCTGCCCCTTGCAATGACCATTCGGCCTGCCACGGCCAACGACTGGACGCAACTGTGGCCGATGTTGCAGGCCACCTTCGCCTCCGGGGACACTTACCCCTTCGAGCCCGACACCCCTGAAGACGTGGTTCATCACGCGTGGATGGAAGCGCCACTAGCCACCCATGTCGCCGTCGACGAACAAGGCCAGTTGCTGGGCACCTACTACCTCAAAGCCAATCAGGTGGGGCTGGGCTCCCATGTGTGCAACTGCGGTTATGTGGTGTCGGAACACGCTCGTCATCGCGGCGTGGCGACGGCCTTGTGCGAACACTCCCAAGACCTGGCACGTGCACTGGGTTTTCGCGCCATGCAATTCAACTTGGTGGTCTCCACCAATGTGCGTGCCGTGCGCTTGTGGCAGCACCTGGGCTTTGAGCAAGTGGGGCACCTTCCTGGTGCATTTCGCCACCTCACCCTCGGTGAAGTGGATGCCTTGGTGCTCTATAAACGCCTACACCCTTAGGGGGCATCGAATCGGCATCGGTGTATTCCCTCAAAAGCTTCAAAATGAATGCTGTCAGAATCAATTCATCCTTAATCTTGGAGGTTTCCCTCATGACTCGCACTGCATCGCTTCGTCGCCCCCTGATCGTTGCTGGCCTGGTGGCCACCGTTCTGGGCGCTTCACTGCCCGCCTACGCTGGAAAAACCATTGACGCCATCAAACAACGCGGTCAATTGGTCTGTGGTGTCAGCACCGGTTTGGCTGGCTTCAGCGCCGCCGACAGCCAAGGGAAGTGGGCTGGCCTCGATGTCGACATGTGCCGTGCTGTGGCAGCCGCCTTGCTGGGCGACGGCAACAAAGTGAAATACGTGCCGCTCACCGCGCCTCAGCGTTTCACCGCGCTGCAGTCGGGCGAAATCGACCTGCTGTCGCGCAACACCACCCTCACCCTCACCCGCGATGCCTCTTTGGGCCTCACCGCCACCGTGCCCACCTACTACGATGGTCAAGGCTTCATGGTGTCGGCCAAGTCGGGCATCAAAAGTGCCAAAGGCCTGAAGAACGCCACGGTTTGTGTGCAATCGGGTACCACCACCGAGAAGAACATGACGGACTTCTCCAAAGCCAACAAACTCAACCTCAAGCCGGTGACCTTCGCCGACTTGGCTGCAACCAATGCCGCTTACTTTGCGGGTCGTTGCAAGGCCTACACCACCGACGCATCGGGCTTGGCTTCCATCCGTTCCAAAGAAGCCAAAAACCCCAAAGACCACGTCATCCTGCCTGAGCTCATTTCCAAAGAACCCCTGGGCCCCATGGTTCGCCGGGGTGACGACGAATGGACGGCCATCGTGAAGTGGGTCATTTACGGCTTGTTTGAAGCCGAGGAATACGGCGTGACCCAAGCCAACGTGGAAAAAATGAAAACCGAAACCGAGAATCCGGCCGTGGCTCGCTTGTTGGGCAAGTCTGACGACATGGGCAAACTCTTGGGTCTGGACAAAGAGTGGATGGTTCGAGCCATTGCCACCACCGGCAACTACGGCGAGATCTTCGATCGCAACGTGGGCCCCAAAACCGCCCTGGCCCTCAACCGTGGCTACAACGCCCAGTGGACCCAAGGTGGCCTGATGTACGGATTGCCCGCGCGCTGATCCGTGACCATCAACAGGCGGTTTGACGTTTCACGTCGACCGCCTTTTTTCTTGGCATTCCCATGAAATTGAATTGGCGCAGTCAAACCGGTCGAGCCCGGCTTTACCAAGTCTTGGCCGTGGGTCTGGTGGCCTTGTTGGTGGGGTGGTTGGTCAACAACACCTTGGTCAACATGGAGGCCCGAGGGATTCAAAGCGGCTTTGATTTTTTGTTTCAAAGCGCGGGCTTTTTCATTGGCGAATCCCCCATTCCCTACGATTCGGACAACCCCTATTGGATGGCCTTTCTGGTGGGCTTGCTCAACACGGTGCGTGTGGCGGTGGTGGGCATCGTGCTCTGCACCCTGCTGGGCACCTTGATTGGCATTGGCCGGGTGTCGAACAACGCCCTGGCCCGAGGCTTGTGCACGGCCTACACCGAGGCCTTCCGCAATGTGCCGGTGCTCTTGCAATTGCTCATGTGGTACATCCTCATGGTGGAATGGATGCCCGACCCAGAGACCCCAGCGCATCTGGGCGAATGGGTGTATTTCAGCAAAATGGGCTTGCAACTGGCCATTCCCACGCTCACCGACCAAGCGCCGTTTCTGGCTTGGAGCCTACCCAAGTGGGTCGAAGGCGAATGGCAAGGTGGCCTCACACTGACGCCTGAGTTTTTTGCCACCACACTGGGCCTGACCCTCTACACCGCGGCCTTTGTGGCTGAGGTGGTTCGAGGCGGCATTCAGTCGGTTTCGCGGGGACAACGCGAGGCCGCCATGAGCCTGAGCTTGTCCACTTGGCAAACCACGCGCTTGGTGATTCTTCCGCAGGCCATGCGCGTGATCGTGCCACCGCTGACCAATCAATACCTCAACCTCACCAAGAACTCGTCACTGGCTGTGGCCATTGGTTACCCCGACTTGGTGAACATCGCCACCACCTCCTTGAATCAAACCGGTCGCGCGGTCGAGTGCATCGCGGTGATCATGGCGGTGTATTTGTTTTTGTCTTTGCTCACGTCGGCGATCATGAACGCCTACAACCGCAAAGTCGCGATTCAGGAGCGCTGACCATGAGCGCACCCTTTGTCCCCATTCCGCCCCGCCCGGCTCCGCGTGGCAGCCAAGGCTGGATGGCCTGGATGCGGCAGCAATTGTTTGGCTCCCCCGTTGATTCGGCCATCACGGTGCTGCTGCTGGCCGCCCTGTTGATGTTCTTGCCCCAGTTTTTGGACTGGGCTTGGTTGCAAGCGGTTTTTGCGCGCAATGCCGACCAATGCCAAGCCGCGCGGGGTCTGGGGGCCTGTTGGGGCGTGGTCGGAGAAAAATACCGGCTCATCATTTTTGGCCGCTACCCCTTTGACGAACAATGGCGCCCCTTGGTGGCCACGCTGGTGATGCTGGCCATGCTGGTGATCAGCTGCATTCGGTATTGCTGGAGCAAGCACTTGATCACCGCCTGGGTGCTCACCCTGTTGGTCTTTTTTGGTCTGATGTCGGGCTCGGTGCTGGGCGTCTCGCTGGGGCTGACGCCGGTGGCCAGTGATCAATGGGGCGGCTTGCCCTTGACCCTCATGTTGGCCACTTTGTCGATTGTGATGGCCTTTCCCTTGGCGGTGCTCATTGCTTTGGGCCGCCGCAGCCCCATGCCGGCCATTCGCACCCTGTGCATCACCTTTGTCGAGCTGGTGCGTGGCGTGCCACTGATTTCGGTGCTGTTCATGGCCAGCTTCATGTTCCCCTTGCTCATGCCCTCGGGCACCAACCCCGATGTGTTGTTGCGCGTGATCGTGGGCATCACCTTGTTCGCGGCGGCTTACTTGGCAGAAATTGTGCGGGGCGGTCTGCAAGCCATTCCGCAAGGCCAATACGAAGCAGCAGCCACGCTGGGCCTGAGCTACTGGCAAACGCAAATCCGCGTGATCCTGCCCCAGGCCCTGGCGCACGTGGTGCCGGGCATCATGAACAACTTCATTGCCATCTTCAAGGACACCTCACTGGTGTCCATCGTCAGCCTGTATGAGCTGTCCGGTTCCATGAAATTGGCCATTGAGGGTGACGCCAACTGGCGGCCTTTCAAGATCGAGGCCTATTTGTTCATCACGCTCATTTACTTTGTGTTTTGTTTTGCCATGTCCCGCTACAGCTTGTGGGTGGAACGCCAACTGGCGCGTGGCCATGCCCGTTAAAGGACGACCCCATGTCCCCTGATCAACCCATCATCCAATTTCAAGACGTCAACAAATGGTATGGCGCCTTTCACGTTTTGCGCGACATCAATCTGGACATTGCCAGCGGCGAGCGCATCGTGGTGTGTGGGCCCTCGGGGTCTGGCAAGTCCACCCTGATTCGATGCATCAACCGGCTGGAAGAGCACCAGCAAGGCAAGCTGGAGGTGTTGGGCATTGAGCTCACCGACAACGTCAAAGCCATCGATGCCGTGCGCAAGCAAGTGGGCATGGTGTTTCAGCAGTTCAACTTGTTTCCCCACCTCACGGTGCTGGACAACCTCACCCTCTCGCCCATGTGGGTCAGCAAAGTGTCCAAGGCCGAAGCCGAGGAGCGCGCCATGCAGCAGCTCAAGCGGGTGCGCATTGCCGAGCAAGCGCACAAATACCCCCTGCAACTCTCGGGCGGGCAGCAGCAACGCGTTGCGATTGCCCGTGCACTGTGCCTGACGCCGCAAATCATGTTGTTCGACGAGCCCACTTCGGCGCTGGACCCCGAAATGATCAAAGAGGTGCTGGACGTCATGATTGAACTGGCCGAACAAGGCATCACCATGGTGTGCGTGACCCACGAGATGGGCTTTGCCAAAGCGGTGGCCGATCGGGTGATCTTCATGGACCAAGGCCAAATCGTTGAGCAAAATAACCCGCACGATTTCTTTGACCACCCGCAAAACGAGCGCACCAAAGATTTCTTGGCCAAAGTCATTGGCCATTGACCATGGCCCGGGCCAGCAACGCCAAACCGCTTCAGGGCGTTCGCATCCTGAGTTTGGCCTTGAACCTGCCGGGCCCAGCCGCGCTCATGCGCTTGCGTCAGTTGGGCGCCACTTGCACCAAACTCGAACCCCCTCCCCCTGACGGTGCCCCGAGTGCCGACCCCATGGTGCGATACGCACCCCATGCCTACACGCAACTGCATGAAGGCATTCGCGTGTTGCACGCCGACTTGAAAACCCCTGCGGGGCAAGCCCGTTTGCATCGCCACTTGGCGCGTGTCGATGTGTTGATCACGTCGTTTCGACCCGCTGCCCTCAACAAACTGGGGCTGTCGTGGCGCGAACTGCATCGGCAACATCCGCAGCTGTGTCACGTGGCCATTCAAGGTGAAACCGGGCCACGCGCTGAAATTCCCGGTCACGACCTCACTTACCTGGCCGAGCACGGGCTGATCCAGGGCCTGAACCTGCCCACTTCGCTTTACGCCGACATGGCCGGCTCGCTGGCGGCCTGTGAAGCCGCTTTGGCCCTGCTGTGGCAACGCGCTCGGCCTGGGCCTCGGCAAGGCCAAGGCGCGCGGCGGGAAGTGGGGCTGTCGGAGTCGGCCCACCACCTCAGCCTGCCCTGGCACTGGGGCTTGACCCAGCCCGACGGCATCATTGGCGGGGCACACGCCGGTTACCGGGTCTACGCTTGCCAAGATGGCCGCGTGGCCGTGGCGGCGCTGGAACCTCACTTTGCCCAACGCTTGTGTGATGTTGCTGGCCTCAGGGCGCCGCATCCGGATCAACACCTCATGACCCCTCAAGCCCAGCAGCAACTGAAGCGATTTTTTGCCCGGCACACCCAGCAAGCCTTGCGCGACTTGGCCCAGGCCCACGATTTGCCCCTGCACACCTTGGACCCCTGAACCATTCGGCGCCACGGGCCTCGGGCAACGGGTGGCTAGCGCTTCACTTTCGCAATATTGGGCAGCTTGCCCCCCAGCGCCCGCCCCGGCACGGGACGCCCCGCCCGCCCACTGGGTGCAGGGGCAGCCAGCTCGCGCTTGGGGGTGCTGTTTTTGCGACGGGCACTGGTGTAGGTGCCATCGGTCTGGGGCTGATAGCGGGGAATCAGGTGCTGCTTGCCATTGCCAATCAGGTCTGCACGCCCCATGGCTTTCAAGGCTTCGCGCAAAAGCGGCCAGTTGTTCGGGTCGTGGTAGCGCAAAAAAGCCTTGTGCAATCGGCGGCGGCGTTCGCCACGAACCACATCCACCGCATCCGTTTGTCGCCCCACGCGCGACAAAGGATTTTTGCCCGAGTGATACATGGCCGTGGCCGTGGCCATGGGGCTGGGGTAGAAGGTTTGCACCTGATCGGCGCGAAAGCCATTGGTTTTGAGCCAGATGGCCAAGTTCATCATGTCTTCATCCGAGGTGCCGGGGTGGGCCGCGATGAAATAAGGAATGAGGTATTGCTCTTTGCCTGCCTCGGCGCTGTAACGCTCGAACAGTTGCTTGAACCGGTCGTAACTGCCCATGCCAGGCTTCATCATTTTCGACAAAGGCCCGTCTTCGGTGTGCTCGGGGGCAATCTTCAGGTAGCCCCCCACATGGTGTGTGACCAGCTCCTTCACATACTCGGGGCTCTCCACCGCCAAGTCGTAACGAACGCCGGAACCAATCAGGATTTTTTTCACGCCGGGCAGCTTTCGGGCGCTGCGATACAAATGAATCAGGGCCGAGTGGTTGGTGTTGAGGTTGCTGCAAATGCCCGGGTAAACGCAACTGGGCTTGCGACAAGCCGCTTCGATTTCGGGACTCTTGCAACCAATGCGATACATGTTGGCCGTGGGGCCACCCAAGTCGGACACCACGCCAGTGAAACCTGGCACCTTGTCTCGCATCTGTTCGATCTCGCGCAAGATGGAGGCTTCGCTGCGGCTCTGAATGACACGGCCCTCGTGCTCGGTGATGGAGCAAAAGGTGCAACCGCCAAAACAGCCGCGCATGATGTTGACGGAAAACCGGATCATCTCCCAAGCCGGAATTTTGGTTGGACCATCATGACGCCCATTCGCATCGGCATACCTGGGGTGTGGGCTGCGGGCGTAGGGCAAGTCGAACACGTGATCCATTTCCTCGGTGGTGAGGGGTATGGGGGGCGGGTTGATCCAGACGTCGCGGGCCGTGGGGCCTTCACCATGCGCCTGAACCAAAGCCCGGGCATTGCCCGGATTGGTTTCCAAGTGCAAAACCCGGTTGGCATGGGCATAGAGAACGGGATCGGATCGAACCTGCTCAAAGCTGGGCAGCCGAATCACCGTGCGTTCACGGGGCAAGGCCTGAGGGCGCCGGGTGGGCTCGAACCGCACCACTTGCTCGTCCTTCGGCGACGCGGGGGCTTGGTCGGACACCATGACATAGGGGTTCAAGTGCGCCTCGACACGACCCGGCCGATCCACTTCGGTGGAGTCCACTTCGATCCAGTCGGGCTCGGCCGCTCGACGCACAAACGCGGTGCCGCGCACATCGGTGATCTGCGCAATGGGTTCGCGAGCCGCCAAGCGATGGGCCACTTCCACGAGGGCGCGTTCCGCGTTTCCGTAGAGCAGCAAGTCGCATTTGCTGTCCACCACCACCGAGCGACGCACCTTGTCCTGCCAATAGTCGTAATGCGCAATGCGACGCAACGAGGCTTCAATGCCGCCCAACACAATGGGCACATGGGCATAGGCTTCGCGGCAACGCTGGCTGTAGACCAAGGTCGCCCGATCGGGGCGCAGGCCACCTTCCCCGCCGGGGGTGTAGGCGTCGTCACGACGGACTTTGCGGTCTGCCGTGTAACGGTTGATCATGGAGTCCATGTTGCCGGCGGTGACGCCAAAAAACAGCACGGGTTCCCCCAAAGCCTTGAAGGGCTCGGCGCTTTGCCAGTCGGGCTGGGCAATGATGCCCACACGAAAACCTTGTGCCTCCAGCACGCGACCAATGACGGCCATGCCAAAACTGGGGTGATCCACATACGCATCGCCTGTGACCAGAATGATGTCGCAGGCATCCCAGCCCAAGGCATTCATTTCGTCACGGCTCATGGGCAAAAACGGGGCCGTGCCCAAACGAGCTGCCCAGTGTTTGCGATATTTGGTGAGGGGTTTGGCCTCGCGAGGAAAGCGCGAGACATCCAGGTAGGTAGACATCCCCTCCAGTGTAGTAAAACTCGCCGCAGTCGTGGGCGGCTGATCGCCATGCCCACATGCACGACGATGACAACCCAGCGGTCACTTTGATGTCCCTCGCTTCTGCCCCAGTTCCACCACCTGAACCTCGCCGCAAAGGGCCGCAATCCCTATGGGAGCTGTTCACGGTGTTCACCTGGATGGCGCTGCAAGGCTTTGGCGGGGTGTTGGCCGTGGTTCAGCGCATCTTGGTCGATGACAAACAGTGGATGAGCATCGAAGAGTTTGTCGAGCAATGGTCGGTAGCCCAAGTCCTGCCGGGCCCCAACGTCTTGAACCTGTGCATCATCCTCGGCGGTGAATACTTTGGTTGGCGTGGCGCCGTGGTGGCCACCTTGGGCATTCTGACCGCGCCTTGTGCGTTGGTGCTGATGGTGGCCGCTTGGTTTTCCAGTGTCAGCGACCATGCCGCCGTTCAAGGCGCTTTGCGAGGGTTGGCTGCTGTGGTCGCTGGACTCATCATGGCCACGGCCTTGCGCATGAGCCCAGCCATTCGCATCAGCCCCCTGGGACGAGGCTTTGCACTGGCCTTGGTGGTCCTCACGTTTGTGTTGGTGGGCTTGCTGCATGTGCGCCTCATCTGGGTGCTGTTGGCCCTGGGCAGTGTGTCGTGCGTGTGGGCCGCACGTGAAATTCGGAGGCGCCAATGAGCCTGTCAGCCCATGATTGGTTGATGCTGTTTGTGCACATGATGACCTTGTCGCTGTTCACCATCGGTGGGGCCATTGCGGCCGCACCCGACATGCACCGCTTCGTGGTCGATCAACACCACTGGCTCAGTGGACAGGCCTTCGCCAATTCGATCACCGTGGCGCAGGTGGCGCCTGGGCCCAACGTGTTGTTTGTCGCGGTTTTGGGTTGGAACATGGGGGTGCAGTCGGCCGGCGGCTTGTCGGCGGGTTGGTCAGCCGCGGCCTGGGGTGGCCTCGGCGCAGGCCTGTGCCTGCTGGGCATTTTGCTGCCCTCGTCGCTCTTGAATTACACCGCCACCCAATGGGCGCATCGCCATCGGCACCGCTTGCCCGTTCGGGCATTCAAGGCCGGCATGGCCCCTTTGGTGATGGGCTTGCTGCTGTCCACCGCGTGGCTGCTGAGCGGTGAACATGCCGCCGACTGGGCATCCGTTGCGCGCGGTGGCATCACGGTGGCCTGCGCCTTGTTGATGTGGAAGACCCGCATCCACTTGCTGTGGCTCATGGCGGGTGGTGCCACCTTGGGGGCACTGGGCTGGATTTGAGCCCTGGGTTCAGCGCTGGCCGCTGGTGGTCGCGCGTCGCTGTCGCAAGGCTTCGTAGAGGCAAACGGCACTGGCCACGGAGACGTTCAGGCTTTCCACCCCACCTTGCATGGGAATGTGAATGAGCTGGTCACAGTGCTTGCGGGTGAGCTGACGCATGCCCTTGCCTTCGGCGCCCAACACCAAGGCCACCGGGCCTTTCAAGTCCACGTCGTAGAGGCTTTGCTCGGCATCGTCGCTGGTGCCAATCACCCACAAACCAGCATCCTTCATTTGCTGCAAGCTGCGCGCCAAGTTGGTGACCATGAAATAAGGCACGGTATCGGCCGCACCGCTGGCCACTTTGGACACCGTGGCATTGATGCCCACGGCATGGTCTTTGGGGGCCACCACGGCATGGGCACCGGCGCCATCGGCGCTGCGCAAGCAAGCCCCGAGGTTGTGAGGGTCAGTCACGCCGTCGAGCACCAGCACCAAAGGGGCTTGCCCTGCGGGCAACTGCTCCAGCACCTGATCGAGGGTGTGCTGGGCCTGCACCGGGTCGGCCACCGCCACCACGCCTTGGTGATGGTGCCCCCCACACAGGTTGGCCAAGCGCATGGCGTCGGCTTCAATGAACCGAATGCCGGCTTCTTTGGCGCGCTCCTGAAACTGACGCATGCGGGCATCCTTGCGGTTGCTCAGCACATAGAGTTCACGAATGGAGGTGGGCGCCGTTTTGAGGCGAACCCCCACCGCATGAAAGCCATACAGAATTTTGGAGCTCATCGCTTAGTCCTTGAGATCGGCCAGCGGGTGCGCGCTGGGCGGCCAGGGGCTCTCGAAAAAGCCCTGCACCTGGTCTGCGGTCACTTCAGCCAGATC
>JAYPFZ010000047.1:0-15215 GCA_038126555.1 Betaproteobacteria bacterium
CCCCTGGGCCATGGTCGACGAAGTTGTGCCCATGGCCGTCGAGCAAGAACGCCTGGAAGGCTGGATCATGAACGAGGTGGAAGCCGGCGCTGCATTGCCAGGCCTTTATCCCCCCAACGACGAAAACAAGGCCCGTTACCAAGCCTTCAAATCACAAAACCCCTGAACGGAAAGGAGCCCCCATGGCTCAAATCGATGCACAGCGTTTGCACGCCCAAGCCGTGGCTTTGTTGCAAGCGGTGAAGATGCCCACCGACAAAGCCGAGGTGGTGGCCAGCGTGCTGGTTGAAGGCGATTTGCTGGGCCATTGGACCCATGGCCTGCGTTTGTTGCCGGCCTACCTGGAGCACATTCAAGCGGGGGGCATGGCCTTGGAGGGTTCCTACGAGGTGATCGCTGAGCGGGGTGCCGTGGCACTTTGGGATGGCCGCATGTTGCCGGGCCATTGGCTCACGTTTCAAGCCATTGCCTGGGCCAGTGCCAAGGCCAAGCAATTGGGCATGGCGGCCGTTTCGGTCAAGCGCTCGCACCACATTGCCGCACTGGCGCCTTATGCGCGGCAAGTGGCGCAAGATGGGCAAGTGCTCATGCTCTTCACCTCGGCCCCTGCGGGTGGCTCGGTGGCCCCGTTTGGTGGCACCGAGGCTTTGTTCTCCCCCAGCCCCCTGGGTGTGGGGTATTGGGATGGCGAGCAAGCCGTGATGGTGGATGTGTCCACCTCATCCACCACCAACAACAAAATCACGCAGTATTCGCGCGACGGCAAACGCCTGGAGCATGCATGGTTGCAAGACGATCAGGGCCGCGCCACCGACGACCCCACTGTGATGCAGCGCAAGGGCACGGTGTTGCCTGTGGGCGGCAAAGACAACGGCCACAAGGGCTATGGTTTGGCCCTCACCGTGGAAGCCCTCACGGCGGGCTTGTCTGGCTCAGGGCGAGACGACGCCAGCTTGCCGTGGCAAGGCACGATGTTCATTCAAGTGATCGAGCCCGATTTTTTTGCTGGGCGTGACGTGTTCGCGCAAAAGATGGGTTGGGTCAGCCGCAAGGCCCGCGCCAACCGTCCCATCGACGCGGCTCACCCCGTGCGCTTGCCGGGTGAGCGGGGGTTGCGCCTCATGCGCGAGCAACAAGCCCAGGGCGTTGAGCTGGCCGACACCACCGTGACCACCCTCAACGATTGGGCGGCCAAGCTGGGCGTGAGCCAACGCCTGTGAGGCGGCTGGCCCCAGCCCTCATTGGGCTTGGGAGAAAAAGCGCATCAGATCGGCTTGGCCTTGTTGGGTGGTTTCGGGGCTGGAGACGTTTTCGTTGCGACAGTTGCTGCGGCCCACACAGCCTCCGCGCACCGGGAACGCATAGGTTTTGCCATGGTCCCAACCGTGGGTGGCGTCGGGGTAGACCTTCACTTGGATGAGCTTGGCTTGCTCGGGGTCGTTCACGGCCGCCACAAAGTTGGGGCAGGCCTGGGGGTCTTGCCCGTCGTAGTGGTCTTTGGCGCCAGCCAGAATCAACAAGGGGCGGCGCGCATACTGCTGCATGAACTGGGCGGGCACACCCATGTAGGGGCGAATGCCTTGAATTTGAGCTTTGGCGGCTTCGGTCAACATCCAGCAAGCGGGATACACCGAGGCCAGTCGGTCAAAACGCAAGTCGCCCAAGCCGTGCTGGGTGTAAAACCATTGCGAGGTCGCCGTCACCGTCATGAAAGCCCCCAAAGACAAGCCCATGGCCGAGACGTGTTGACGGTTCACCCCTTCGGTGTTGGCCAAGTAGCTCAGGCCACCGGCCATCATGGCGTAGAGCACGCGAGGCGGTTGAATGTTCGCCGTGCGATCGAACATTTTCAACTCCAAGGTGGTGTAGCCCTGGGCACTGAATTGTTCGGCATAGCGTTCGGTGGTGCCCATGTCAAAGCCCCCCGCATGGTGCAGGATCAACAAGGCCTTGCCATTCGCCGGCACGCTGCCCGAGGGCTTGCGCAACACCGCTTCCACGGTGGCTGAGCCGCCTTGGGGGGTGGCATAGGGCACGTTCACCCAGGTTTTGGCCCAAACGGGCATGGCCAAACACAAACCAATGGCCATCAGGCCGCGCAGGTATCGATGCATCACAACTCCTCAGTGCAGCGGGAAAGCAGGGCCCGCATCGATTCATGTTAACGAAGCGCGACGAATCAGGGCTTTCCCGAGGGTGTGAGCAGGGCTCACAATTGGTGCATCCCAACATGCAGGAGCGAGTCATGACCCGTTGTCGATTGGCGGTGGTGGGGGCAGGCACCATCGGAAAAACGCACATTCAAACGGCCCTGTCCATGCCCGACCTGGAGGTGGTGGCCGTGGCGGAGTCGTCGCCCGGTGCTGCCGATTGGGTGCGTGCGCAAGGCTTGTGTTGTGAGGGCAGTTTGCCCGATCTGTTGGCGCGGCATGCCCCCGATGCGGTGGTGCTGGCCACGCCCAACGACTGTCATGCGGACCAGGCGGTGATGGCCTTGGAAGCCGGCGCAGTGGTCTTGGTGGAGAAACCCATTGCCGACACCGTGGACGCCGCTCAGCGCATCGTTGCGGCCGCCGAGCGCACCGGTCGTGCGGTGCTGGTGGGGCATCAGCGCCGCCACAACCCCATCATGCGCCAAGCCAAGGCCATGGTGGATGCGGGGCAGTTGGGCCGCCCGGTGTGCGTCACGGGCATGGCCACTTGGTACAAGGACGATGCTTACTTTGGGCCAGCCTGGCGTCGCTCGCTGTCGGGCGGGCCGGTGCTCATCAACCTGATCCACGATGTGGACCTCATGCGGTATTTGTTTGGCGACATCGTGGCCTTGCAGGCCATGACCTCCAACGCCACGCGCGGCTTTGAAGCCGAGGACACGGCGGTGGTGAATTTTCAGTTCGCCAATGGGGCCCTGGGCACCTTCACCTTGTCGGACACGGCGGTGGCGCCTTGGAACTACGACCTCGGGGGCCAAGAAACCACCCGGTTTGCGCAACAAGAGGTGAGTGCGCTGTTTTTCAGTGGCACCCATGGCTCCTTGGCCTTGCCCCGTCTGGATTTTTGGCATTACACCGGCGAGCGCCACTGGGAACGCCCCCTCACGGTCACCCGCAGTCTGCCCCTGATGCAAAGCCCGTATCGGCTGCAATTGGAGAACTTGCTCGCGGTTTGGCGCGGCACGGCCCAGCCCGTGTGCTCGGCGCAAGATGGTCTGCGCGCCCTGGAGGTGGCCTGGGCGGTTCGCGCGTCCGCCGAATCGGGTCAGCGCGTGGCCTTGAATGTATACAAATAAGGCTTGATTACCGGTTTTATCTGGGTAATTTCGACACTTTGGCGGGCTAATGTATACAATGACCCGCCATGAGCGCCCCTTCACCCAAGCCAGACCACAACGGCCCCGACTCCGCCACCCAAGCGGTGCGGGTGCAAAACCGGCTGCGCGACATGATCCTGGCCGGCGCCTTGCCTGCCGGCGAGCGCATCACCGAAATGGCTTTGGTGGAGCGCTTGGGCGCGTCGCGCACCCCCATTCGTTCAGCGCTCATGCGCTTGGAGCAAGAGGGCTTGTTGACGCCCTATGCCAGTGGTGGCTACGCGATTCGCCAGTTCTCCACCGCCGATGTGGCCGATGCCATTGAGTTGCGCGGCCTGCTCGAAGGCTGGGCGGCGCGGCGTGCCGCCGAGTTGGGCCTGAGTGAGGCCAAGATTGACGAGGCGGCAGCGGTGTTGCGTGACATCGATGCGGTGTTGGAGCCCCAAGCATTTCAAGACGACGGGTTTTCTCGCTACGTGTTGCTCAACAGCGCCTTTCACCGCTGGTTGGCCCAAGCCTGCCAATCGCCCACGATTGAGCGCGAAATCGAGCGGGTGTGTTCCTTGCCGTTTGCGTCGCCCTCGGGGTTTGTGGCCGCCCAAGCCAGCTTGGCCCATGCCCGCGACCGACTGGTGGTGGCGCAAGACCAGCACTGGCAAGTGCTGCAAGCCATCGCGGCGCGCGAGGGGGCTCGGGCCCAAGCCCTGATGCAAGAACACTCGCGCTTGGCGCAACGCAACCTCCAAGAGGTGAGCTTGCCCGCAGGGGCTGTGCCAGGCGCAGCCCTCATTCACCCCAAACCGGGGCACCCCCATTCGGAGCTTTGAATCATGTTTTTACGCAACACCTGGTATGTGGCCTGTTCCACCCAAGCCTTGAACGAACAACAGCCCCTGGGGCGAACCATTTGCGGTCAGCGCATGGCGTTTTTTCGGGGTCCCGATGGGCGCGCCGTGGCCGTCGAAGACTTTTGCCCGCACCGCGGTGCACCCTTGTCATTGGGGCGGGTCTGCGAGGGGCAACTGGTGTGTGGCTACCACGGCTTGGTCATGGGGTGTGAGGGCAAAACGGTCGCCATGCCGGGGCAGCGGGTGCATGCGTTTCCAGCGGTCAAGGCTTATGCGGTGCAAGAGCGTTATGGCTTTGTGTGGGTGTGGCCCGGCGATGCCGAACACGCCGATGTCAGCGCCATGCCCGAGTTGCCGTATTTGGAAAGCCCCCAATGGGCTTATGGTGGCGGGCTCTACCACGTGAAAGCCGACTACCGACTCATGATCGACAACCTCATGGACCTCACCCATGAAACCTATGTGCACGCCAGCAGCATTGGGCAAAGCGAGATCGACGAAACCCCTTGCAAGACCAGCATCACAGGCGACCAAGTGGTGACCCAACGCCACATGACGGGCATTCAAGCGCCACCGTTCTGGCAAATGGCCATGCAGGCCCATGGCCTGGACCCGCAAGCTCCCGTAGACCGCTGGCAAATTTGCCGCTTCACGCCCCCTTCGCATGTGCTGATTGATGTGGGCGTGGCTTTGGCGGGCCAAGGGGGCTTGGACGCGCCTCATGCGGCCAAGGTGCACAGCGTGGTGGTGGACTTCATCACACCAGAAACCGAACATTCGCATTGGTATCACTGGGGCATGGCCCGCAGCTTTCAAGTCGACGATGCGGGCCTCACGCAACGCATCCAGCAAGGCCAGGGTCAGATCTTTGCCGAAGACCTCGAGATGCTCGAGCGACAACAATCCAACCTCAGCTTGCATCCAGAGCGCAAACTGCTGATGCTCAACATCGACGCGGGTGGCGTGCAAGCACGCCGCGTCATTGACCGCCTGATGCAACACGAACGTCAGCCCGAGGAGACCCCCGCATGACCCCAGCACCTTTGATTCTGATTCCGGGTTTGATGTGTGATGACACCGTGTGGCAACCGGTGATGGCCGGCTTGCAAACCGCACCAACCGTGTCGGCGATTCAGGTGGTGGATCACGGCTTGAGCCGAAGCCTCACCGACATGGCCCAGCGCATCCTCGATGCCCACGCCGGGCCTTTGCAGGTGGCGGGGCATTCCATGGGTGGGCGTGTGGCGCTGGAGATGGCCCGTCTGGCACCTGAACGCGTGTTGCGCTTGGCCTTGCTCGACACGGGCCATTTGCCCAAGCCTGCGGGCGAGGCGGGGGAACAAGAGCGGGCCAAACGCCTGGCCCTGCTGGCCGTGGCGCAAACCCAAGGGTTGAGGGTCATGGCGAACCAGTGGGTGCAAGGCATGGTGCATCCCGATCGCTTGCGTGATGCCGCATTGATCGAGGCCATCTTGGCGATGTTTGAGCGCAAAACGCCAGCCCACTTCGAAGCCCAGATTGAAGCCTTGTTGGCACGGCCCGATGCCAGCGCGGTGTTGCGGGCGTGGACTGGGCCTTTGCTGATTGCCACTGGCGCGCAAGACACCTGGGCCAATGTGGCCCAACACGAGGCCATGCTGGCCTTGGCGCCTCACGGGCGAATGGTGGTGTGGCCCGAGTGCGGGCACATGGCCATGCAGGAGCAGCCCGAGGCGGTGCTGCAAGACCTGCTGCGCTGGCTGGCTTGAAGGCCTTCAGGCTTCGCCAAAAAACTTCAGAAAGGCCGCCAGGGTTTCCTGGGGCGCTTGCTCGCTGGGGTAGTGCCCACACGGCAACTCGGCCATGTGCGCAATGTGGGAGCAAAACGGTTGCCAGTCTTCGCGCGGGTTGTGGCGCAAGGCGGTGTGACTGCGCGCGCCCCAGAGCAGCATCACCGGCATGTCGAGCTTGCGGCCAGCGGCCATGTCGGCTTGGTCCATCGGCCAGTCCACATAAAACGCCGCCCGGTAGTCTTCGCACACGGCGTGGATGTTGTCTGGGGTGCACACGCGGATGTATTCGTTGATTTCTTCTTCGGTGAAGCCGCCTTTGCCTTGACCTTGCTTCATCAGCTTGTTGCGGATGTAGTAGGCCTCGTGACCTTTGAGCAAAGTTTCTGGGAAGCCCAAGGGTTGGGCCATGAACCACCAGTGGTAGAGGTCGACGGCTTCTTGCGCGCCAATCTCGTTGAAGACCACGTGGGTGGGCAAGATGTCCAAAAACGCCACCCGGCTGACGCGCTCGGGGTGGTCCAAGCTGAGCCGGTGGGCGGTGCGAGCCCCTCGGTCGTGGCCAGCCAGTGCGAAACGCTCAAAGCCCAAAGCCTGCATCACCTCAACTTGGTCCAGGGCCATGCGGCGAAAGCTGTAATTGGTGTGGTCGGGCAAGCCTTTGGGTTTGCTGCTGTCGCCATAGCCACGCAAGTCGGTGGTGACCACGGTGAAGTGCGGGGTGAGGCCGTCGATGATGCGATCCCAGCTGCGGTGGCTCAGCGGGTTGCCATGCAAGAGCAACAGCGGTGGTCCTTCGCCGCGAATGCGGCCATGGATGAGGACGTCGGGGTCGGAGGTGGGCAGGTCGAAGGTGTCGTTCATCAGTGGGTGGGCAGCAGGTTGAGGGCGCTCAGGGTGTAACCCCGGTCTTGCAAGGCTTGTTTGAGGGTTCGTGCCGTTTGCACGGCGGTGACGCCATCGCCATGCACGCAAATGCTGTCGATGGGGGTGGGCAGGCATTGGCCCGAGGTGGTGACGATGCCACCGCGCTCGAGCATGGCCAGCACGTGGGCCACGCAGGCTTCGGGCTCGTGCAAGACCGAGCCCGGTTGCGAGCGGGGCGTGAGTTGGGCGTCTTCTTGGTAGGTGCGGTCAGCGAACACCTCGTGCCACACGGGCAAGCCCAGGCGTTGGGCGGCGCGGGTCATGGCCGAGAGGGCGGGGGCCAGCAAGGGCAATTCGCCACCCAGGCTCAGCAGGGCTCGCACCACGGTTTCGGCCGTGGCATCGTCTTGGCACGCCACGTTGCTCAGGGCCCCGTGGGGTTTGACGTGGGTGACGCGCGCACCCTTGGAATGGGCAATGGCTTGCAAGGCACCGATTTGGTAAATGATGCAGGCTTCCAATTCTTTGGGCGCCATGCGCATGACGCGCCGACCAAAGCCTTGCAAATCGGGAAAAGCTGGGTGCGCGCCAATGCTCACGCCGTTGGCCACGGCCAGCGCCACGGTGTCGCGCATCACCAGAGGGTCGCTGGCATGAAAGCCGCACGCCAAGTTGGCACTGCCAATGATGCCCAGCATCGCGGCGTCATCGCCCATGGACCACGCGCCAAAGCTCTCGCCCAGATCGGCATTCAAGTTGATGGGTTGTTGCATCTCACGTCACTCCGGTTGTAGGGCATGGACCATGCCACTGATGAGGTTGCCTTGGTGCATGGCTTGGGTGTCGACCCAGCCGGGCTCCACATAGGCGCTGAGGCTGCGCTGCCAGGTTAGCCAGCGCTGGTTCAATTCGATCAAGGCGTCTTGCGCCTGAGCGGGTGTCACCGCTTCAAAGCGACACACGCGACCCGCCGGCAAATGGGCCATGCGCGGCAAGTCGGCGCTGATGACCGTGGCGATCTTGGGGTAGCCGCCCATGGTTTGGCAGTCGGCGAGCAACACGATGGGTTGCCCATTGGCGGGCACTTGCATGGCGCCGGGCACGATGCCGTCTGAAATGATGTCGGCGGCTGCGGCACTGGCGTGCGTGAGGGCGGTGCCCGACAAGCGCAAGCCCATGCGATCTTGGGCGCTGGAGGCTTGCCACTCGGTGTGGGTGAGGGTGTGCTTGGCGTCTTCGGTGAAGTGGTCGTCTTGTGGGCCCCACATCAGGCGAATGGGCCCTGTTGCGTGTTCAAAGGCAGGGGCTTGCCAGCTGGGCGAGTCTGCGTTGTCCAAGCCCGGGCAAGCCAACACATCGCCCGTTTGCAAGGCGCGGCCCTCGTGCCCCCCCAAGCCCACCAAGGCATAGGTGGATTGGCTGCCCATGGCCAAGGGGGTTTGCCAACCGCCGCTGCAAGCCAAATAGGCGCAGCCCGAAGTGACGGCCCCCACCTTGAGGGCGTCGCCCGGGGTGAGGGTGATGGCTTGCCAGGGCGCCACCGGCTGGCTCACGCCACTGGCGCGCACCACTTGGGCCGTGACTTGGCCCGCCAAGCTCAGGCGCACCGAGCCTTGGGTGAGCAGCACCGTGGGGCCCAGGGCTCGCATTTCCAAAACGGCTGCCGTCAAGCCATTGCCCACCAAGGCATTCGCACAACGCGCCAGCCAGGGGTCGAGCCAGCCCGAGGCCGGCAAGCCCAAATGGCGTCGCCCCGCGCGGCCTGGGTCTTGCACGGTGTTGCCCAGCCCGCCTTGGGTGAATTCCAGTTGGGCGCTCACGACGCGTGCTCCAAGAAACGCCAACGCACGGCGGGGTCGTGGGCCAGTTCGCGGGTGAGGGCATCGCAGGTGTTGGCGTCAACGGGGTAGAACTGCAAGGCGTCGCCCGCACAAAACAAGGCGGCTTGATCGTCGAGGCGTGAATCAAACAAAGGCACGGGCATGTGGCCCAGCAAATACCAGCCACCGGGGCTGGGCCAGGGGTAGATGCCCGCCATGCCATTGGCGATGGCCAAGGTTTGCGGCGCAACCCGGGTGCGGGGGGTGGCGCGTCGAGGCACGTGCAAGCTGGGGGGCAGGGTGGCCATGTAGGCAAAACCGGGCATGAAGCCCATGGCATAGACGCGCAACACGGTGTCGCACAGGGTGTGCACGCAGGTGTCGGGGGTGAGCTTCACCCGTTCGGCCAGCTCGTCGAGATCGGGGCCGTGCTCGGCACCAAAGTGCACGGGCAAACGCCATTGGCGGCCGGCCGTGGGCACGGCCTGGGCTGAAGCGGCCAGCGCCAAGAGTTGATCGGCCAGGGTTTGGGCGTTGAGCACCAGGGGATCGAAATGCACCGTGACGGACCGGAAGGTGGGGATGACATCCACCAAACCTTCGATGCCTTGTTCGAGCTGCCATGACTGGATGCGGCTGGCCAAGTCGAGGCACCGCAGGTTCACCTCGGGGTCAATCACCAGCCCCCACTCCAGGGTCCAGGCGGTGTCGCCCATGGGCAGCAGTCGAGGGGGAGAAAGATCGCTCATGAACTCGGTGGCGCATTGCAAGCTGGCATGATAGGCGCATTCATTTCCCCTTGGAGAAGCGCTTGTCTTCTGTGCGAAAGCCGTCACCGTTGCGCCACTGCGCCGCCGCCCACCAGGAGGCCGCATGAGGCCGGTGCCGTTTTTGGGCGTGCTCATGCTCGACACGCAATTCCCTCGGCCCGTGGGCGATGTGGGCAACCCCCAAACCTACGCGCGCGCGGGCATTCCGGTTCGCTTCTTGACCATCCAAGGGGCATCGCCCCAAGGGGTGGTGAAAGACGCTGACCCGCGTTTGCTGGCACCGTTTTTGGAAGGGGCTCAGGCCTTGGTGTCCCAAGGCGCGGCCCTGATCACCACCAGCTGCGGTTTTCTGGCGGCCTACCAACCGCAATTCGAAGCGGCCTTGTCGGTTCCCGTGCTGACGTCGAGCTTGTTGATGTGCCAGCAGCTGGCCAGCCCTGGCATCGTGACCTTTGACGCACAGTCCTTGAGCCCTTCCATTTTGTTGGCAGCGGGCGTGCCCCTCGGAACGCCGGTGAGTGGCTTGGCAACCGGTTGCAGCATGCAGACCGCCATCTTGGGCAACCGCACCGAGCTGGATGTGGCGCGGGCCCAGCAAGAGGTGGTGCAAGCGGCTTTGGCCTTGGTGCAGGCGCACCCCGAGGTGCAAAACGTGGTGCTGGAGTGCACCAACATGCCCCCCTACCGCGAGGCGGTGGCGCTGGCCACGGGTCGCCCGGTGCACGACATCGAGACCCTGTTGCTGGCCCAATGGGCGCAACGCAGTCGGGTTGCGTCTTAAAGACCGAAACGGCCAGCGGCAAAGGGGGTTGGGTCGATGCGCGCTGGCGTTTGGCTCATGAGGTCGGCCAGCAATTCACCCGTGCCCGCACCAGTGCTCAGACCAATGTGCTGATGGCCAAAGGCCAGCCACAGCCCGGGGTGGCGGCGGCTGGGCCCAATGACCGGGCGGCTGTCCGGTAGCGACGGGCGGCTGCCCACCCAGGCTTGGGGCAGCAGGGCAGGGCCCAGGTCTAGGGCTTGCCGGGCCGCAACCTCGGCTTGTTGCAACTGCTGGGTTTGAGCTGGTGCATTGGGGTGGGTGAACTCCACGCCAGAGGTCAGGCGCAGACCCTGGCTCATGGGGGAAATCACATAGCCACCCGCCGCGTCGTGAAAAGGCCGATGCAGGGGGCTTGCGCCCTGTAAGGGGTAATGCTGGTGATAGCCGCGCTCATGGGCCATGGGCACCTTCAGGCCCAAATGTGCCGACAGCCATTCGGCCGACCAAGGCCCCAGCGCCACCACCACATGATCGACCGACAAGTCAGGGTGATTGGCCAATTGAACCTGCCATTGCCGCTCGACGCGCCGCAAGCCTGTGGCCGGCCGTTGCCACACGCGCCCACCCAGTTGGACCAGCCAATCGGCGTAGGCTTTGACCACCGCCGCTGGGTCGTCCACCGAGGCGCTGTCCTTGAGCCACAGGCCATGCGAAAAAATGGGTTTGAGGGCGGGTTCGAGGTCGGTGAGGTCGGCGGCCGACAGGGCCTCGTAGGCCACTCCCAATTGATCGTAAAGGCCACGCGTCCACTGGGTGGATGCTGGCGTGGCGGGTTGGCGTTGCAGCAACAACCAGCCGTTGGTGCGCAGCCGGTGACCCACTTGGGCCGCTGGCATCCAGCGGCTGTGGGTGGTCATCGACAAGCCAATGAGTTGGTGCAAAGCCTGCGCGGTGGCCTGAAAAGCCGTGGGCCGGGTCTGCCATAAAAACCGAAGCAGCCAAGGGGCTTGCCGCCGAACCGTGGGCCAGTGCAAGCGAAGCTGTGGCGTTTGGTTGCTGAGCAAGCGGGGCAGGCTGCGCCAGAGTTGTGGGTTGTTCAATGGAATGACGGAGCTGGTGGCGAACACCCCCGCATTGCCATGCGAGGTGCCATCGCCAGGAGGCTGGCCATCGACCAAGGTGACGGCAAATCCCCGTTGTTGCAAAGCCAGCGCGCAGCTGACCCCAACCATTCCGGCTCCGAGCACGGCGACCGAGCGATGTTCCATGGTGGCGGTTGGGGTGTGGGTTACATGTGGCTGGGCAGCCAAGTGATGATGACCGGGAAGGCGTAAACCAACCACACGGCCAAACACATCATCAGAAACATGGGCAGGGTGGCCCGTGCAATCCAAGGCAACTCACGGCCCGTCATGCCTTGCAACACAAAGAGGTTGAAACCCACGGGTGGGGTGATTTGCGCCATTTCCACCACCAAGACGATGAAGATGCCAAACCAAATGAGGTCGATGCCGGCGGCTTGCACTGTGGGCAAGAGCACGCCCATGGTGAGCACCACCATGGAAATGCCATCGAGGAAACAGCCCAGCACCATGAAAAACAAGGCCAAGGCCAGAATGAGTTGGCCAGGGCTCAGGCCCAACGCGCCAATCCATTCGGCCAAATGACGGGGCAAGCCGATGTAGCCCATGCTGAGGGTGAGAAAAGAGGCCCCCGACAAAATGAGGGCGATCATGCAGTAAAGGCGAGTGGCCCCCATGATGGAGTCACGGAAAGTAGACCAATTGAGCGACCCTTGCACCGCCGACAAAGCGAAGGAACCCACCACGCCCACGGCGGCCGCTTCGGTGGCAGTGGCCACGCCGGTGTAAATGGAGCCCAGCACCGCCAAGATGAGCAACAACACGGGGATGAGGTGGCGCGATTCGTAAAAACGATGAGACCAGCTGATTTGGGTGTCGCTCGCGGGGATGCGCTGCGGGTTGAGCCATGACCACACCGCGATGTAGCCTGAAAACAGCAGGGCCAACAAGATGCCCGGAAACACACCTGCGATGAACAGCTTGGCGATGGACACCTCGGCGGTCACGCCGTAGACGATCATGATGATGGACGGGGGAATCAACAGCCCCAGGGTGCTGGCGCCAGCCAGTGAGCCCACGATCATGTGTTCGGGGTAGCCGCGTTGGGTCAACTCGGGCAGGGTCATCTTGCCAATCGTGGCGCAGGTGGCGGCTGAAGACCCAGAGACGGCCGCAAAAATGGCAGAGCCTGCGACGTTGGTGTGGAGCAAGCGCCCCGGCAAGCCTTGCATCCAAGGCGACAGGCCTTTGAACATGTCGCTGGAGAGCCGAGTGCGAAACAAGATTTCGCCCATCCAAATGAACAAGGGCAAGGCCGTGAGGGTCCAGCTCGACGCCGAGCCCCAGATGGTGACGGCCATGGCATCGCCGGCAGGGCGCGACGAAAAAAGCTGCATGCCAATCCAGGCGACCCCCGATAGGGTGAGGCCAATCCAGACGCCGCTGCCCAAAATGGCAAAGAGGGCGAGCACCAACAAAACCATGATGCTGAAATCATTCATGGCCGGTGGCCTCCCAAGGTGCTTCACTCATTGTGGGCCGAGCCTTCTTGTCGGAAGACCTCACTTTTGCCATGCCAGTGCAGCCACAACTCGTCGAGGCAGGCCACGAACAGCAAGAGGGCGCCGAACACCATGGGCAATTGGGGAATCCAAAGGGGCGTGGCGTCGTTGGCGGTGGAGATGTCGTTGAAGAGGTGCGATTGCCAAGCCAAGCGAAGGCTGTAATAGGCAAACAAGGCCGAGAGCAAACTGGCCAGGAGCAAAGCCCAAATTTCGAGCCAAAAGCGCGCGCGCCCTTGCAGGTGGTTGACCAACAAACTCACCCGGATGTGCTCGCCTTTTTTCAAGGTGTGGGCCAAGGCCAAAAAGCCACTGCCGGCCATGAGGTAGCCAGCATAGGCATCGGTGCCAGGCACGTAAAAGTGCAGGAGGCGGCTCACGATGGTGAGCAACACCATGAGCAGCAAGCCCATCAAAAAGACGGCTGCCACCCATCCCGCAGCCCCGTAAAGGGCGTCTAAGGTCCTGCGCATGCTCAGTGCTTACTGGTTGAAGGCTTTGATGAGTGCCTGACCTTCAGGACCGGCTTTGTCCAGCCATTCCTTGAGCAGCACTTCGCCGACTTTTTTCATGTCGCCGGAGAGTTGGGCTGAAGGGGGCAGGATTTGCATGCCGCCCTTGCGCAAGGCGTCGAGCGAGCTGCCGTTGGCTTTCTTGCTGGCTTCCCAGCCGCGCTTTTCGGCTTCGGCTGCGGCTTGCAACAAGGCGTTTTGGGTCTCTTTGTCGAGCTTGTTGTAGGCCGCGCGGTTGACGATGACCAAGTCCTTGGGCAGCCAAGCCTGGGTGTCATACCAATACTTCACGTGTTCGTAGAGTTTGGCATCGGCGCCGGTGGAGCCGCTGGACATCATGCTTTCAGCCACGCCGGTGGCAAAGGCTTGGCTGACTTCAGCCGCTTGAATGGTGACGGGCTGTGCGCCCACCAATTGCGCAATGCGCGAGGTGGCGGGGCTGTAGGCGCGCCACTTCATGCCTTTGAGGTCGGCAGCGCTGTTCAAAGGCTTTTTGCTGTAAATGCCTTGGGGGGGCCAGGGCACGGCATACAAGGCCATCATGCCTTGTTCGGCCAGCTTTTTCTCGATCATGGGGCGCTGGACTTTCCAGAGCTTGGCGGCTTGGTCGTAGCTGGTGGCCAGGAAGGGAATGCCATCGGCGCCCCACACGGCCCATTCGTTTTGGAAGTTCACCATCAGCACTTCGCCAATTTGGGCTTGGCCGCCTTGCACAGCGCGCTTGATCTCGGGGGCTTTGAACAAGGAAGCCCCTGCGTGCACGGTGATCTTGAGCTTGCCTTTCGAGAGCTTGTCGACGTCGGCAGCAAACTGGGTCAGGTTGACCGAGTGGAAATTGGTGGCCGGGTAAGCGGCAGGCAAATCCCATTGGGTTTGGGCATGGGCCATGGCGGTGAGGCTCAAAGCGGAGAACGCCAGTGCGCATTGAAGAAGGGGACGTTTCATGAGGACTCCAAGTTGGAAAGGGAGGGCTGACCGCAGAAACCCTAGGCGGTTTCTCGGCGTCTTCATAATAACGTGAGCTTTGGGGGTTTGGCGTCGCCGCTGTCATTCAAGTGAATGGCACCAACCGTGTGCGCTCGCCCCGTTGTGGTGCAAGTGGTTTGAGCAGTTTGCAAGGAGTCGTGCCATGCGTCGAATTCATTGGGCAGGGTGTTTGCTGGCGTTGCTGACCCTGGGTTTGGGGCCTTGGGACAACGCGGTGGCTGAACCGACGTGCCGTCCGGAAGTGATTCGCCAGCCCACCCAACGCGGTTTGTGGGTGGATGGTGAAACCTCGGGCTTTGACCCCTGCCACGCTTCGGTGCAATGGCGTGTGCCCGCAGGCACTGGGCCGTTTCCCGTGGTGCTGTCGATTCATGGTGGTGGCGGGCGCAAGGACGCCCAAGCCATCACCGATGCGTTTCATGCGGCAGGCTATGCCACGCTGATCTTCGACGCCTACGCCATGAACGGCTTTGCCCGCACCCCCCGATTGGCCAATGCGACGCGCCAGGCGATGTTGTTCAAGATTGGTGAGCAGGCCATTCGGTGGCTGCAGCAGCGGCCCGACGTCGATGCCCAGCGCCTCTTTTTGTATGGCATTTCCAATGGCGCGTCGGTGGTTTTGAATTTGGCCGCGCTCCCTGCGCCACACCGGGTGCAAGCCGTCTTCAGCGAGGCCCCGACCCCGGTGGGCATGGGCTTGCCGGATGTGTTGCGCTCGCCCGTGCGGGTGGCCTTTGGACAAGAAGATGATTTGGGTGCCACCGTGGGCAAAAAGCGCTGGGAGATTGCCGAGAACTGCCGCGTGGTGGTCAAAGCCCCTGGCGCGCCACCGGGCACGGCCGACCGGTGCAGCCAAAGCCAGGGCTCGGGCACCATGCTCACCTCGTTGGAGTGGGCCAAACAGCTCAAGCTGGAAGACCGGGGT
>JAYPFZ010000047.1:15225-18028 GCA_038126555.1 Betaproteobacteria bacterium
GCCTTGGACGTGGTGTATTTCCCCGGCGTGGCCCACGGCGCTTTTTTGGGCCCGCTGCGACAACAAACCTGGGCCGAATTTTTGCAATCCAAGGGTGCACCCACCCAGCCCTTCATGGCGCGCATTGGCTGGAGCGAGGGCGCCACCGAAGCGGGCAGGCAGGCCTTGCTTCAGAGTGCCTTGTTGTTTTACAGACAGTGGGGCGGCCTGGAGCCGCGCTCGGCCCCGCCGAATTGAAGTTGGGGGCTCACTTCAACGCCTGCGCCAAATACGCCATGAGCACCGAGACCCGGTGGGGCACATAGCGGTTGCTGGGCAAGACCGCGTAAATGCCCAAGGTCTCGGAGGGGAAACCGGGCAAGACCTTTTGCACCCGGCCATCGTCCAAGTAGGGCTGCACGATGAAGTCGGGCTGACGGGTGATGCCCAGGTGCTGGGCAGCTGCGGCCATCAAGGCCTCGCCATTGTTGGCCACCAATCGCGGCCGCAAGCTCACGGCCGTGGTGCTGCCGTCTCGTTCGCGGTAATGCCATGTGTCGGGCTGAAATTCCAAAGCGTAGAGCAAGCCTTGGTGTTGGCTGAGGTCGCTGGGCCGCTTGGGCTTGCCATGTTGGGCCAGGTATTGGGCCGAAGCCACGGTGAGGAGCTGCGTGCTGCCCAGTTTGCGCACGATGTCGCTGGGCACGAGCCGATTGGTGATCCGAATCGACAAATCGATGCCTTCCTCGATGAGCTTGCTGCGGCGATCGGAAAAATCCCAAACGCACTCAATGGTGGGGTGCAGGTTGGCGAATTCGAGCAGCACAGGCAACAACCGCTGCAAGCCAAAACTCAAGGGCAGGGCCAGCCGAATGCGGCCTCGAGGAACCGCCTGTTCTTCGCCGAGGCTGGATTCGGCGGCATCCACGAGGTTCAGAATGGTTTGGGCTTGGTCCAAATAGCTTTGGCCCGCTGGGGTGAGCGCCAGGCTGCGCGTGCTGCGGGTGAGGAGCTTGGCGCCCAACTCCTTTTCTAGGGCGGACACCTGGCGGGTGACCACGGATCGGTCGACGCCCAATTGTTGGGCCACGGCGGCAAAGCTGCCGGTTTCGGCAACGCGCACAAACCATTGCATGGCGGTGAATTTGTTCATTGTTGCAAATTGTGCAACAAACAAATGCGAATTGTGGGCTTTTTAAAAGCGCTCGGAGTGCCTACAGTTCGGGCATTCATCGGAGTTAAGACATGGCCTCAATTCAAAACGTTTTGTTTGTTCCCCACGGTGCCCCCACCTTTGCGCTGGAGCCGGGCGAAGCCGGCGCGGCCATGTCGCGTGTGGTGGCTCAATTGCCAACGCCCAAAGCCATTGTGGTGTTCAGCCCCCACTGGGACACCCGCGTGCCCACGGTGAGCACCGCCACCGAGCTGGAAACCATTCACGATTTTTACGGCTTCCCCGCGCCGCTTTACGACATTCAATACCCTGCCCACGGTTCGCCCGACTTGGCCCAGCAAATCCTCGGGTTGTTGCAAGCGGCTGGTTTGGAGGCGGCCGAGCGCGAGCAAGGCCTGGACCATGGGGCTTGGCAGCCCTTGCGCCAAATGTTTCCCGACGCTCTAGTGCCCATCGTGCCGGTGTCCATGCAAATGCGAGCTGGGCCAGCGCAGGCTTACCGCGTGGGGCAAGCATTGGCCGAACTGGCGGAGCAGGGCGTGCTCATCGTGGCCTCGGGCAACCTCACACACAACCTGCACGACTGGCAACTGGCCAATGCCTTGGGTGGACAAACCCCAGCCTATGTTCAGCGGTTCACCGATTGGCTGGAAGCCCATTTGACGGCGCAGAACTGGCCAGACCTCTTGAACTACCGCCGCCTGAATCCCGACGGGGCGCAGGCGCATCCCAGCGAAGACCACTTGTTGCCGTTGTTTGTGGCCCTGGGTGCCGCCGGACCCGCGGCCAAGCCACAAGCGTTTTATCGGGGGATTAACAACCACGTCATTGCCATGGACGGGTATGCGTTCAGCGCTGAGTGAGAGGGGGTATTCCCCCGTTCAATTGCGCCAAGCTGGCAACTGCCAGTTGCGCCAGAGCGCTAAGCCCCGCAGCCCGGCTGTGACCGCAACGCAAGCGACCAAGGCCACCCAAGCGGGCGCATCCCACTGCCATAGCCCCACATAGACCCAGCCGCCTGCAAAAGCGCAGATGGCATAAGGGCGGTGGTCGTGAAATGCGGTGGGGATTTCGTTGCACACCAGGTCACGCAGCACGCCGCCGAATACGCCAGTGAGCACCCCCATGAGGACGGCCACCACAGGCGGTAGACCCAGCAACAAGGTTTGATGCACCCCAGTGGCCGCAAAAAGCCCTAAGCCCAGTGCGTCGGGCCACTCGATGGCTTTGCTGGTGAGTTCGAAATGGCGGTGGCGCAAAAAAAACATGGCCAACACGCAAAGGGCCAAGACGCCCCACAAAACATTGACGTTTTGAACCCAAAAAAAGGGTCGTTGGTCGAGGAGCACGTCGCGCAAGGTGCCGCCACCGAATGCGGCGAGAAAGCCCACAACACAAACGCCCACGGCATCCAATTGCTTGCGTGCTGCTTTCATGATGCCCGTTAGCGCAAAGGCAGCCGTGGCCGCCAATTCGACCAACAGTCGCAAAGTTTCGCCCCAGCTTTGAACATCGGTCATCGCGACAGGAAGCCTTTCCAGCTCTGCGGTTGTGGTGATCTGGTGGGAGAGGATACGTCAGGGTTGAGGCGTGAGACCTGCCCATCGCAAAAAAGCCCCGCCTGGTGCGGAGCTTGGAGTGCCAGTTCAA
>JAYPFZ010000048.1:0-17991 GCA_038126555.1 Betaproteobacteria bacterium
AGGGGAACGCCCAACTCGCGGGCAAATTTGCGCACCGAGGGCGAGGCATGGGGCAGGCCCAAAGCCGGTGTCGAGGCCGGGGCATGGGCGCCCACAGGGGTCGCCGCAGCTGCTGCGGGTGCGGGGGCCGCAGGGGCCGCTGCGGGTGCGGGTGCGGCCGCTGCGGGTGCGTCGGCTGCGGCCAAGGTGAGCACCACCGAGCCTTCGCTGACTTGGTCGCCCAGTTTGACTTCCATCGACTGGACCACGCCGGCATGGCTGGATGGAATTTCCATCGAGGCTTTGTCGGACTCCACGGTGATCAGCGACTGGTCCACGGCGATGGTGTCGCCGGGTTTCACCAACAGCTCAATCACCGCCACTTCCTTGAAATCGCCAATGTCGGGGACTTTGACTTGAATCGTGCTCATGTCGGGGCGCTCCTTAGGCGTACAAGGGGTTGATCTTGTCGGTCTTGATGCCGTATTTGGCAATCGCTTCAGCCACTCGGCTGGCTTCGAGCTTGCCCTCTTCGCTCAAGGCTTTCAGGGCGGCCACGACGATGTAATGGCGGTTGATCTCGAAGTGCTCGCGCAAACGGAAGCGGAAGTCGCTGCGGCCAAAGCCGTCGGTGCCCAGCACCTTGTAGGCGCGGTCTTTGGGCAGGTAGGGGCGAATTTGCTCGGCGTAGTTGCGCATGTAGTCGGTGGAGGCCACCACCGGGCCGGCGTGGGCGCTCAGTTGTTGACTCACAAACGACTGCTTGGGCGTTGCCGTGGGGTTGAGCAGGTTCCAGCGCTCGCAATCGGCGCCGTCGCGAGCCAATTCGTTGAAGCTGGGGCAGCTCCACACGTTGGCGGCAATGCCCCAGTCTTGGGCCAGCAAGTCGCGCGCGGCGATGGATTCACGCAAGATGGTGCCGCTGCCCAGCAAATTCACGCGCAAGGCTTTTTTGGCGCCCTCGCCCGCTTGCAGCAAATACATGCCCTTGATGATCTCGTCTTCCGTGCCAGCCTGGAGACCGGGCATGGCGTAGTTTTCGTTGAGCAGGGTCAGGTAGTAGAAGACGTTGTCTTGCTTTTCCACCATGCGCTTGAGGCCGTGGTGCAAGATCACCCCCACTTCGTGGGCGAAGGTGGGGTCGTAGCTGATGCAGTTGGGGATGGTGCCCGCCAGGATGTGGCTGTGGCCATCTTCGTGTTGCAAGCCTTCGCCGTTGAGCGTGGTGCGCCCCGAGGTGCCGCCCAGCAAGAAACCGCGCGCTTGCATGTCGCCAGCAGCCCAGGCCAAGTCGCCAATGCGCTGGAAGCCAAACATCGAGTAATACACGTAGAACGGCACCATGATGCGGTTGTTGGTGCTGTAGCTGGTGGCCGCCGCAATCCAAGAGCTCATGCCACCGGCTTCGTTGATGCCCTCTTGCAGGATTTGACCTTTGGTGTCTTCGCGGTAATACATGACCTGGTCTTTGTCGACCGGGGTGTAGCGCTGACCTTCGGGGTTGTAAATGCCAATTTGACGGAACAAGCCTTCCATGCCAAACGTGCGGGCTTCATCGACCAAGATGGGCACCACACGCGGGCCCAGGGCTTGGTCGCGCAGCAGCTGCGTCAGAAAACGCACATAGGCTTGGGTGGTTGAAATTTCACGACCCTCTGGGGTGGGTTCCAACACGGCCTTGAAGGTCTCCAGCGCGGGGACGGTGAAGCTTTCATCGGCGCGAACGCGACGATGCGGCAAATACCCACCCAGGGCTTTGCGGCGCTCGTGCAAGTAGCGCATTTCTGGGGTGTCGTCGGCGGGCTTGTAAAACGGAATCTTGGCCAGCTCGCTGTCGGGAATGGGGATGTTGAAGCGATCACGGAAGGCGCGAATGTCGTCGTCCGTGAGCTTTTTGGTTTGGTGAACCGTGTTTTTGCCCTCACCGGCTTTGCCCATGCCAAAACCTTTGACGGTTTTGATCAACAACACCGTGGGCTGGCCCTGGTGATTGACCGCTGCATGGTAGGCCGCATACACCTTTTGGGGGTCGTGGCCGCCACGGCGCAGGTTCCAAATGTCGTCATCCGACAGGTGCGAAACCATTTCCAGGGTTTTGGGGTCACGGCCAAAGAAGTGCTGGCGAACGAAGGCGCCGTCGTTGGCTTTGAAGGCCTGGTAATCGCCGTCCAGGGTTTCCATCATGATGCGACGCAAGGCGCCGTCTTTGTCTCGTGCCAGCAAGGGATCCCAATTGCTGCCCCAGAGGAGTTTGATCACGTTCCAGCCAGAGCCCCGGAACTCGCCTTCCAGCTCCTGAATGATCTTGCCGTTGCCACGAACGGGGCCATCCAGACGCTGCAAGTTGCAATTGATCACAAAGATCAGGTTGTCGAGCTTTTCGCGGGCGGCCAAGCCAATGGCGCCCAACGACTCCACTTCGTCCATTTCGCCGTCGCCACAGAACACCCAAACCTTGCGCTTGGAGGTGTCGGCAATGCCACGGGCGTGCAAATACTTCAGGAATCGGGCTTGGTAAATGGCCATCAAGGGGCCCAAGCCCATGGAAACGGTGGGGAATTGCCAAAACTCGGGCATGAGTTTCGGGTGGGGGTAGCTCGACAAGCCGTTGCCGTCCACTTCTTGGCGGAAATTGAGCAATTGCTCTTCCGTCAAACGGCCTTCCAAAAAGGCACGGGCGTAAACGCCGGGGGCCACGTGACCCTGAATGAAGAGCAAATCGCCACCGCGATCGGCGCTTTCCGCGTGCCAGAAGTGGTTGAAACCGGCACCAAAGAGGTGGGCCAGCGAAGCAAAGGAGCCAATGTGACCGCCCAAGTCGCCGCCATCTGCGGGGTTGTGACGGTTGGCCTTGACCACCATGGCCATGGCGTTCCAGCGCATGTAGGCGCGCAAACGCTCTTCAATTTCGATGTTGCCGGGGCAATGCGCTTCTTGGTCAGGCTCGATGGTGTTCACATAGCCGGTGGTGGCAGAAAACGGCATGTCGATGCTGGATTCCCGAGCGTGTTCGAGCAGTTGCTCCAACAAGAAATGCGCCCGCTCGGGCCCCTCTTTTTCGATGACGGCCGAGAGGGCATCCATCCACTCTCGGGTTTCTTGACTGTCAGGGTCGTTCAGCGCGAACGTTTTCTGCTCGCCTTGGGTCTGCGCCATGTTGTGCTCCTCATGTGGTTGGCGTCGTTTGGCTTTGAGTTTGCCTGTGTTTTGGATTTTTTCACAACCCGCCATATTTTTCAAATACTGATTTTTTATTTCTTCATATGAAATTTCAGGCCGAATCCAAACTGCAATCCCCCTAAACTCAACCCCCATGCGGCCCAACTTTCCCCCCTCACCCACCAGCACTTGGAAACAAGGCATGCGTTGGTGGCGCAAACAATCGCCCAACCGGCAAGACCGCTACGCGGTGATTGCGCCGTTGATGGCGGTGCTGCTGTTTTTGATCACCCTGATCACCAGCATCACCTATTTGCGCATCGAAGAGGCCGATCGGGAGCGGGAAAGCGTTCGTCGGGACTTGGAATACGCCCAGCAGCGCATTCGCTTGCGAGTCAGTGAGCGCCAGGAACAGTTGATGCAAACCGCGCGTCAACTGGCCAACCAGCAAATCAACAAACAAGACCTGATCTTGGATGTGGAGTCCATGGTCATTGAGTTTCCAGAGATCGTTGGGGTCACCTGGATCAACGCGCAAGGGAGTGTGAATTTGTCCTATGCCGCCGCCAGTCAGCCCGACAGTTTGGTGCTGCAATTGGGCGAACGCATCACCCAGCCCGACATTCGCAGCGCCTACACCTTGGCCAGGGAATTAAGGCAACCCGTCTTCAGCTCGCCGCTCACCAAAGCCAATGGCCTCACCAATCAGGGCGTTCAGATCATCATGGTGGTGCCCATTCTGGACCGCATTCGTTACATGGGCGCTTTGATGGTGACCTTCAGCATCGAAGGCTTGTTGCGTTACGCCGTGCCACCAGAAATCAATGCGCGCTTGGCCATGTCCGTGGTGGATGCGCAAGGCGAACTGCTGGCTGGGGTGTCTTCAGCCCAGCGTTCGCGCATCATCAAATGGATGCCCTTTGATGCCAGCCAAGAGGACTACCGCATGCCCATCACCCCCATGGGCAACAGCTTGTGGTTGCGCGCGCAGCCCTACCGCACCTCCAACTCCTTCATTGGCGACGGGATGTTGTGGCTGGTGGCCGCCCTCAGTGCCATGACCACGTGGTTGCTCTACGCCAGCTGGCGCCACACCCGCAGGCGGCAAAAGGCCCAGCGCGATCTGGTGGCCGAAACCAACTTTCGCCGGGCCATGGAGGACTCCATTTCCACCGGCATGCGGGCCATGGATTTGAATGGCCGCATCACCTACGTGAATTCCGCCTTTTGCCAAATGACCGGTTGGTCTGAGGAAGACCTGGTGGGCACCAGCGCCCCCTTTCCGTATTGGCCGCCCGAAGACTACGAGTTGCTGTGGGCCCGCATGGCCGATGAGCTGCAGGGCCGAACCCTCACGGGCGGCTCCCAAATGCGGGTGCAACGCAAAAACGGCACGGTGTTTGATGCGCGGATGTATTTCTCGCCGCTGATTGACGACCGGGGCGAGCAAACCGGCTGGATGACCTCCATGACCGACATCACCGAGCCCAACCGCATTCGCGACCAGCTGGCGGCCTCGCATGCGCGCTTCACCACCGTGTTGGAGGCCTTGGACGCAGCGGTTTCGGTGGCCCCCTTGGGCAGCACCGACTTGCTCTTCTCCAACAAAATGTTCCGGCAGTGGTTTGGCAATCGCAGCGACAGCCACTTGGAGCTGGTGCGCCAAGCCGGCAGCGTGCGCAGCCAACCGGCCGATGCCGAGGACGAGTTGGCGGGCTTCCCCACCAGCACCCTCACCGAGGCCAGCGCCGAGAACGCAGAAATCTACATCGCTGACTTGAAAAAGTGGCTGGAGGTGCGCTCGCGCTACTTGAATTGGGTCGATGGCAGCTTGGCGCAAATGGTCATTGCCACCGACATCACCCCACGCCGCCAAGCGGAAGAACAATCCGAGCTGCAAGCCGAAAAAGCCCAGGCGGCCAGCCGGTTGATCACCATGGGGGAAATGGCCTCCAGTGTGGCGCACGAACTCAACCAACCGCTCACGGCCATCAGCAACTACTGCAACGGCATGATCAGCCGCATTCAGGCCAAACAAGTCGACACCACCGACTTGTTGCCTGCCCTGGAAAAAACCGCGCACCAGGCGCAACGGGCTGGCCAGATCATTCATCGCATCCGCAGCTTTGTGCAGCGCAGCGAAAACAATCGCCAGCAAAGCTCGGTGGCCCAGATGATTGCCGAAACCCTGGAACTGGCCGAGATCGAAATGCGCCGCCGCATGGTGCGCATTCACCAAGACATCTCTTTCCAGTTGCCCGACTTGTGGGTCGATCGCATCCTCATCGAGCAGGTGTTGCTCAATTTGCTGAAAAACGCGGCCGAATCGATTGATGCGGCCAACCGCGAAGCCTTGGAGCGGCGCATTCAACTCAAGGTCGATGTGCGGGTCATTGAACAACAGCAGGTGGTGCATTTCAGCGTCACCGATACCGGCAAAGGCTTGGCCGATGACGTCATCGATCGGGTCTTCGAAGCCTTCTTCTCCACCAAGCGTGAAGGCATGGGCATTGGCCTCAATTTGTGCCGAACCATCATCGAAGCGCACCAGGGTCGGATGCAAGCGGAGAACCTCTACAATGCCGACTCGGTTGTGGGTTGCCGCTTTTCCTTTTGGTTACCTGTCCAGTCTGGACCTTCTGCAAGTGCTGCCATTTCGCAGTGATTTGCACCCACTCATGGAGCATTGAATGAGCTTAATCCCCAAAAAAGGCACGGTGTATGTGGTCGATGACGACGAAGCCGTTCGCGACTCCCTCCAATGGCTGTTGGAAGGCAAAGACTTTCGGGTGCGTTGCTTCGACTCCGCCGAGGTGTTCCTCAACCGCTACGACCACCGCGAAGTGGCCTGCCTGATTGTCGATGTGCGCATGGGTGGCATGAGCGGCATGGAATTGCAAGACCGCCTCATCGAACACAAATCCCCCCTGCCCATCGTGTTCATCACCGGACATGGCGATGTGCCCATGGCCGTGAACACCATGAAAAAAGGCGCCATGGATTTCATCCAGAAGCCTTTCAAAGAAGACGACTTGGTCAATTTGGTGGAGCGCATGCTCGAACACGCCAAGGAGTCGTTTGCCGAATACCAACAAGCCGCAAACCGCGATGCCCTGATGTCCAAGCTCACCTCGCGTGAAGCGCAAGTGCTCGAACGCATCGTGGCTGGCCGCCTGAACAAGCAAATCGCCGATGACCTCGGCATCAGCATCAAGACGGTTGAGGCCCACCGGGCCAACATCATGGAAAAGCTCAATGCCAACACCGTGGCCGATTTGCTGAAAATTGCCCTTGGCCCCACCGCCAACAAAGCCTGAGCCAACCTCACCGACACCAGCGCCCGCAACTGCGGGCGTTTCAATTTGGAGACCCACCATGACCGCTCAACTCATCGATGGCTTGGCCTTGTCCCGCCAATGGCGCAACCAAGTGGCGCAAGCCACGCAGGCGCTCAAAGCCCAAGGCATCACCCCCGGTTTGGCCGTGGTGTTGGTGGGTGAAGATCCCGCCAGTCAGGTCTATGTGCGCAACAAAGTCAAAGCCTGCGAGGAAGTGGGCTTTCATTCGGTGCTCGAGCGCTACCCGGCCGATTGGAGTGAGGCCGAGTTGCTCGACCGGGTGCGCGCCCTCAACGCGGACCCCACCATTCATGGCATCTTGGTGCAATTGCCTTTGCCGGCTCACATCGATGCCCAGCGGGTGATCGAGACCATTGCGCCGAACAAAGACGTCGACGGCTTTCATGTGGCGAGTGCGGGCGCCCTGATGACCGGATTGCCTGGCTTTTGGCCCTGCACCCCGCATGGCTGCATGAAGATGCTGGAATCCATTGGTTACGACCTGCGCGGTAAACACGCCGTGGTGGTGGGCCGCAGCAACATCGTGGGCAAGCCCATGGCGCTCATGCTGCTGCAGCAACACGCCACCGTCACCATTTGCCACAGCGCCACCCCCAATTTGGCGCACCACACGTTGCAAGCCGATGTCATCGTTGCCGCCGTGGGCCGACGCCAACTCATCACCGCCGACATGGTCAAACCCGGTGCGGTGGTGATTGATGTGGGCATGAATCGGGACGACCAAGGCAAGCTGTGTGGCGATGTCGACTTCGAGCCCGTGCGCAAAGTCGCGGGCTACATCACCCCTGTGCCCGGTGGGGTTGGACCCATGACCATTACCATGTTGCTGGTCAACACCTTGGAAGCCGCGCAAGCCCAACTTCCGGGTTAAATCCTTGTTTCATTGCCTCACCCAACCGTTGTCATGACTGCTGAAAACCCCCTGCTCGATTGTTCTGGCCTGCCCCGTTTTGACACCGTGCAAGCCGCCCATGTGGCGCCAGCCGTTGACGCTTTGCTGGCGCAAGCGCAAAGCGCTTTGGATCAAGTCACCCAAGCGGATTTCCCGGCCCAATGGTTGGCGGTGAGTGCGGTGTTGGATGTGGCCACCGAGCGCTTGTCTCGGGCCTGGAGCATGGTGAGCCATTTGCACGCGGTGAAAGACAGCCCGGCCTTGCGCGAGGCCTATGCCCAGCAGTTGCCCAAGGTCACCGAATTTTGGACCCGACTCGGCAGCGACGAGCGCTTGTATGCCAAATACAAAGCCATGCCCACCAGCGCCCTGAACGATGAGCAGCGCCGCGCCCACGCACTGGCCCTGCGCAATTTTGTGTTGTCAGGCGCGGAACTCAGTGGCGAAGACAAGGCACGTTTTGCCCAGATTCAAGAGCGCATGGCCAGCCTCAGCCAGCAATTCAGCGAGCACGTGCTCGACGCCACCGATGGGTGGGGCCTGTTGGTGGGTCGAGAGCAACTCGATGGCGTGCCCGAGGACATCTTGGCCGCGACGGCCCAGGCCGCGCAAGACAAAGGCCTGCAAGGGCATTGGCTGACCCTCAAGATGCCGGTGTATTTGCCCATCATGCAATGCGCCACCTCATCGGCGTTGCGCGAACAGTTGTATCGGGCCTACGTCACGCGGGCCTCCGATCTGTCCCCCCTGCCCCAACGCGCCGAGTTGGACAACGGGCCCATCATGGCCGAGCTGCTGCAACTTCGCCATGAAGAGGCGCAATTGCTGGGTTTTGACAATGCCGCCCAAGCCTCGTTGGCCACCAAAATGGCGCCCTCGCCGCAAGCGGTGGTTGATTTTCTGAAGGAGCTGGCCCAGCGTGCCCGCCCCCACGCCGAGCAAGACGTGGCGGCCATGCGTGCCTTTGCCCGCGAGCATTTGGGGCTGAACGACCCCCAACCCTGGGACTGGACCTTCATTGCGGAACGCCTCAAGGAGCATCGCTACGCCTTCAGCGAACAAGAGGTCAAGGCCTACTTCACCGCGCCCAAGGTGCTCAATGGCTTGTTTGCCATCGTGGAGAGCTTGTTTGAGGTCAGCATCGTGGAAGACGTGGCGCCCACTTGGGACGACACCGTTCGTTTTTTCCGGCTGGAGCGTCAAGGCCAACTGGTTGGTCAGTTCTACCTCGACCCCGGTGCCCGCGCTGGCAAGCGCGGTGGCGCTTGGATGGACGATGTGCGGGCCCGCTGGCTGCGCCCCGACACCCAGCAGCTGCAAACCCCCGTGGCGCACCTGGTGTGCAACTTTGCCCAAGGGGTGAATGGCCAGCCGCCCCTGCTCACCCACGACGACGTGATCACCCTGTTTCATGAGTGCGGCCATGGCTTGCACCACTTGCTCACCCAGGTGAATGAACGCGACGTGTCGGGCATCAGCGGGGTGGAATGGGATGCGGTGGAGCTGCCCAGCCAGTTCATGGAGAACTTTTGCTGGGAGTGGTCGGTCATTCAAGGCATGACCTCGCATGTTCAAACGGGCGAGCCGTTGCCGCGCGAGCTGTTCGACAAAATGTTGGCCGCCAAGAATTTCCAAAGCGGCTTGCAGACCCTGCGCCAGGTGGAGTTCGCTTGGTTCGACATGGCCATTCACTTGGACGCCCAAGCGGCCGCGCAAGACGTCATGGCGGTCATGAATCGCGTGCGTGAACAGGTGGCGGTGATCGAAACGGCCCCCTTCAACCGCATGCCGCATTCCTTTAGCCATGTGTTTGCGGGCGGCTATGCAGCGGGTTACTACAGCTACAAATGGGCCGAGGTGTTGTCAGCGGATGCTTATGCGGCTTTCGAAGAGTCGCAATCGAGCAGCGGGCAACACAGCATTGAAACCGGTCGCCGCTACCGAACCTGCATCTTGGAAGCGGGCGGTGCCCGCCCCGCCATGGACAGCTTCAAGGCGTTTCGTGGCCGTGAACCCAGCTTGGACGCCTTGATGCGTCACAGCGGCATGGCCAGCCCCGCTCAGTAACGCAGGGTTTCAACCCCGTCCGGGGTGCCCAGCAAACAAATTTGGGCTTTTTGGTGGGCAAACACGCCCACCGTGATCACCCCAGGCCATTGGCTCACGCGGTCTTCAAAAGCCAGGGGGTCTTGAATCGACAAGCCCCGCACATCCAGAATGTGCTGACCGTTGTCGGTCACCAGAGGCTGGCCGTCTTTGAGTCGAACTTCGGCTTGCCCCCCCAAAGCGGCAAACGCGCGAATGAGCATGGGTGCCGCCATGGGAATGATTTCCACGGGCAAGGGAAACTGCCCCAGCACCGCTACGCGCTTGCTGGCGTCGGCAATGCACACAAAGCGATCGGCCATGGCGGCCACAATTTTTTCGCGGGTCAAGGCGGCTCCGCCCCCCTTGATCATGTGGCCTTGCGGATCGATTTCGTCGGCACCGTCGATGTAGACCGCCAACTGGGGCGCTTGGGCGGCATCAACCACTGGAATGCCCAAGGCCCGCATGCGTGCCGTGGACGCCTCAGAGCTGGACACCGCCCCCAACAAGGGCACTTGTTGCTGGCCCAAGGCGTCGATGAAGCAATTCACCGTTGAACCCGTGCCCACACCAATCCAGCTGTTGGGCGGCACATGCGCGAGGGCCGCTTGGCCCACCATGGCCTTGAGTTGATCTTGGGTGAAGGATTGAGGTGCGGTCATGGGTGACAATTCCAGTTGAGACGGTTGTGTCTTGCATTATCTCGTTCCCACACCATGCCTTCCCTCTACGACCTCGCCCGCCCGGGCCTGTTTGCCCTCGATCCCGAAGCGGCCCACGACCTCACGCTCCAGGCTTTGCAGCGCTTGCAAAACACGCCGCTGGCGTGCCTGTTTGCCCAGACGCCTGTGCAAGACCCGGTCACCGTCGCGGGCCTGCGCTTTCCCAACCGGGTGGGCTTGGCCGCCGGATTGGACAAAAACGCGGCCTGCATCGATGCCTTTGCCGCCATGGGCTTTGGCTTTGTGGAAGTGGGCACGGTCACCCCCTTGCCTCAGCCCGGCAACCCCAAGCCGCGCATGTTTCGCTTGCCCCAGCATCACGCGCTGATCAACCGTTTGGGCTTCAACAACCACGGCTTGCAAGCCTTCATCGACAACGTCCAGCGCAGCCGCGTGCGTCAAGCCGACGGGGGCAACTTGATTCTGGGTTTGAACATTGGCAAAAACGCCATCACGCCCATGGAACGCGCCTTGGATGACTATTTGTTGGGGCTTGACGGCGTGTATGCCCACGCCGATTACGTGACCATCAACATCTCCAGCCCCAACACCAAAAACCTGCGCAGCTTGCAAAGCGATGAGGCCTTGAACCAACTGCTGTTGGCCCTGGATGAGCGCCGCGCCGATTTGCAAGCGCGCCATCAGCGTCGGGTGCCTTTGTTTTTGAAAATTGCCCCCGACCTCGATGACGACGGCATGGCCGTCATTGCCAACGCCCTGCTCACCCGCGCACAGGCCAATGCGCCCGGCGACTGGGGGCTGATTGCCACCAACACCACCGTGTCGCGCGAGGCCGTTCGGGGCCATCGCCACGAGCAAGAGCTGGGTGGTCTATCGGGCCAGCCCGTGTTGTCGGCCAGCAACCAGGTGATCGCGCAAATGCGGCAGCGCCTGGGCCCAGACTTTCCGATTGTGGGGGTGGGCGGCGTGATGTGCGCCGCCGATGCGCAGAGCAAAATCGAGGCGGGCGCCCAGTTGGTTCAGATTTACACCGGCCTCATCTACCAAGGGCCACGCTTGGTGAAGGATGTGGCCACGGCCTTGGCCAAGCGCGCCTGAAGCTGGCCCCAGGCCCCGAGGCGATCAAGCCTTCAGGGCTTGTTCCACGGCTTGGGCAATGGCCAAGCTGCTGGTGAGCCCCGGGGACTCGATGCCAAACAATTGCACCAAACCCTCTACGCCGTGTTCGGCAGGCCCCTGCAGCGAAAAGTCAGCGGCGGTTTCGCCTTCGGCATTGATCTTGGGCCGCATGCCCGCATAGCCTGGCGCCAAGGCCCCGTCGGGCAAGCCCGGCCAGTATTGGCGAATGGCTTGTTCGAAATCGTGCAGTCGCTGGGGGTTCACCGCCAAATCGTCGGGGTTTTGCACCCACTCCACATCGGGGCCGAACTTGGCTTGCCCACCCATGTCCAAGGTCAGGTGCACGCCCAGGCCTGCCGCTTCTGGCACCGGGTAAATGAGTCGTGAAAACGGCGCCTTGCCGGTGAGGGTGAAGTAATTGCCTTTGGCAAAGTGCATGGGTGGCACGTGCTCGGGCGGGAACATGCTCATGGCGCTGGCCAATTCGGGGGCCCGCAGGCCCGACGCATTGACCAGCACGCGCGTGCCCAAGGTGGTGCCATCGGCCATGTGCAACACGAAATCGCCGGCCTGCCCCGTGACGCGCAACACCCGGCTGTGCAAGGCCACCACACCCCCGGCATTTTCGAAATCGCCCTGCAGGCTGAGCATGTAGGCGTGGCTGTCCACAATGCCCGTAGAGGGCGACAACAAGGCGCAGCGCGCATTCAGCGCGGGCTCCATGGCCTTCACTTGGTCGCCATCCAGCCACTGCAAATCGTGAACCCCATTGGCCTCGGCCTTGCTCACGATGCGCTGCAACACCGCCTCGTGCTCGGGCTGGGTGGCCACGATCAACTTGCCACAAGCCCGGTGGGGCAAGCCACGCGCTTGCAAGTAGTCGTAGAGCATGGCCTTGCCTTGCACACACCATTGCGCTTTGTGGGAATGCTGGGGGTAGTAAATCCCCGCATGAATGACTTCACTGTTGCGCGAACTGGTTTGCGTCCCAATGGCGTCGAACTGTTCGAGCACCAACCAAGTCGCCTGCGGATCGGTATCGGCCTGACACAACTGCCTGGCCACTGCCAAGCCCACCACACCCGCACCAATCACCACGCCTGAGACAACATCCATTCCTCAATCCTTTCGAAACCGCTTAGCCTCGGGCGGGGCCCCGAGGTTTGCTGCGCCGCGGCTTGGCAGCGGCTGAAGCCCCTGAGGCTGGCGTCATGGTGTTGAGTTGCTCGTGCATCAGGCCGGTGGCTTGCTCCACCGCTTGCTGAACGCCTTGAAGGACTTGGTTGCCCGCTTGCATGGCGCTGCGAAATGCGTTGAACATGGGTTCGCTGCCAGCCGGAGCCTGGGCGCTGGCGGTTTGCAGCCAGGCCTCCCATTGGGCTTGACCTTGGGCGAGCTTTTGCTGGGCCTCTTCGCTGGCTTTGCCCCCCATGCCATTGGCCAGCTCGGCCAACTCGAGTTGGTAAGCCACGAATTTGTTCGCCAAGGGCGCAAACAAGTTGGCTTGGGTGGCCAAGAGCTGTTGGGAGTCTTTGAGGTTGAGGGCATCCAAGCTGAGATGCTGAGACTCGGCCAAGACGGTTTTGGTGAGGTTCAAATTCAGCTCGATGAGCTGTTCGACGCCCACAAAAGCCTGTCGGGTCAGGTCAATCAAGGCCTCGACGTTGGCTTTGTGCGCACTGAGCATTTGTTCTGGTGTGAGTTGCATGGCAATCCCCTGAGGCAAGCATGAGCCTTCAGTTTAGAGCCTGGCCTGGCGAATTGCCTGACCGCCGCTTATTTTTTCGGCTGATCCGTGCTGTGGTCCCAATGCGTGTGCCAGTGGCTGCGGTATTCCTTGGCGAGTTCGGACGAGCGCAGGATCAGCACGTTTTCCGCATTGCGGGTTTGGGCTGAATTGGTGAAGTTGAAGCTGCCCGTCACCACCACCAGGCTGTCGATGATCATGACCTTGTTGTGTGCAATGGCGTGCTTGCCGTCCCAGCGGTAAGGCACCCGGTGCTCATTGAGCACCTCCACCACGAAGCGGTTGGTTTTGGCGCTTTTCGCATCCATGATCACGCGCACCTTCACGCCGCGCTCGGTGGCCCGAACCAAGGCCCTGGCAATGCCATTGTGGGTGAAGCCATAGGCCTGAACCAAGACCTCGGTTTTCGCTTGATCGATGCGGCTGATGATGGCCTGAGCGGCGTTGTCGGGCGGGCTGAAATAAGCACCCAACACCTCGGCCGAAGCGGCAGAACCCGGGGTTTGCGACCAACTGGCCAGCGGGGTCAACAAGGCCCAGATCAACACCCAGGCCATGGTCAAAGTCTTGCAGCTTCTCATCATGGGCCGCATCATAATCAAGGCACAATGACCCCATGAATGCCCCTGCTCTCCCCTCGCCCGAGGCCATGGCGCAAGCCTTGGAACAACACCCCGATTACCGCATCCAACGTCGACTGTTGCCCCGTTTGGGCCAATGGGTTGAGTCGCATCAGGGGCCCCGAGCGGTCGGCATTGTGTTGGACACCGAAACCACGGGCCTGTCCCTGGACGACGACCGCGTCATCGAGCTGGGCATGATTCGCTTTGAGTTCGACCCGGTCACCGGTCAGGTGCTGGGTGTCGATCGGGTGTTCGACGAATTGGAAGACCCCGGCTTTTCCATTCCGGCGGCTTCCACAGCCGTTCACCACATCACCGATGAGATGGTCAAAGGCCGACGCATTGATGACCAAGCCGTCAACCGCATGCTCGATCAGGTGCAAGTGGTCATTGCGCACAACGCGGCCTTCGATCGCCCCTTTGTGGAAGCCCGCTGGCCCGCCTTCGAAAACCTGCGCTGGGCGTGCAGCCTGCGCGATGTGGACTGGAAAGAAGAAGGCTTTGGTTCAGCCAAACTCGAATACTTGCTGGGCATGCAAGGTTTGTTTTACGAAGCCCACCGTGCCGAGGTGGATTGCTGGGCCTTGCTGTATTTGCTGAACTTCCACTTGCCCAACCGGCAGCAACCGGTGTTGTTGCCCATGCTGGAAACCTTGAATCAACCCCGCTCCCGACTCTTTGCCACCGCAGCGCCCTTCGAGCAAAAGGACCACCTCAAATCGCGTGGCTACCGTTGGAACCCCGACGTGCGCGCCTGGTGGCGTGACCTCGCCCACGAACAGGAACTGCAGTTGGAACTTCAGTGGCTGGCTCGTCAGGTGTATGGCGGTCGCGCCGCGAAGGTGCTCGTGGAGTCCCAGGGTCCCTTGCAACGCCATTCACAGCGCGAGGGCGACAAGCAGATGGTTGCCTTGCCGACTTTGAAAGCCTGATCATGAAAATTGCCGTTTTTGATGCCTATGGCACTTTGTTCGATGTGTATTCCATTGCCCAAGCCGCCGAAGCCGAGTTCCCGGGTCAAGGTCAGGCACTGGCCGTGCATTGGCGTGACAAGCAAATTCAATACAGCCAGCTCATCACGCTGGCCGACCCCCAGCCCCAAGGCAGCCGCCACTACCAAAGCTTTTGGGAAGTCACCCGGGCCGCCCTGCAGTGGTCGTGTGCCCGCTTGGGCCTGAGCCTTTCCTCAGCCGCCGAAGAACGCATCATGGGTGCCTATGCCACCTTGAGCGCCTTTGACGATGCGCATTTGGTGCTGCAAGGCCTCAAGCAACGCGGGGTGCCCACCGCCATTTTGTCCAACGGCAGCCCCGACATGCTCCACCAAGCGGTGACCCATGCTGGCCTTGGCCCCTTGCTCGATGCCGTCATCAGTGTGGATGGGATTGCTCAATTCAAGGTCTCACCGCGCACCTATGCACTGGTGCAACAGCACTTTGAGGTTGAACCCCACGAGGTGCTGTTTGTCTCGAGCAATGGTTGGGATGCTTTGGGTGCCACTTGGTATGGGTTCACCACCTATTGGGTCAACCGCATGAATTGGCCTGCAGAAACACTCAAGCCCTTGCCGCATTACACAGGCAAGGACTTGTTGAGTGTGTTGGATCTCCCGGGCTGGCCGCGCCAGGAGGCTTGAAGCGGGGAATTAGCCCAGTTTGGGCATGCCGGGCGACTTGGACTGCTTCATTTCGCCTTCGAACTCGCCGCCACGATCGATTTGGATTTGGCTGTAATCGAGTTTGCCGGAAACACGGCCCGTCGAGCGGATGTACAGGTGCTCGCTGCATTCGATGGATTGGTGCAAACCACCTTCCACCTCAATGGAGCGGGCCTTGATGACGCCAGTGATGGTGCCCGAAGTGCCCACGTAAATTTCATCGGCGGTCAAATCGCCATCCACGGTTCCATAAACGGTGGCCTTGTTGGGCACCGCGAGCGAACCTTTGAAGACCACGCCCTGGCCGATGATGAGGTTGTTGGACGAGTCGGGATTCGTTGCCATGAAAAATCCTTGAGTAACCTGTGCTTGTTGAAGGCTCATCATAACCGGATGCGCCTTCGGTTTTCACTTATTCGCGAAAAATGTCGTTGTTTTCAGTCACTTGCAAAAGAATCTTTCCAATGTGTTGCGAAGACTCCATCAACTCGTGCGCTTGAATCACTTCATTTAATTCGAAAGTTTTATGTATGTGCGGCGTCACTTGGCCAGCGCTCAACAGCGGCCAAATGTCGTGCTCCAAGGCCTTGGCCATGGCGGCTTTTTCGTCGGCGGTGCGCGGTCGCAAGGTTGATCCCGTGAAGGTCAGTCGGCGGGTCATGAGCGACACCCAATCGACCTCGGTTTTGGACGACTGCAAAAACGCAATCTGAACCAAGCGCCCTTCCAGCGCCAAGGATTGAATGTTGCGCTGCATGTAAGGCCCACCCACCATGTCGAGGATGAGGTTCACGCCCTGACCTTGGGTGATGGTTTTGACCTCTTGCACAAAGTCTTGCTGGCGGTAATCAATGGCGTGGTCTGCGCCCAGGCGCAAACAAGCCTCGGCCTTTTGGGCATTGCCCACCGTGCAAATCACGCGGGCACCGCGCGCATGGGCCAGCTGGATGGCCGTGAGGCCAATGCCCGACGATCCCCCATGAACCAAAAACCACTCGCCCGCTTGCAAGCGGCCGCGCTCGAACACGTTGGTCCAAACGGTGAAAAAGTTCTCTGGCAAGGCAGCCGCTTGGGCCAGACTCAGGCCCGCAGGAATGGGCAACACCTGGCCCTGAGGAACCGCCACGAACTGGGCGTATCCGCCGCCATTGGCCAGGGCACACACCCGGTCACCCACTTGCCAGCGCGTGACTTCACGGCCACAGGCCACCACTTGGCCAGACACCTCCAGCCCCATGTAAGGCGAGGCATCGGCGGGTGGGGGGTAGCGCCCCGAACGTTGCAAGCAATCGGGGCGATTCACGCCGGCATACGCCACTTGAATGAGCACCTCGTTGGGCTTGGGTTGTGGCGCAGCCACCGTTTGAATGGCCATGCAATCGGGGGGGCCACCCGCGCCATGGGTAACGGCCAGCATGTGTTCGGGAAGTGAAGTTGTGGAATGACTCATGGTTCAAGTGTATCGATGGCTCAAATGATGCGCAGATCCCTGAGGGTTTGAATCGTCGCGTTGTCAATGCCAGCCGCGCGCAAGATGGATTCGGTGTGCTGCCCCAGAGCGGGCGCGGCTTGGGTGGGATGGGGGCTGTCCACCCGAATCGGCGAGGCCACCATGCGCAAGGGGCCTTGGGGGTGATCAAAATTCAACACCAAGCCCCGCTCTTCAACAAAGGGATGACTCAGGGCTTGGGCCACATTGTGCACCGGGGCAATCGGAACGGTGTCTTGCAAGCAGGCCAGCCAATGGGCGGTGGGTTGGGTCATGAGGGCCGCGTCGATGCGTTGGGTCAGGGCCTCTCGGTGCTTGAGGCGTTGTTCATAGGTGGCGAAATCGGGGTCATCCACCCACTCGGGGTGACCAATGCCTTGGGCGAACAAAGGCCAGAACTTGTCCTTGTTGCACATCACAAAGAGCCAGCCATCTTGGGTGCGGTAGAGCTGACTGGGCGTCAACGACGGGTGACTCGATCTGGGTTCACGCTGGGTGGTGGCGTTGGCATTGAGTTGCCAAGTGGCCACATAGGCCAGGTTGTGCATGGCCACATCAAAGAGGCTGACGTCCCAATCCCGACCTTGCCCTGAGCGCAAGGCACTGAGCAGGCCCGACACCAAGGCCAAAGCCGCCGTGGTGCCCGTCATCAAATCGACCAGCGACAGCCCCATGCGTGCCGGCGGGCCATCGGGCTCGCCCGTGAGTGACAAATACCCAGCTTGGGCTTGCATGAGGTAGTCGTAGCCCGGCCAAGCCGCGCGCGAGCCGGTGCGGCCATAAGCCGAGAGGTGAACGCAAACCACCGCCGGGTTGTGCGCCGCCAGTTGCGCATAGGTGAGCCCCAATGCCTCGGGCAAATCACCACGCAAATTGTTGAACACCGCATGCGACTCCCCGACCAAGCGATGCAGCACCGACTGACCTTCTGGCGTTTTCAGGTTGAGCGTCAGGCTTTCTTTGTTTCGGTTGAACGATTCAAAAAAATGGCTGTCGCGTGGCCCCACAAAATGCGGCCCCACCCCACGCGACATGTCACCGCCATCGGCGGGGTTTTCGATTTTGATGACTTGCGCGCCCAACTCGGCCAAGTGCTGGGTGCCAAAAGGCCCTGCCCCATATTGCTCCACCGCCAGAATGCGTATTCCTGCCAAAGGCAGGTTGCTTGCAGCCGTCATGCCGAATGCCTTTTGAGC
>JAYPFZ010000049.1:0-16218 GCA_038126555.1 Betaproteobacteria bacterium
GCCAGTCACCAACTCGTCGCTGGCGGACACCAACACCTCATGGTGAGGCGCCGCCTTGAGGTCTTGATCGGGTGTGGCCAGGACGATGGGTGAACGACTCACCACCTCGGGCGAGGCCGTGAGCCGGGCATGGGCAATGAACTCTTGCCCGAAGTGCACCCACAGGCCTTGGTCGATGCGGTGCAAACGCGCTTCGGGGGCCACCACCACCAGGCGTGCGCCCAAGCGGTGGCCCTTGCGAATCACCCGCAACAGATGTTCAAACTTGTTGGCGGCATTGAAATGGAACGAGACCTCGGTCATGGGCGCTCAGCGTCGCTCGATTTGGCTCAACAAATACCCCAGCAACAAGCCCACGGGTCGGCCGGTTGCCCCTTTGGCCCCGCCGATTTTCCAGTCTGAGCCGGCAATGTCCAGGTGGGCCCAGGGCACATCCGGCGCAAAGCGCTGCAAAAACTTGGCCGCCGTGACGGAGCCAGCGGCTCGGTCAGCCACATTGGCCACGTCGGCAAAATTGGACTTGAGGCCCTCGGCATAGGCATCGTCGAGGGGCATGCGCCAGCACAGATCGTCCCAGTCTTCTCCGGCTTGCAAGAGTTGATTGGCCAAGGCGTCTTCGGTGGCATACAAGCCCGAGCGTACATGGCCCAAGGCAATCACGCAGGCCCCCGTGAGGGTGGCGATGTCGATCACCGCACGGGGCTTGAACCGGCTGGCATACCAAAGTGCATCGCTCAGAATGAGTCGCCCCTCGGCATCGGTGTTGAGGATCTCGATGGTCTGGCCGCTGGCGCTGGTCACCACGTCGCCGGGCTTCACCGCCTTACCACCCGGCATGTTCTCGCAGGCGGGGATCAGGCCCACCACGTTGATCTTGGGTTGCAATTCGGCCAGGGCGCGAAAAGTGCCCAACACGCTGGCGGCCCCACACATGTCGAACTTCATTTCGTCCATGCCCGCGCCCGGCTTGAGGGAAATGCCACCGGTATCAAAGGTGATGCCCTTGCCCACCAACACCGTGGGGGCTTCACTGGCCGCAGCGCCTTGGTATTTCAGCACGATGAACGCTGGGGGCTGGGCCGAAGCCTGAGCCACCGCCAGGAAGGCACCCATGTTGAGTTTGGCGATTTGGCTGGGGCTCAGCACCTCGCAGCTGACTTGCTTGAGTTTGCCCAGGGCTTTGGCCGCTTGCGCCAAATGCGTGGGGGTGGCGTGGTTGCCGGGGCGGTTGCCCCATTCGCGAGCCAAGGCCACTCCCACCAAAGCGGCTTGGACTTGCGCCACGCTGGCTTTGACCTTGGCCACATCGGGCACGCAGAAGGTCCAGGCCACAACCTGAGGCTTGGCAGAGGGCTTGGTGTGGGTGTAGGTGTAGTTGGCATCGGCCAAGGGGCGCATCACCGACAACCATTGGGCACGGGTTTTGGCGTCCAGGGCCACGCTGGCTTTGCTCACCGCTTGCTCTTTGGCCCAGGCCGCCAAGCGCTGCATGGCCTTTCGCCAATCGGCGGGGGTTTGAGCGGCGGTGCCGATCAACACCAAGCGCTCACAGGTCAGGCCCTGTGGCCGCCACACGCTCAACAACTGGCCGGCTTTGCCCTCAAAGGCTTTGGACTTCACGGCATCGGCCCACAGCGCGTGCAGGGGATGGCTCTTGGGCAAGCCCTGAGCACTCACGCACACGGCCAAGGCCGGGGTTTTCATCTGGGTCAACGGGGTTTTGGCAAGGGGTTTGAGTTCAAAGTTCATAATTGCGGCTTAGGTCTTTCAAACATGTTATTCCAAACCGCGCTTCGCAAGGAGCTCTCCCGGCAATTCCTGGCCACGACGGTCGTGCTGGTGACCATCGTGCTCACCATCATGCTCATCCGCACCCTGGGTCAGGCCTCCCGAGGCCAAGTGGCCCCGTCTGAGGTGGGCTTGGTGCTGGGCTTTTCCTTGCTGGCCAATGTGCCCGTGCTGCTCATCATGAGCTTGTTCATCGCCACGGTGAGCGTGCTGTCTCGGCAATACGCCGAAAGCGAAATGGCCATTTGGTTTTCCAGTGGCCAGGGTTTGTCTCACTTTGTGAGCCCGGTGTTTCGCTTCGCCTGGCCCTACCTGCTGCTGTGCCTGGGCATGATGGTGGTGGTTTGGCCCTGGAGCAATCAGCAAGTTTCCGAGTTGCGCCAGCGCTTTGAGCAGCGCGGCGACTTGCAGCGCGTCTCGCCGGGTGAGTTTCAGGAATCTGCCAACGGCAAGCGGGTGTTTTTTGTCGACAAGAACTCCAACACACTCCAAGGCCAGCAAATTTTTGTCGCCACCTTGGACCCCAAACGCCAAACCTTCACCAGTGCCCGCTCGGGCCATTTGTCGGTTCAGGATCAACAGCGTTTGTTGACCCTGGAAAACGGTCAACGCCTGGATGTCGACTTGGACACGCAAGACTTTCGACTGAGCCAATTCAAAAGCTACGACGTCTTGGTGGGCGAGACCCAGATTCAGCTCAACCAGTTGCCCTTGAACGCCACGCCCACGCTGAATTTGCTGGCGGCGCCCGAGCCGCGGTTGCAGGGTGAGCTGAGTTGGCGCGTCGGGCTGGGGCTGACCGGCGTGAACCTGCTGCTATTGGCGTTGCTGCTCACCGGTGGCAGCCATCGTCGCAACCGCAACCTCCCCCTGGTGCTGGCCTTGCTGGCCTTCGTCAGCTTTTTCAACTTCCTGAATTTGGGTCAGGCTTGGATTGCCGTCTCACGCATTGGCATGGTGGAGTGGATGCTGCTGTTTCATGGCGGCACCTTTGTGGCGTTGTCGCTCTTGCTTTGGGGCAAGCATCGCCAATGGCGCCTGTTGCCCGCACGCAGGAGCGTCGCATGAGTTTGGTGACTCGCTTGCTTTACCGCGAGGTGATGCTCAATGTGAGCTTTGCCACCTTGGGCTTTTTGGGGCTGTTCCTGTTTTTCGATCTGGTCGATGACCTGAAATGGGTGGGCACCGGGCCAAACAACGGCTACACCGTGCTCGATGCCGTCATTTATTGCGTGCTGGGCATTGCCGGTCACTTGCATGAGTTGCTGCCCATCACCGTTTTGATTGGCACCATTTTTGTGCTGGCTCGGCTGGCTCGCAATTCCGAATTCACCATCTTGCGCACCAGTGGGCTGGGGCCCTTGGCGGCCTTGCGCACCCTGCTGGGTCTGGGTGCGTTGTTCGCCGCCATCACCTTTTGCGTGGGCGATTACATCGTCCCCCACACCGACCGAATCGCCCAGTTGCACCGGGCTCGCTCATTTGGCGACATCTCCACCGGCCACACCGGCGCTTGGCTGCGCGAGCAGCAAGGTGAGGTGAAGTCTGCCGTCAACATTCGTCGACTCGAACCCAATGGCCATTTGCGGGGCGTGCAAATCATTCGCTTTCATCCCAATGGCCATTTGTCGGAATTTGTGCAGGCCGATCGGGCCGAGCCCTTGGCCGATGGCTCGGGCTGGCAACTGAAGTCTGTTTCGCGCAACCGCTTTGAACAACTGCCCACCGAGCAAAGTGGGCTGCAGCCCCGGGTCCAACGCGAGCAACTGGCCGAGTGGGTCTGGCTCACCCCCATCCAATCGTCCATGGTCGAAGTGGCTTTGCTCAAGCCCGAGCGCATGAGCACCTTGGACCTGTTCCAGTTTGTGCGCCACTTGCAATCGAATGCTCAAAACAGCCAGCGCTACGAAATCGAGTTTTGGCGCAAGCTGTTTTACCCCCTGAGCTGCTTGGTGATGGTGGTGCTGGCCTTGCCTTTTGCGTTTTTGCACTTTCGCAATTCACACATCAGCACCCAAGTGTTCATTGGGGTGTTGGTGGGCATTTCCTTCTTTTTGCTCAACAACGTGTTTGGCTTCTTGGGCAACCTCACCGGCCTGCCCTCGTGGCTGGCTGCGGCTGCGCCCGGCTTGTTGTATTCGGTCTTGTCGCTGGGGGTGCTCTCCTGGCTGGTCTTGAGGCATTGACCCCATGAACGCTTTGTTGTTGTTTGCCCATGGCTCCCGCGACCCCGCCTGGTATGGCGCCATGCACGCCCTGCGCGACCGGGCCCAAGCTGCCATGCCCAACACCCTGGTGGGCTGTGCCTACCTGGAATGGGGCGAGCCCAACTTGCCCGATGCCGTGACTCAAGCCGTGAACCAAGGGGCGCAACGCATCCACGTGTTGCCCGTCTTTTTTGGCCAAGGTCGCCACGTTCGCGAGGACCTGCCGGCCCTCGTGGCTCAATTGCGCAGCCAGCACCCCAGCTTGGCCTTGGACATCCTCACCCCGGTGGGCGACGATCCCGGCGTGCAAGCAGCCATCGTGACCCAAGCCCTTCATTCCTGGTAGTAATATAGAAACACCTCAAGGTGTTTCTCTATGAACCTGCATCAATTCCGTTTTGTGCAAGAAGCCGCCCGGCGCGGCCTGAACCTGACCGAAGTGGCCAAGGCCTTGCACACGTCTCAGCCCGGCGTGTCCAAATCCATCATTGAGCTCGAAGACGAGCTGGGGGTGGAGATCTTCAGTCGACACGGCAAGCGGCTCAAGCGCATCACCGAGCCGGGTCAGCATGTGCTGCAAAGCATCGAGATCATCTTGCGCGAAGTGAACAACCTCAAGCGCATTGGCGAGCACTTCAGCCAACAAAACTCGGGCACTTTGTCGATTGCCACCACCCACACCCAGGCGCGTTACGTGTTGCCGCCCGCGGTGGCGCGCTTGCGTCAGCTCTATCCCGACGTGAATGTGAGCTTGCACCAAGCCGAGCCCAATCAAGTGGCCCGCATGATCATCGATGAAGTGGCCGAGGTGGGCATTGCCACCGAATCGCTGGCTTTACACCCCGAGTTGGTCACCCTGCCCTGTTACGAGTGGCAGCACATGGTGGTCATGCCCCACAACCACCCCCTGGCCAGCAAAGGGGTGTTGGCCCTGGAGGACTTGGCCAACTTGCCGCTCATCACCTACCACCCCTCTTTTGCCGGCCGCACCCGCATTGATCAGGCGTTTGCCAGCCAGCAAATGACCCCGAATGTGGTGCTCGAAGCCATCGACTCCGACGTCATCAAAACCTATGTGCAACTGGGCCTGGGCGTGGGCATCGTGGCCGAGGTGGCCTTGCGCGAGGCCTTGCCACCCGAGTTGGTGGCCCGTCAAGCGGGCCATTTGTTTGGCACCAACATCACGCGCATGGCCTTCAAGCGTGGCAGTTACTTGCGCAACTTTGTCTACGAATTTGCCCAATTGGTGAGCCCCCATCTGACCCCCAGCGCGATTGAACAGGCCATGAACCGATGAGCACGCCCAAGCTCGACTCCAAGCTACCCCAGGTCGGCACGACGATCTTTGCCACCATGTCAGAGCTGGCCACCCAGTGCCAGGCGGTCAACCTGGGACAAGGTTTTCCGGATTTCGACTGCGACCCCGCCCTCATTGAGCAAGTTCACCAAGCCATGCGGGAGGGCCACAACCAATACCCGCCCATGCCCGGTGTCATGGCCTTGCGCCAAGCCGTGAGCGACAAGGTCTTGAGCCTGTATGGCCGCCGCTACGATCCCGCCAGCGAAGTGACCATCACGGCGGGTGCCACCCAAGCCATCATCAACGCCGTGATCGCCACCGTGCGACCTGGCGATGAAGTCATCGTCCTCGAGCCTTGCTACGACAGCTACCAGCCCAACATCGAGATGGTGGGCGGCACGGTGGTTCGGGTGCCCTTGGATCCTGGCACCTTTCGACCCAACTTCGAGGCCATTGCGGCGGCCCTCAGCCCCCGCACCCGCCTCATGATCGTGAACACGCCGCACAACCCCAGTGCCACGGTCTGGACCGACGACGAGATGCGCCAGCTCGAAGCCTTGCTGGCGCCCACCGATGTGCTGCTCATTGCCGATGAGGTGTATGAGCACATGGCATTTGCGCCTCACCAGCACCGCAGTGCCGCCAGCTACCCCGGCCTGGCCGAGCGCGCATTTGTGGTGTCGAGCTTTGGCAAAACCTATCACGTCACCGGCTGGAAGGTGGCCTATTGCGTGGCCCCCGCCGCGCTCATGGTGGAGTATCGAAAGGTTCACCAGTTCAATGTGTTCACGGTGAATTCCCCCATGCAGCATGGCTTTGCCCGCCACCTGGCCGACCCAGCGCCCTACTTGGAGCTGGCCGGTTTTTACCAGCGCAAGCGCGACTTGTTTCGCGAAGGCCTGGCCCAAACCAAGTTTGAGCTGCTGCCTTGCGAAGGCACGTATTTCCAATGTGCGCGCATCGACCAATTGGCCGTTCCAGAACGCCACCTGAGCGAGTCCGAGTTTTGCCTCTGGCTCACCCGCGAAATGGGCGTTGCGGCCATCCCCATGTCCACCTTTTATGCCAACGGCTTCGACCAGCGCGTGATCCGGTTTTGCTTTGCCAAGCGCGACGACACCTTGCGCACGGCCCTCGATCGCCTGGCCCAACTTTGACATGAGCGCCTCTGACGACGACCTCGCCCCGTTGCCCACCTTGCCGCTGGGACACTACCGGCACTACAAAGGCGGCCGCTACGACGTGTTGGGGGTGGTGCGACACAGCGAGACCCTGGAGCCCATGGTGCTGTATCGCGCCTTGTATGGCCGCCAAGAACTGTGGGTCAGACCCTATGCCATGTTCACCGAAATGGTGGAGCACCAGGGTCAGCTCAGACCCAGGTTCATTGGTGATGCCGGCGACGTTGCACGACCACCACCCCCAGCAGCAACATCAGGGCGGGGATGAACACCCACTCTTTGTCGGGGCGATCGGCGTCAACCTCCATCGCCTTGATCACAAAGCCTTGCTCAATGCCCAGCTTTTCCGCCACCGTTCCAAAACGGGCTTGCAACACCTGCAACTCCCCGCCCTGGGGCATCACCGTGAGGCCGGCACTGGCCAAGCGCTTGCGCACATCGGCCTGAGGGCCCAAAGGCAACAGCACGCCTTTTTGAATGTGCTCGCCGTCGAGGTTGTCCCCTTCGATCATCAAGCGTGCCATGGCCCCCTCAGGGGCTTGCTCGATGGCTTGAATCAGTTGCGGGCCCGAGAGCAATTGGTGGGGGTCATACACCATGTCCCACCAAAACCCGGGCCGGAACAAGCTGAAAGTGACCAACAACAAGGCCAGGCTTTCCCAGAGTCGCGACTTCACCAAAAAATAGCCCTGGGTGGCCGCAGCAAACACCAGCATCGCCAGCGTGGCACTTGCCATGGTGAGCAACAAATGCCAGGTGGAGTCAATGCCAATGAGCAACAACTGGGTGTTGAAGATGAACAAGAACGGCAAGATGGCCGTTCGCATGCTGTAGAAAAATGCCGTGATGCCGGTTTGAATCGGATCGGTCTTGGCAATTGCGGCCGCTGCAAACGAGGCCAGACCAACCGGCGGGGTCACATCGGCCATGAGCCCGAAATAAAACACGAACAGGTGCACAGCAATCAAGGGCACAACGAGGCCGTTTTGAGCACCCAGTTCGACCAGCACCGGCGCCATGAGGGTGGACACCACGATGTAGTTCGCCGTGGTGGGCAAGCCCATGCCCAACACCAAACTGATGAGGGCCACCAGCACCAGCATGAGCATGAGGTTGCCGCCCGACAAGAGCTCGACCAACTCGGTCATGACCAAACCCACCCCGGTGAGCGACACCGTGCCCACAATGATGCCCGCGGCGGCGGTGGCCACGCCAATGCCAATCATGTTGCGTGCGCCCGCCACCATGGCGTGCACCAAATCCAGGGCGCCTGCTTGCGCGGCAGCCGCCAGCTGCCCCTGGCCACGAAACAAGGCCATCAAGGGTTTTTGCGTGAGCATGATCCCCATCATGAAGACCGTTGCCCAAAACGCCGACAAGCCCGGTGACATTTGCTCCACCATGAGGCACCAAATCAGCACCACCACGGGCAACAAATAGTGCAGGCCCGACTTGAGCGTGGGGCCGGTGAGCGGCAATTCAAAGACCTCAGCTGTGGGGTCATCGAGTTGGAGTTGTGGTTGCCGGGCGCCATAGGCCACCAAGCCCACATAGGTCAACACCACACCCAGGCCAATGGGCCACAAGGCCTGCAAACCGAGGGCGCTCTTGAGGGCACCGATGCCCCAGGTGACCACGCCGGCCAACACCACAAAACCGCTCACCACCAGCAGCAGGTTGATGAGCCGTTGCATGGGCGTGGCCTGCGTGCGCCGCGGCAAGCCTTTCATGCCTGCCTTGAGGGCCTCGAGGTGCACGATGTAGAACAAGGCGATGTAAGAAATGATGGCGGGCAAAAACGCGTGACGAATCACCTCGGTGTAGGGAATGCCCACATACTCCACCATCAAAAAGGCTGCTGCCCCCATCACCGGCGGCATGATCTGACCGTTGACGGAGCTGGACACCTCCACGGCACCGGCTTGATCGGGCCGGTAGCCCACGCGCTTCATCAGCGGGATGGTGAAGGTGCCCGTGGTCACCACGTTGGCAATCGATGAACCCGAGATCAAGCCCGTGGCCGCCGAGGACACCACCGCCGCTTTGGCTGGTCCGCCCCGCATGTGGCCCAGCAAGGCAAACGCCGATTGAATGAAGTAGTTACCGGCCCCTGCGCGATCGAGCAAGGCGCCAAACAACACAAATAGAAAAATAAACCCACTCGACACCCCCAGCGCAACGCCAAACACGCCTTCGGTGGTCAGCCACTGATGGGTTACTGCCCGAGGCAGCGAAGCGCCCCGGTGGGCAATGAGGTCGGGCATGTAGGGGCCCGCAAAGGTGTAAACCAGAAACACCAAGGCCACCACCACCATGGGCAAACCCAAAACGCGGCGGGTGGCTTCCAACAACAACAGCATGCCCACCACACCAACCCAGAGGTCTTGTGCAATGGGTTGACCCGGTCGCGTGGCCAAGTCTGCATAAAACCAAAACAAATAACCTGCACAAAACGCCGCCACCAGCGCCATCACCCCATCCATCAGGGGGACCCGATCACGCGGGCTACGCTTGAAGGCCGGATAGGCCAAAAAGGCCAACAACACCGCGAAAGCGAGGTGAATCGCTCGGCTCTCGGTGTTGTTGAAGACGCCTACCCCCCACTGAAACGGCAAGGGGGAGGCAATCCAGAGCTGAAACACCGACCACAGCAAAGCCACACCCGCAATCGTGCGAGCCATGACTGGCCCAGGGGAGCGTCCCCCCAAATCGTTTTCCTGCATCAACTGTTGAGCGTTGACTTGGTCTTTGTCGAGCATGTTCTCTCCGTGGTCATCCCAGACTCCCGGCCGAAGCCGGGAGCGGCTGGGTTACATCCAGCCTTTTTCTTTGTAGTACTTCACCGCGCCAGGATGCAAGGGGGCCGAGTTGCCGTTCTTGATCATGTCCTGAGGCTTGAGGTTGGCAAAAGCGGGATGCAGTTTCTTGAAGGCGTCGAAGTTCTCGAACACCGACTTCACCAAGGTGTAAACCACGGCATCGGGCGTCTTGGTCGAGCTCACGAAGGTGGCCACCACGCCATAAGTGGGGGTGGGCTGGGCATGACCCGCATAAATGCCGCCGGGGATTTCCACCTTGGCATAGAAGGGGTTGGCCGCCACGAGCTTGTCCACGGCAGGGCCACTGATGGGCACCAGGCGTGCGCCACAGGTGGTGATGGGGTCTTGGATGTTGGCTGAGGGGTGACCCACGCCATAGAAGAAGCCATCGATCTTGTTGTCGCACAGGGCGGCACCGTGTTCGTCGGCCTTGAGCTCAGCAGCCAGTGCATAGTCCTTCACCGACTTGCCCATTTCCTTGAGCAACACATCCAGCGAAGCACGGGTGCCCGAGCCAGGGTTGCCCACGTTGAAGCGCTTGCCGAACAGGTCGGTGAAGTTTTTCGCGTTCACTTCTTTGCGTGCCAAGACCGTGAAGGGCTCGGGGTGAATCGAGAACACCGCGCGCAACTCTTTGAAGGCGCCGTCTTTGGCAAAGCTAGAGCTGCCTTTGGAGGCGTGGTATTGCCAGTCGGACTGGGCCACACCGAAATCGAGTTCACCGGCGCGGATGGTGTTGATGTTGAACACCGAACCGCCCGTGGATTCCACCGAACAGCGAATGCCGTGCTGGGCCCGATCTTTGTTGACCAAGCGGCAAATGGCGCCACCCGCAGCGTAATACACGCCCGTGACACCGCCGGTGCCAATGGTGACGAACTGTTGCGCGGCCTGAGCAGCGCCAGTGGGTGCTGCCAGGGCAGCGGCCAAGCCCAAAGCGGCCAGCGTGGGTTGAAGAGCAAATCGCATCAAGGTTCTCCTTTTGGTGGTTACACGTGACTCGTAAGGCGGCTCGCCTCGTCGATGGCTGCCGCGCGGCGCTCCACGATGGCGTCCAGCTCGGACGGGCTGCTGATGAAGGGCGGCGCGAGCAACACAAGGGCCCCCGACACCCCATCCACCGTTCCCCCGGCCGGATAGCACAGCAAGCCCTGCTGCATGGCCATGGCCTTGACCTTGGCATGCAAACGATGGCTGGCTGCAAAGGGCGTTTTGCTGGCACGGTCTTGCACCAACTCCACACCCCAAAACAAGCCCCGGCCGCGCACATCCCCCACATGGGGGTGGTCGCCCAGGACGCTGTGTAAGCGCGCCTGCAATTGCGCGCCGCGTTCACGCACTTGGGCCAGCAGCCCGTCGCGCTCAATGACCTGTTGCACCGCCAAGGCGGCTGCACAAGCCGTGGCATGGCCCAGGTAGGTGTGACCGTGCTGAAAGAGGCCACTGCCCTTGGCAAAAGCCTCCACGATGTGGCGGCGAGCCAAGGTGGCGCCAATGGGTTGATAACCCCCACCCAGGCCTTTGGCGATGGCGACGATGTCGGGCACCACGCCCTCATCCTCGAAAGCAAACAAACGGCCCGAGCGGCCCATGCCGCACATGACTTCATCGAGGATGAACAAAATGCCATGGGCATCGCAGAGTTCGCGCACGCCTTTGAAATAACCGGGCACGGGGGGCAACACGCCAGCGGTGGCGCCGCCAATGGTTTCAGCAACAAAAGCCATGATTTGGTCACCGCCCAAGCGCTCAATCTCGGCGGCCAATTCCTGCACCAGGCGCTGGCCATAGGCCTCATCGGACTCGCCGTCCGCTTTGCCCCGATAGGCGTAGCACGGCGACACATGGGCCACATCGATGAGCAATGGCGCAAACTGCTGACGACGCAAGGCATTGCCCCCCACCGCCAAGGCACCCAGGGTGTTGCCGTGATAGCTTTGGCGACGAGCGACAAACAAGCGCCGCTGCGGCTGGCCGATCTCCACGAAATACTGCCGCGCCATCTTGAGGGCGGTTTCCATGGCCTCCGAGCCACCGCTCAAAAAGTAGACGTGACTGAGGTCGCCGGGCGCACGATCCACCAAATGCTGGGCCAGCGTTTCGGCCACGTCGGTGGTGAAAAAACTGGTGTGTGCATAAGCCAGTTGGTCAATTTGTCGGTGCATGGCCGCGCGCACATCGGGATGCCCGTGCCCCAGGCACGAGACTGCCGCCCCGCCGGAAGCATCGATGTATCGCTTGCCTTCGCTGTCGATGAGGTGCACGCCCTCGCCTGCCACCGCAACGGGCAGGCGATGTTGGGTTTGGCGATGAAGAATGGCGGTGTCGTTGAGGTTCATGATGCGGGGGACTGAGGCGGGGGCAACTGGCGTTGAGCCGGTTTTTCCCAATACAAATGTTCTTGGTTGAGGCGGGTCTCCAAATGGGTGAGGCGTTGCATGACCGCAGCCCCTCCCCGGGCGGCCACGGTGGCCGTGATGGCCTCGGCCATGGCTTGAGCCCCCACCAGTGAATGGAAAAACGCGGGTGAAGACGACTTCACCAGCAAGGTGTGACGCGCCACCTGGGCCAAGGGCCCCAGCGCACTGTCGGTGATGGCGACCACCGCACAGCCCTGGGCCGCGGCCAATTGCGCCAATTGCACCGTTTCGCGGGTGTAAGGGGACACGCCCACGACCACCAGCACGTCGTTGGCCTGCAGCGCCCAAATTTGGTCTCGCAAGGTCCCCGCCACCGACTGCGCCAAACCCACATTGGGCAACAACAGGTTGCAGGAGTAATGCAAATGCATGGCAATGCCATGCGCCGCGCGCAAGCCCAGACACAGCACCTGCCGCGCGCCAATGAGCGCGTCAGCCACCGCCTCCAAGGTGTCCACGCGGTTGCGATCCAGCCCCTGGGTGATGTTGGCCACCTGGTCATGCACCAAGTCTTGCCAGGCACTGGGGGACTGCCCTTGCAAGGCCTTCGCGGCCTGCTGGTGTGCGGCCTTGCTGGCAAAGTTGGAGGCCAACACGACCGCCTGCTGAACCTCTGGCGTGCGCATGTCGTCAAACCCCCGATAACCCAAGGCCTGCGCCAAGCGGGTCATGGTGGCTGGGGCCACGCCTGCGGCCATGGCCGAGCGCCGCATGGATTGGGTGACCAACTCCACGGGGTGATCGTTGACCCACCGTGCAGCCCGCTGCAATTCGGGGCTCAGGTGCTCGAATTCAGCGGTGATGCGGTCACGCAAAGGGATTGGGTTCATCTTGAAACAAATGAATCATTCGAGGTCATGATATCGCAGTGTTTCAAGACAAAGGGCCCCGAGCAAACCCGAAGGCTCGCCTCAAACTGGGCTGGAAGCGGCGGATTAATCCGCTCGCAATGGCAAACCAATCAGCCCTTCGAGTTCGGCGTGACTGAGGCCGTCTACCCGGTCGATGACTTGCAAGCCTTGGGAGTCGCACGCCAGGGTGGCCAAGTCGGTGTAGATGCGCTTCACACAGGCCACGCCAGTGAGGGGGTAGGTGCAAACCGGAACCACCTTGCTCTGCCCTTGTTTGGTGAGCAAATCCATCATGACCCAGGTTTGCTTGGCCCCCACCGCCAAATCCATGGCGCCACCAACGGCTGGAATGGCCCCCGGCTCGCCCGTGCTCCAGTTGGCCAAGTCGCCCGTGGCCGACACCTGAAAGGCGCCCAGCACGCTGATGTCCAAATGACCGCCACGCATCATGGCGAAACTGTCGGCATGGTGAAAAAACGCCCCGCCAGCCAACAAGGTCACGGGTTGCTTGCCTGCATTGATGAGGTCGTAGTCTTCCTGCCCTTCAGCTGGCGCCGGGCCCATGCCCAGAATGCCGTTCTCGCTGTGCAAGACCACCTCCAAGCCGGCGGGCAAGTAATTGGCCACCAAGGTGGGCTGGCCAATGCCGAGGTTCACATAGGCCCCTTCAAAAATATCTTGGGCCACGCGCTGGGCCAATGCCTGTTTGCTGCGTTTGCTGTAGCTGCTCATGGGTTCACCCTCAAACGCCGCCCGCGGCGGTGGCCACGCGCGGGATGCGCACAATGCTCGAGACAAAAATACCCGGCGTCACCACCGCCTCGGGGTCCATTTCGCCCAAGGCGCAAATCTCATAAACCGAGGCCACAGTGCGCTTGGCAGCCGTGGCCATGACGGGGCCGAAATTGCGGGCGGCCTTGCGGTAAATCAAGTTGCCCCAGCGGTCCCCCGCCTCGGCCTTGATCAGGGCCAAATCGCCGTGAATGGGGTATTCGAGCACGTAGTCCTTGCCATCGATGCGGCGCGTTTCTTTGGGGCTGCCATCGGCGTTCAAGGCCAGCTCGGTGCCAAAACCCGTGGGCGTGAAAAACGCCCCCACGCCCGCGCCAGCGGCGCGCAAGCGTTCCGCCAAATTGCCCTGCGGCACCAACTCCAGTTCCAACTTGCCCGAGCGATACCACGCGTCGAACACCTGCGAATCGGTTTGGCGAGGGAAGCTGCAAATGATTTTTCGAACGCGCCCGGCCTGAATCAGGGCCGCCAAGCCTTGCTCGCCATTGCCCGCGTTGTTGTTCACCACGGTGAGGTCGCGCGCGCCTTGAGCAATGAGCCCATCGATGAGTTCATTGGGAATGCCCGCTGTGCCAAAGCCACCAATGAGCACCGTGGCACCATCGGCCACGGGCCCCATGGCCTCGGCCACGGTGTCTGCAATTTTGTTGATCATGAGGCGTTTTCAGGATTGAGCACGAAGTCGTAGGTCATGGCATAGCTGCCATCGGCTTGTTGGTTCCAATCGCACACCAGCGACTGACGCACCCCAAAAACGGCATCGGAGTCGAGGTAATCGCTGTGGTCGCGGAACACGTGGGTGATGAGGGTCTCGTAGCCTGGCGCCTTCACCATGAAGTGCAAATGGGCCGGACGCCAAGGGTGTCGGCCGGTGGCCTGGAGCAGTTGCCCCACAGGCCCATCGTGGGGAATGGCATAGGGCACGGCCACGATGGTTCGGAAATGGAATTCCCCATTGGCATCAGCAGTCAGCACGCCTCTGGCCTGGGCATGGCCCAAGCCATCGTGCTGCACATCGTAAAGACCGTCTTCGTCGGATTGCCACACATCGAGCACGGCCCCTGGCACGGGCTCGCCGTTCAGGCCCTTGACGCGACCCCGAACCCAGCACGGTGTGCCTTTGGCGCCATTGGCGATGTCATCGCCCAGGGCATAGTGGGGTGCACCCTCGACGTGGAAGGGGCCAAACACGGTGGCTTCGGTGCATCCCGGTGGTTTGTCGTTGTTCATCGCCACGGTGAGCATGGACAAACCCAACACATCGGACAACAAAATGAATTCCTGGCGCTTGTCGTCGGTGATGTGCCCACAACGGGTGATGAAATCGATGGCCTGAAACCATTCGGCCTCGGTGAGCTTCACGTCACGGGCAAAGCCGTGCAAATGGGTCACCAGGCTGGTGAGGATCTCCTTGAGGCGGGGGTTTTCCGTTTGGGCGAAGCTGTCAATGACGGCCTGGGTGATGTTGTCTGAGTTCAGGTTGCGCATACCAATGCAAAGCCTCGTGGGGGTAACAGAGGCCAAACTGTAATCCCAAGACAAAACCCTGTCAGACACCTCGGTTCAGCCCGGCCATGCTCAGTGCATCAGCTGCGCCCAGGCTTTTTCCAGCCGCTTGACGCTCACGGGCTGCGGCGTGCGCAGCTCTTGCGCAAACAGACTCACCCGCAACTCCTCCAGCAGCCATCGAAATTCTTGCAAGCGGGTGTCTTGCGCCCCCTTGCGCTCGGCCACCAAGCGCCAAAACCGTTGCTCCAAGGGCTTGAGCTCGGCCAAGCGCTGGGCGTCTCGGGCGGGGTCGGCTCGCCACTTCTCCAGGCGCAAAGTGATGGCCTTGAGGTAGCGTGGCAGGTGCTGCAATTGCGCCCACGGGGTGTCGGCCACAAAGCGGGGGGGCAGCAAGCGTTGCAGTTGCTGGGCCGCATCGGCCGTGGCGTCTGGGGCATTTTTGGTGTCTTTGATCTTGCGGCTGGCGGTGGCGAATTCCGCCAACACCCCGCCACAGGTGCGGGCGACCTCGTTGGCAATCAGGGTCAGGCGGCTGCGGCCTTCTTGCACCCGCAATTCAAACGTCGCCTGCGAGCTGGGCCACGGGTCTTGCAAAAAGGCGCGGTCCACAGCGACGTCCAGGATGTGCTGCTTGAGCTCTGACTCCGTGCCCAAGGGCATGTAGGCCACGGCCATTTTTTGCAAGTCGGGGATGTTTTTGTCCAGGTATTTCAGGGCATCGCGAATCTGCAAGGCCACCAAGCGCCGCAAGCCCACCCGATGCTTGGCCGCTGCCAGTTCGGGCTCATCAAACACCTCGAGGGTGACGGCGTTGCCCACATCCACCAAAGCGGGAAAGCCAATCAGGGTTTGGTTGCCTTTGCGAATTTCCATCAATTCGGGCAACTCGCCAAAAGTCCATTGGGTGAAGCGCTGCTCGGCGGCCACTGCGCTGGCTGGCGTCTGGGCGGGGGCTGAACTTGGACTGCCAGCGTTGGAGCGGGTTTCAGCGGGCGCTGCGGTCGCGCGGCTCGGCTCACTGGGTGCGGCCTCGCCCACCGCCCCCAAGCCTTTGAGCTGGGCCAAGGCCTGAAAGGCACCACGGGCCTTGCCGCCCCACTCCGCCTTCAGGGCCCCCAAGTTGCGCCCCATGCCGAGCTGTCGGCCGTGCTCATCGACCACCCGAACGTTCATGAACAAATGGGGCGCCACCATGTCGAGTTTGAAATCGCTGCGCTTGACGTCGAGTTGGGTCTTGTGGCGCACGCGCTCCAGCAATGCGGCCATGAGCGAGCCCTGGGCAAACACCTCGGGTGCTGTCAACGCTTGGGCCAATTGATGGGCCGCATCGGGCAAGGGCACCAACCGGGCC
>JAYPFZ010000049.1:16228-17955 GCA_038126555.1 Betaproteobacteria bacterium
AGCTGGGTGTGCGATTTCACCTGGCGAATCAGGGCGTCGACCAAGGAGCCACCGCCGAACACCTCCGGCGCAGACAAAGCCTCGGCCATCTTGAGCGCGGTGTCTGGCAAGGGCACCAAGCGGGCACGTGGCTTTTGGGGCAAGCTTTTGAGCAAGGCTTGAATCTTGGGGGTCAACAGGCCAGGCACCAACCACTCCAGCCGTTCTTCGCTGACTTGGTTGAGCACAAACAAGGGCACGCTCACCGTGACGCCGTCTTTCGCATCGCCGGGCTCGTGCAGGTATTCGGTTTTGCAGTCCACACCGCCCAGCTTGAGGGTGGGAGGGAACGCTTCGGTGGTGATGCCAGCCGCCGTGTGCCGCATGAGCTCATCGCGGCTCAAGTGCAAGCGTTTGGGGTCGCGCTTGGACTCGTTCTTCCACCAAGCGTCCAGCGTTCGCACATTGCACACCTCGTCTGGCAACTGCTGGTCGTAAAAGGCCTGAATCAGCGACTCGTCCACCAACACATCTTGGCGGCGAGACTTGTGCTCCAACTGCTCGACCTGGGCCACCAGCTTGAGGTTGTCGCGCAAAAAATGCCAACGGCTCAGGGTGTCGGCATCCACATCTCCGGCCACCAAGGCCTCGCGAATGAACAGCTCGCGCGCGCCACGGGGGTCAGCCTTGGCCAATGAGGTGCGGCGCCCGCTGTAGACCACCAAGCCATAAAGGGTGGCCCGCTCCAAGGCAATCACATCGCCACTGCGTTTTTCCCAATGGGGGTCCAGCAATTGGCGTCGCAACAGGTGTTCGCCCACGCGCTCCAGCCATTGCGGTTCGATGTTGGCCACACCCCGACCGAACAAGCGGGTTGTCTCGACCAATTCGGCACACACCACCCACTTGCCCGGCTTTTTCGTGAGGTGTGCGCCAGGGTGGGGGTAGAACTTGATGCCGCGCGCGCCCAAATATTGCCCAGCCGCTGGGGCACCTTGAGGTTGCTCATCCAACTTGTAGCCCACATTGCCCAACATGCCCGCCAGCAAGGCCGTGTGCAGTTGCTCGTAGCTGGCAGGTCGTTCATTGAGGGGCCATCGGTGCTCGGCCACCACGGTGTGCAACTGGCTGTAGACATCACGCCATTCGCGCACCCGCCGCACGTGCAAGTAGTTTTGCCGCAGCAGTTGCTCGTATTGACGGTTCGACAATTTGTGCGTGCCGTGGCCGCCGCGCGCCTCGTGCAGCCATTGCCACAGCCGCAAATGACCACTGAACTCGCTTTTGTCGTCTTTGAACTTCGCATGCGCCTGGTCGGCTTGCGTCTGGGCCTCGGGGGGGCGGTCACGCACGTCTTGCACCGACAGGGCCGAGGCAATGATGAGGGCCTCTTGCAAGGCCTGCTGATCGCGCGCAGCCAAGAGCATGCGCCCCACCCGTGGGTCCAAGGGCAGGCGAGAGAGTTCGCGCCCCAACGGGGTGAGCGCCAAATCCTCGGTGAGCGCGCCCAGCTCCACCAGCAGTTGCTGGCCATCGGCAATCGCCTTGCCCCGCGGGGGCTCCAAAAAGTCGAAGGCCGCCACTTGGCCCAAGCCCAAGGCGTGCATGCGCAAGATCACCCCGGCCAGCGAGCTGCGCAAAATTTCTGGATCGGTGAATCGGGGGCGTGCGGTGAAGTCCTTCTCGTCATACAAACGAATGGCAATGCCCGGCCCCACCCGGCCACATCGGCCTGCACGCTGGTTGGC
>JAYPFZ010000050.1:0-15045 GCA_038126555.1 Betaproteobacteria bacterium
ATGACGGTGTTGAGCAAATCAATGCCGGGCTGGTGATAGACGCAGGTGTCGAAAAAGACGTTGTTCAGCAGGTGCTCGCTCAGCAAGGGCTTTTTCAGTTCCTGGGCCAAGCCACGGTAACGGCCCCAGTGGTAGGGGGCTGCGCCGCCGCCATGGGGAATGAGGAACTTCAAGGTGGGAAAGTCTTTGAACAAATCGCCTTGGATGAGCTGCATCACTGCCGTGGTGTCGGCGTTGATGTAGTGCGCCCCGGTGGTGTGAAAGCAAGCGTTGCAGCTGGTGCTCACGTGAATCATGGCGGGGATGTCGTATTCGACCATCTTCTCGTAAATGGGATACCAATGGCGGTCGGTCAGCGAGGGGCTGGTCCAGTGCCCCCCCGAGGGGTCGGGGTTCAGGTTGATGCCCACACAACCGTATTCCTTCACGCATTTCTCGAGCTCGGGAATGCACGTGCGCGGATCGACGCCTGGCGATTGCGGCAACATGGCCACGGGCACGAAGTGCTCGGGAAACAAGGTGGAAACGCGATAACACAGCTCGTTACAAATGGCCGCCCAGGTGCTGGAGACCTCGAAGTCGCCAATGTGGTGGGCCATGAAACTGGCCCGGGGTGAGAACAGGGTGATGTCGCTGCCCCGCTCTTTCATCTTGGCCAATTGGTTGTTCACGATGGTTTCGCGAATGTCGTCGTCGCTGATGCGCAAATCGGCCACGCGGGGCTTTTGCGTGGGGTCTTTGATGCCAGCCACTTGGGCATTGCGCCATGCTTCCAAAGCCGCCGGGGCGGTGGTGTAGTGACCGTGAACGTCAATGATGAGGGACATGCTTGCTCCTGATGAATCGAAGAAGGAAAAGCCTCAAGCCAGTGCGCGCATGCCGTGGCGCTGCTTGGCTGAGGCCGTGGCCTCGGAGGCCAAAAAGGTTTGCCAGGCCTGCACTGCGGCCAGGCGCTGGGGGTCTTGCGCCAAGTGCAAACCCAGTGCCGATGAAAAGGTGGTGGTGTAGGCCACGTCGCTGGGCAAATCGCCCAACACCTGAAGCCCCGGGAGGTTCACCAGTTCGCTGCGCTGCTGAAAGCCCAGCGCCACCTCGCCTTGCGCGATGAGGGCACCCACGGGCACGCCGGGCGGTGGCACCACCAATTTGGCGCGCACCACCTCGGTGAGGCCCCAGCGTTCGAACAACTGCTCCAAATAGGCGCCGCTGGGCCCGGTGGAATAGCCCAGGCTCCGCGCCGCCGCCACCGCCGCCTTCAGGCTGGCTTCGTCGTGAATGGCGGGCGCGGGGTCGCCGTCGCGCACCGCCATGGCGATGTCGGACTGCACCCAGTCGACGCGGGAGTTGGGCAACACCTGCTGGGCCGCCATCAAGCGATCAATGGCATCGGAAGCAATCAACACCAAGTCGATGGCCTCGCCTGCTGCCACGCGCTTGGCGGCATCCACCCCGCCCGTGGACTCGACTTTCACGGCCATGCCGCTGTGCGCGGTGAAGGCTTGGGTCAGGTCATGCAGCAAGGCCTTGGTGGCCATGGAAGACAAACCCTGCAAGGGCTGATCGGCAAAGGTCAAAGGGCTCATGGCGTCATTGTGACCAATCCTGCTAGACTCATAAATCCGCATAACCCACTATCAGTTATTCATTTATTGCATAGCTAGCCATGGACTTCAAACAGCTTCAAGCCTTTGTCAGTGTGGCAGAAATGGGCAGTTTCACCCGGGCCGCCCAGCAATTGGGGATGGCCCAACCGGCCTTGAGCCGTTTGGTGCGGGCCTTGGAATTGGAGCTTCGACAAAGCCTGTTGATTCGCAATGGCCGAGGGGCGGTGCCCAGTGAAGCGGGCAAGCGTTTGTTGGGCCATGCGCGAGGCATCTTGCACCAGGTGGCCAGGGCCCATGAAGACCTGCACCAATTGCGAGACGGCCACACCGGCTCGGTGGCCTTGGGCCTGCCCCCCAGCGTGGCGCGGGTGCTGACGGTGCCCATCACCCGCGCGTTTCGCACCCAAATGCCTGGGGTTCAACTGACCATTCGCGAAGATTTGAGCCTGGCCCTTCAAGAGGGCCTGCTCCAAGGGCGATTGGATGTGGCCCTGCTTTACCAAGCCCCATCCTCAGATGACGTGATGGCCACGGCCTTGCTCGATGAAGCCTTGGTGCTGGTGCAGGCCAGGCCCGCAGGCTTGGCCGAGGACCCGCCGCCCGGCCCCATTGCTGGCCCGGCCTTGGCCCAGCTGCCCCTGATCATTCCCAGCCGCCCCAATGCCATTCGCATGAAGGTGGAATCGGAGCTCATGGCCTTGGGACTGGAAGCCCACATTGCCATGGAAATCGATGGCGTCGCGGCCATTTTGGACCTCGTCGCCGAGGGTGCTGGCCATGCCGTGCTCACGCGCAATGCCGTGGCCAATTCGATTCGGCCCTCTGCCTATCGCGTGCGGCAGGTTCAGTCGCGCCAAGGCACGGGTTTGAACATCACCTTGTGGCAAGCCGTGAGTCGCAGCCGCATCAACACCCCGTTGCAGCAAGCCAGCATGACCCTGATTCGCGATCTGGTGCAAGCGCGCATGGGCCAAAACGCCTAGGGCTCACCCCCCAAAGGCCGCGCCAGTTGGGGCCACAACACCAAGGCCCAGCCCGCCAAGACCAAAGCGGGCCCAAACGGAAAGGCGCCATCCGCGCGGCTTTTGCCCGACCAGCGCCAAGCCAAGCCCCAAACCAAACCCAAAACCGCCGCCAACCACAAGAGGCTGGGCAATGCCCAAGGCCCCAGCCACGCCCCCAAGGCGCCCAACAACTTGGCATCGCCCATGCCCAAGCCTTCTCGGCCTCGCCAACGCCGATAGCTCCACGCCACGACCCACAACAACCCGTAACCCAAGGCCGCGCCCGCCCAAGACGCCAGCCCCGGCACAGGCCAGCCCCACCCGGTCGCGGCGACCAGCCCCACCGCCATCAGGCCCAGGGTGAGCACATCGGGCAGCCAATAGGTTTCCCCGTCAATCCAGGCCATGAGCAACAACACGCTCACCCACAGCGACCACGCCAGGGCTGGCCAACCCCAACCCCAACGCCACAGCATGCTGACCCAAGCCAGCGCGAACAGCACCTCCACGGCAAAGTCGCGCCGAGGAATGGGCGCCGCGCAATGCGCACAGCGCCCGCGCAAGCCCACATAGCTGAGCAAGGGCACCAGGTGCCAAGGGCGCAGCACCTGCTGGCAATGCGAACAAGCTGAACGCCGCCACAGCCCCGCCGCCCAGGTGTGACCCGGTTGGCCCAACAACTGGGCCGACCAAGTCGGCGCCAGCACCCCCACGAAACTGCCCACACAGGCCCCCAGTGCGGCAAAGGCCACATAGGCCCAAACCGCCGAGGCCGACAGTTCCAAGGGCATCACTTGCCGCCCGTTTTTCGGATCAGGGCGTCGGCCCAGTCTTGCCAAGGCGATTGCGGGCCCACGTCGTCGAACACGCCATCGCGGGCCAACTGCGCGATCCAATCGTGCTTGGGCGCAATGGCTTGGGTCATCAGGGGTTCGACCCCGGTTTCGGCCACGGTGCGGGCCGATTCACGCATTTCCTCGGCCCGACGTTTGCCATGCTGGGCCACCCGACTGAAGAAATAAGCGCCTTGTTTGGGCCAATCGATTTGCGGAAAGGTCTCCGCCAAGGTGGCCAGCATGCGGTCTTCCACGCCGTAGGCACGTGCCGTGGTGAAGGACTCGATGACCAGCGCCTCCAAGCCTTTGATCATGATGGAACGCGACATTTTGGTGGCGCTGGCCACCCCCACCTCGGTGGCAATGGCCTTGGCATCACAGCCCCATTGGTTGAGCAGTTGTGCCAACTCGGCGGCTTGGGCGCCACCCAGCAACATGGGCACGCGAATGCCATAAGGGGGCACCGAGGTCATGACCCCCGCTTCCACATACACGCCACCGGCGGCTCGAATGCTGCGCTCGCAGGCTTGCTTGGTGCCGGGTGATGCCGAGTTCAAGTCGAGCACCCAAGCGCCATTCAGGGCTTGGGCCGACAGTTCCTGGGCCACTTGCAAGGTGTTGGAGGCTGTGACCGCCGAAATGATCCCGTCGCTCATTTGCGCCAATTCAGTGGCGCTTTCGCACACCGTCATGCCCAGCGCTTGAGCGCGCTCGCGCAGGGCGTTGGCGCGGCTGGGCGGGCCATTGAGCGCAATGTCCCACATCGCCATGGACGACACCTGGCCTTGCAGGCCCTGGGCAAAGATTTGCCCCACTTCGCCAAACCCCACCCAACCCAAACGCTGTGCTTTCATGTCGTATCCTTTGTTGATGCATCCGGCGATCGTGATGCTCGCACGGGCCCGACAGGATAGCCGCTAGCCTCACTGTCGAACTGTGTAGACTTTCACTCAGTCGACACCCGCATCGGGTTGTCGCCCACCCCCACTCACTTGGAGACGCTCATGACCGTGCCTCATCTTCCCGCCCGCTACGACCACGTGGGCAGCTTTTTGCGCCCCGCCTATTTGCTCGAAGCCCGCGAGCAACATGCCCAAGGCCAGCTCAGTGCCGAAGCCTTGCGTGAAGTGGAAGACAAGGCCATTGCCGAGATCGTGAAGTTTCAGCAGGACGTGGGCCTCAAGAGCATCACCGATGGCGAGTTTCGACGCACCTACTTCCACATCGACTTTTTGGAGCAACTCGGTGGCGTGAAAACCGAAATCCCGGTGGCGGTGCAAATGCCCGATGGCACCACCAAGCTGGCCCCGCCCGTCATCAGCGTCAACGGCAAGGTCCAGCACGTGAAAAACATTCAGCTGGCCGACTTCGAATACCTGAAGTCTCAGGTGAAAAGCGGTTGCACCCCCAAGGTCACCATCCCCTCACCCACCATGCTGCATTTCCGTGGCGGGCGCGCCGGCATCAGCCGTGAAGCCTATCCCGAGCTCGATCCCGCGTTCTACGACGACGTGGCCAAAGCCTATGGCGATGAGCTGCGCGCCTTGGCGGCCGCTGGTTGCACCTACGTGCAAATGGACGACACCAACCTGGCTTACCTCTGTGACGAAAAAATGCGCGAGGCCGCTCGCCAGCGTGGCGACGACCCCAATGAGTTGCCCCACCGCTATGCCCAGTTTGTAAACAAAGTGGTGGCGCAAAAGCCCGCTGGCATGACCTTGGCCATGCACTTGTGTCGCGGCAACTTCAAGTCCACCCATGCAGCCCAAGGCAACTACGAGCCCGTGGCCGAGGCCTTGCTGTCGGAGATGGACATCGATGCCTACTTCCTGGAATACGACGATGACCGCAGCGGCGACTTCCGCCCCTTGCGCTTTTTGCCCAAAGGCAAGCTCGTGGTGCTGGGTCTGGTGACCACCAAGTTTGGCGAACTCGAAAGCGCAGACACCCTCAAGCGTCGCATCGACGAAGCCGCCCGTTACGCCCCCTTGGAGCAGCTGGCTTTGTCGCCCCAATGCGGCTTTTCCAGCACCGTGCACGGCAACAACATCGCCGTGGAAGACCAACGCAACAAACTGCGTTTGGTCATCGAAACCGCTCAAGCGGTGTGGGGCGATGCCTGAACGGGGCTGAAGGTGGTGAGCAACTGAGCCGCCACCGCCACGGCAATGACCTCGGGTTGCTTGCCCACAATGCCAGGCAACCCGATGGGACACGTCACCCCTGACAGCTCCGCTTCGGAAAAGCCTCGGGCTTGCAAGCGGTGGCGAAACGTCGCCCATTTGGTTTGGCTGCCAATGAGGCCAATGAAGGGCAAATCGCCTTGCGTGCGCTGGCGCCGCAGGCATTCGGCCACGATGTCGAGGTCCTCGGCGTGGCTGAAACTCATGATCAACACCCCGCTGCCTGGCGCTAAATCTGCCACGCTGGCTTGCACCGGATCGGAGTGTTCGGTGTGAATGTGCTCGGGCAAGCTGGCCGGAAAAATCTCATCGCGGCTGTCGACCCACAACACCCGATAAGGCAAGGGGGCCAGCACCGACACCAAAGCACGCCCCACATGCCCACCGCCAAAGAGGGCCAGCGGGCGGCGCGGCTCCAGCAAGCGTTGGGGCAAATCGGGGGCTTGAGCGGCCGTCAAGCGCTCGAACTGCACGACCACCACCCCACCGCAGCATTGGCCCAAACTCGGGCCCAAGGCAAAACGGTGTTGGGTGGGCATGGCATGCCCAGCCAGGCCTTGGCGCGCCATCGCCATGGCTTCCCACTCCAGGTGCCCCCCGCCAATGGTGCCCAGCAAGCCCGTGGCCGAAACGGCCATCCATGCACCTGGCCAGCGCGGCACCGAGCCCTTGGCCTCGATCACCTGAACCAACACCCAGTCCTCGCCCTGCGCCACCGCTTGAATCAGGGTTTGTGCGCACTCATCGTTCAGGGAGGTCGAGGCATGATGCATGGTTGAATCAGTGTGAGCCGCTTGCTCGGCCGGGTTGTCTGAATGATGAATTGTCGCTTGTTGTCGTTTCGCCGAGCTGGGCTGTGGTTGATGGCAAGCTTGACCTTGTGGGTGGCCGGTTGCACCACGCCGCCGCCACCGAAGCCACCGCCACCGCCACCGCCCAAACCAGCGCCAGCCCCCAAACCCGAGATTCCGCTGGCGAAAGCCAACGACCCGTTTGCTTACCGCCTGGAGATGGCGCGCTACTTGTATGAACGCTACCAGGACCAGGTGCATTCGGGCCGACTGGCCCCCTTGCTCAAGGGCGTTGGGGTGATTGAGGTGACCATCAACGACCAAGGCCGCGTGGTCAAGCGCGAATGGATCCGCGCGCCGCACCACGTGCCCGAGGTGGTGAGCGCCATTGAGCAAATGATTGATTCAGCCCAGCCCTACCCCGCGCCCCGCTTTGCCACGCAAACCACTTACCTGCAAACCTGGCTGTGGGACCGCAGCGGGAAGTTTCAGCTCGACAGCCTGAGCCTGGGCCAAGACTGAGGCAGCCCTCAGGCTGCCGCTTTGGCCCGCTCAATGGCCATGAGGATGCGCTCGGGCGTGGCGGGTGCATCCATGTGCACCACGGCCCGACGATCCACCGCAGCCCCCACGGCATCGCGCAAAGCAAAAAAGCTCGAGAGCGCCAGCATCAACGGCGGCTCGCCCACCGCTTTGCTTTGATAGGGCGTGGGCTTGAGGTTGCAGCCATCAAACAGGGTGACTTCAAAGTGCTCGGGCACATCGCCAGCCACCGGGATTTTGTAGGTGGATGGGCCATGGGTCAGCAGTTTGCCCTGGTCGTTCCAGATGCACTCTTCCATGGTGAGCCAGCCCATGCCTTGAACGTAGGCCCCTTCAATCTGGCCTTTGTCGATGGCGGGGTTGATGCTCTTGCCAGCGTCGTGCACGATGTCCACGGCCTTGAGCCACCACTCACCGGTGAGGGTGTCGATTTCCACCTCGGTGACTGAAGCACCGTAGCAGTAGTAATAAAACGCACGGCCATTGAGCGTGGTGAAGTCGTATTTGATTTCAGGCGTCATGTAAAAGCCCGTGACCGACAAACCCACGCGATCCAGCCAAGCCTGCTTGGTGAGGTCGGACCAATCCACCGAGCGGCCACCACCGTGGGCCGCGTTGTTGGCAAACTGCACCTCTTCGGGTTTGCACTGCAACAGGCGTGCGGCCACAGGCGCCAGACGCTCGCGCATTTGAGCCGTGGCATTCATGATGGCCGCGCCGTTGATGTCGGCGCCACTCGATGCCGAGGTGGCCGAAGCGTTGGGCACTTTTTGTGAGTCGGTGGCGGTCACGCGCACCTTGTCCACGCTGATGCCCAAACCGTCGGCGGCCACTTGGGCCATCTTGGTGTTCAAGCCTTGGCCCATTTCGGTGCCGCCGTGGTTCACGCTCACCGAGCCATCCATGTAGATGACCAGCAAAGCGCCCCCTTGGTTGAGGTGGGTGGCGGTGAAGCTGATGCCGAATTTCAAAGGCACCAGCGCCAGGCCGCGTTTTTTGCGCGTGTTGCGCGCGTTGAAGGCCTCAACGGCTTGACGACGTTGCTCGTAGTTGGCTTGTGCAGCCACTTGATCGATGACCTGATCGCCCACCCAGTCTTCGATGCGCTGGTTGTATTGCGTGGTCATGGTGTCGTCTTGACCGCTCACCTTGGGGTCTTGGTAGAGGTTGATGCGACGCACGTCCAATTCGTCTTTGCCCAACGTGGCGGCAATCTCGGCCAACACCGTTTCGATGCCAAACATGCCCTGGGGGCCACCAAAACCACGGAAAGCGGTGGCGCTTTGGGTGTTGGTTTTGCAGCGGTGGCTCACCAGCTTGAGGTGGGGGATGTGATAGCAGTTGTCGATGTGCAAACAGGCCCGGTCGTTCACGGGTCCGGAGTAATCGGTGCTGTAACCGCAGCGTGACATGAGGGTGATGTCCGCGCCCAGCAAACGGCCGTTGTCGTCAAAGCCCACTTCGTAATCGATTTTGAAGTCGTGGCGCTTGCCGGTGATGGTCATGTCGTCGTCGCGGTTGACGCGCAACTTCACGGGGCGCTTGAGCTTGTGCGCGGCCAAGGCAGCGCTTTGGCTGAAGATGCTGGCGTTGCCCTCTTTGCCACCAAAGCCACCGCCCATGCGACGGCAAATGACTTCAACGTCGTTGGTGGTGAGGTTCAGGGCCGCAGCGGCTTCGCGCTGGTTGCCATCGGGGTGCTGGGTGGAGCAATACAGCGTGAGCTGACCGTCTTCACGGGGCACGGCATAGGTGATTTGCCCTTCCAGGTAAAACTGCTCTTGCTGACCCGAACGCACACTGCCTTTGAGGCGATGCGGCGCTTGGGCAATGGCTTGTGCGGCGTCGCCGCGCACGATGCCTTTGGCGGGCATGACAAAGCTGTTGGCCGCCATGGCTTCTTCGATGGTGAGGATGGGCTTGAGGGCCTTGACCTGCACTTGGGCTCGGGCGGCCGCCTCGCGGGCGTAGAGCATTTCGCGCGCCACCACCACAGCCACCGCCTGCCCCACAAACTCCACCTTACCATCGGCCAGGAAGGGGTCATCGTGCACGATGGGGCCGCAGTTGTTTTCGCCGGGAATGTCTTTGGCCGTGAACACCGCCACCACACCGTGCATGGCCAGGATGGCCGCGCGGTCGATGCCTTCACCGATGAGCTCGCCATGGGCCACGGGGGACTTGATCAGGGCGGCATACAAAGTGCCACGCACTTCGGGGATGTCGTCGGTGTAGGTGGCCTCGCCGGTCACGTGCAGCGCGGCGGATTCGTGAATGATGGATTGACCTTGCATGCCCGAGGGCAGCAACTCGTTCAAAGCTTGGGGTGCATTCATGACAAGGCCTCCTCGTCCTGGGACTGAACAAACGACAACACCAAATTGCGAGACACCAACGAGCGGTAAGCCCAAGTGGCGCGCAAACCGTCGCGCGCCTTGAAGCTCTTGGCAATGGCTGCGTCAATGTCGCTGGCTTGCACGTCGGCGGGCGCTTTGCCCTCCAGCACGGCTTCAATTTGCGGAGCCCGGCAAGGCGACGGCGCCAGACCATTGAAGGCCAAGCGAACCCCTTTGAGCTTGCCGTCGACACTGGTGTAGCTGATGGCCGCACACGTGGCCGAAATGTCTTGCTCGAAGCGCTTGGACACTTTGTGGGCCCGGAACACCTGCCCCGACTGGGGCTTGGGCAACACAACGGCCTCGATGAATTCGCCCGGCTTGAGGACGTTTTGCTTTTGACCGGTGTAGAAGGCGTCGAGCGCCACCACCCGCGTTTTGTCGCCATGGCGCAATTCGAGTTGGGCGCCCAAGGCCATCAGGCAAGGCATGGAGTCGCCAATGGGCGAGCCGTTGGCGATGTTGCCCGCCAAGGTGGCGGTGGAGCGAATGGGTGGCGAACCAAAGCGACGCAGCACTTCGGCGAAATCGGGGTAAGCGGTTTGCACCAAGGCTTGCACCTCGGTGAGCGACACCATGGCGCCAATGCGCCAGGCCTTGCCTTGGTCTTGCACTTGGCGCAACTCGCGCACATTGCCCAAATACATGATGTGCTCGGGCCGGGTGAACTGCTTGTTCACCTGCAAGCCAATTTCGGTGCTGCCAGCCAAGAGCGTGGTCTCGGGGCGCTTGGCCAGGTAATCGGCCACCTCGGCAATCGTGGCGGGCGAAACGAACTCGTTGCCTTTGCGGGTGCGCACCACCGGTTGCAAGATCAAGTCGCCATCGAGGCCCACGGTGGGCTTGGTGGAACGGGCAATGGTTTTCAGCAAGGCCACGTCTTGGGCATCGTCGAGCTTGAGGGCTTGGGTCTTGGAACACGCCTTCTGGGCGGCATCCACGATGGGCTTGTAGCCCGTGCAACGGCACAAATTGCCCGAGAGCGAATCGTTGATTTGTTGGCGAGTGGGCTGGGGCGTGATTTGCACCAAATTGACCAGGCTCATGACGATGCCGGGGGTGCAAAAGCCGCACTGGGAACCGTGGCAGTCGACCATGGCCTCTTGCATGGGGTGCAAGCTGCCGTCGGCGCGACGCAGGCTCTCGACGGTTTTGATGGATTTGCCATCGAGCGAGGGCAGCAACTGAATGCAGCTGTTGACGGGCACGTAGTCGATGGCGGTGCCGCTGGCGTTGAGCTCCCCCACCATGATCACGCAGGCCCCGCAATCGCCTTCCGCGCAACCTTCTTTGGTGCCGGTGCGGTGCAGTTGCTCACGCAAATAATCGAGGACGGTGGTGGTTCGGCGTTCACCTTGTGCTTCGACGATTTGTCCGTCGAGCACAAAGCGAACCGTGTTGGTGACTTGGGTCATGGGCTTGCTTGTGCGGGAAATGAACCCGCATTTTATGGGGCAGCCCTGCCCCCGTCTTCCTCAGGAACCCCGATACGTCGAGTAACTCCAAGGACTTACCAAAAGGGGCACGTGGTAATGCTGATCGGCATGGGCCACCCCGAAATCCAAGGCCACGCGGTTGAGGAAATTGGGCTCGGGCAAGCTCACGCCCCGGGCTTTGAAGTAGGAACTGACATCAAAAACCAAACGATAGGTTCCGGTTTTGAGGCTGTCGTTGTCGTAAAGGGGACCCTCGGGGTTGCGGCCATCGGCATTCAAGGCGAAGGTTTTCACCAGTTGGGCGCTTTCGCCTTGGGTGGTGTAGAGGGAAACGGTCATGCCAGCGGCCGGGCAGCCGTGCATGGTGTCCAAAACGTGTGTGCTCAGGCCCATGGGCTCATTCCTTGGTGTGTGAATCGGCGTGGGGGATGCCCACAGACACCAAAAGTGTATACAATTTTTGTCACCAATGGTTTGGATTCAATCCGCCCCCAACATGGACGCCCCTTCCACCAGCACCAAAACCATCGTCGACGCCCTGACCAAGGCCATCGTCGAGCATCGGCTACACCCCGGCACCAAACTGGCCGAGCAAAAGTTGGCTGACCACTTTGGGGTCTCACGCACCCTGATCCGCCAAGCCTTGTTTCAACTGGTGCAAAAACGACTCATCCGCATGGAGCCCGCCCGCGGCGCCTTTGTGGCCACGCCCTCTTCCGAAGAAGCGCGCCAAGTGTTTGGCGTGCGCCGCATGATCGAGGTGGAAATGACCCGCCAATTCGTGCGCGAGGCCACCGATGCGCACGTGGCCGCCTTGCGTGCGCATGTGCAAGAAGAAGTGCAAGCCGTGGCGCGCAACGATGTGCCCAGCCGCACCGACTTACTGGGCGACTTTCACGTGGTGATGGCCCAACTGCTGGGCAACGCCGTGTTGGCCCAAGTGCTGGGCGAATTGATTTCTCGCTGCGCCCTCATCACCCTCATGTATCAGACCGCGCCGGCTGCAGAGCATTCGGTGCACGAGCACGAAGCCATTTTGGACGCGCTGGCCCGCCGCGACGAAGCCTTGGCCGTGCGACTCATGGACGAGCATTTGCACAACGTGGTGGCCAATCTGGCCTTGGACCGCAAACTGCCCAGCAACGACATCGCCATGGCGCTGTCTTGACCCCCACACCAGGAGCCCTCATGTCCCTCTACGACACCACCCGCCCCTACCCTCGGGATTTGGTGGGCTATGGCCGCCATGTGCCCCAAGCCCAATGGCCCGGACGCGCCCGCGTGGCCGTTCAGTTTGTGCTCAATTACGAGGAAGGCGGCGAAAACGCCGTGTTGCATGGCGATGCAGGCAGCGAGCAATTCCTGAGCGAAATGTTCAACCCGGCCAGCTACCCGGATCGCCACCTGAGCATGGAAGGCATTTACGAATACGGCTCACGCGTTGGGGTTTGGCGCATCTTGCGCGAGTTTGAAAAACGCCAATTGCCGCTGACGGTGTTTGGCGTATCGATGGCGCTGGAGCGCCACCCCGAGCTCACCGCCGCCTTTGTGGAGCTGGGACACGAAATCGCCTGCCACGGCTGGCGTTGGATTCACTACCAAAACCTCGATGAAGCCACCGAGCGCGACCACTTGGAGCGCGGCGTTCGCATCATCGAGCAACTCACCGGCACCACCCATGGCAACAGCATCCATGGCGCGGGTTGGTATACGGGCCGCGACAGCCCCAACACCCGCCGCTTGGTGGTGGACCACGGCGGCTTTGAATACGACAGCGACTATTACGGCGACGACCTGCCCTTCTGGATGAAGGTGCGCAACAGCCAAGGCCAAGACCAGCCGCACCTCATCGTGCCCTACACCCTGGATTGCAACGACATGCGGTTTTCCTTGCCCCAAGGGTATTCGCAGGCCGACGACTTTTTCATTTATTTGCGCGACACCTTCGACGCCTTGTGGGCCGAGGGCGACGAAACCCCCCGCATGATGAGCGTGGGCATGCACTGTCGATTGCTGGGTCGGCCTGGCCGCATCGTGGCCTTGCAACGCTTTTTGGATCACCTGGCCCGACACGACCGCGTGTGGGTCACCCGACGCATCGACATCGCTCGCCATTGGCGAGCCACTCACCCCTACCCCGGCGATGCAGCCCAAGCCTGAGCATTGCCCACTGGAGCCCCCATGCCCCTTTCGCTAGCCGACATCAACACCTGGCCACTGGCCCAAGCCGCTGCGCAACTCAGCGGCCTTTACGAACACTCCGACTGGATTGCCGAGCGTGCCCTGAGCCAGCGCCCCTTCGCCACCGCAGCCAGCCTCAAGCACGCCATGGTTCAAGTCTTGAACCAAGCCGGGCGCCAAGCCAAAGTGGACCTGATTCGGGCTCACCCGGAGTTGGCTGGCAAGGCCATGGTCAGCAAAACCCTCACCGCCGAATCCACCGACGAGCAAAGCCGTGCGGGCCTGACCCATTGCACCCCCGAACAATTTGCCCAGATTCAGTCCCTCAATGCCGCCTACAACGCCAAGTTTGGCTGGCCGTTCATCTTGGCCGTTCGCGGCCCACGCGGCTTGGGTTTGAGCCGGGAACAAATCATCGAAGCCTTCGAGCGGCGCTTGCACAACCCCGCCGATTTCGAACTCGAAGAATGCATTCGCAACATTCACCGCATCGTTGAGATTCGCCTCAACGACAAGCTGGGCCTGAACCCTGAGCTGGGCCATGAAGTGTGGGATTGGCACGAGTGGCTGGCCCAATTCAGTGACGAGGGCTACCGGGAACGGGGCGAACTCACCGTCACCTACCTCACCGAGGCCCACCAGCGCTGCGCCCAAACCCTGAAGCTGGGCATGCAAGCCTGCGGGTTTGACGAGGTCCACATCGACGACGTGGGCAATGTGGTTGGGCGCTATTTGCCCGCAACGCCGGGTGCCAAGACCTTGCTCACCGGCAGCCACTACGACACGGTGCGCAACGGCGGCAAATACGATGGCCGCTTGGGCATTCTGGTGCCCATGGCTTGCGTGCGCGAACTGGCCCGCGCAGGCCGACGCCTGCCCTTTGGGCTGGAGGTGGTGGCCTTTGCAGAAGAAGAAGGCCAACGCTACCGCGCCACCTTCATGGGGTCGAGCGCCCTAACCGGCGACTTCAACCCCGAATGGCTCCAGCAAACCGATGCCCAAGGCATCACCCTGAGCCAAGCCATGCGCGCCGCCGGTTTGCGGCCCGAGCGCATTGACCGCATCCGGCGCGACCCCAACGACTACGCAGGCTTCATTGAAGTGCACATTGAACAAGGCCCCGTGCTCAACGAGCTTGACTTGCCTTTGGGCGTGGTGACCTCCATCAACGGCAGCGTTCGGGTGATGGGTCGCGTGCTGGGCATGGCTTCACATGCAGGCACCACCCCCATGGACCGGCGTCGCGATGCGGCCACGGCTGTGGCCGAACTGGCCTTGTATGTCGAGCGCCGTGCGGCGCAAGACGGCGACTCCGTGGGCACCGTGGGCCAGCTCCAGGTGCCCAATGGCTCCATCAACGTGGTGCCCGGCGCGTGTGAATTCAGCCTGGACTTGCGCGCCCCCGTGAACGCCCAGCGCGACGCCTTGCTGGCTGATGTGCACGCCGAGTTGCAAGCCATTTGCCACCGCCGAGGCCTGCGCTTCGAGTGGCAAGAAACCCTGCGGGCCTCGGCCGCACCCAGCGATCCCGCTTTGCAACAGCTTTGGGAACAAGCCGTGGCCGCCACGGGCTTGCCGGTGCACCGCCTACCCAGTGGCGCAGGCCACGATGCCATGAAGTTGCACGAAATCATGCCCCAGGCCATGTTGTTTGTGCGCGGCCAAAACAGCGGCATCAGCCACAACCCCCTAGAGAGCACCACCAGCGACGACATGCAGCTGGCCATCGATGCCTTCATGCATGTGCTCAATCACTTGAAAGTTGAATCATGAAACCCACTTACGACGCCCTCGACGCCTGGATTGATGCCCACTTCGATGAACAGGTTCAGTTTTTGCAAGCCTTGGTTCGCGTGCCCACCGACACCCCGCCGGGCAACAACGCCCCCCATGCGGTGAAAACCGCTGAGCTGCTCAAAACCTTTGGCTTCGAGGCCGAGCAACACGCGGTGCCAGCCGCCGAGGTGAAAGCCTATGGTTTGGAAAGCATCACCAACCTGATCGTGCGCCGCCCCTATGGCGACGGCCCCACGATTGCACTGAACGCCCATGGCGATGTGGTGCCACCCGG
>JAYPFZ010000050.1:15055-17809 GCA_038126555.1 Betaproteobacteria bacterium
CGGTGAAGGCTGGACCCGCGACCCCTATGGCGCCGAAGTGGTCGATGGCCAGATGTTTGGGCGGGCCACGGCTGTGAGCAAAAGTGACTTCTCAACCTTCACCTTTGCCGCTCGCGCACTCGAAGCCGTGAATGCCCAGGCTGGCCATGCCCTCAAGGGCCAGTTGGAATTGCACTTCACCTACGACGAAGAGTTTGGCGGCGAGATGGGCCCCGGCTGGCTCTTGGCGCAAGGCCTCACCCGCCCCGACTTGATGGTGGCAGCGGGCTTCAGCTACGAGGTGGTCACCGCGCACAACGGTTGCTTGCAAATGGAAGTGACGGTGCAAGGCGAGATGGCCCATGCGGCCATTCCCGATTCGGGCACCGACGCCCTGCAAGGCGCCCTGCACATCCTGCAAGCCCTGCACGCCTTGAATGCCCAATACCTGAAGGTTCACTCCAAGGTTCCGGGCATCACCCACCCCTACCTGAACGTGGGCTGGATTTCGGGCGGCACCAACACCAACGTGGTGCCGGGCAAAGTGGTGTTCAAACTCGATCGCCGCATGATCCCCGAAGAGAACCCCGAGCAAGTGGAAGCCAGCATCCGCCAAACCATTGCCGATGCGGCAGCCAGCTTCTCGCCACCGCGCGGTGGCCAGTCGTTGAACGTGGACATTCGCCGCTTGTTGTTGGCGCGTGCCATGGTGCCCCTGGCCGGCAACGCGCCCCTGGTGGAAGGCATTCAAAAGCACGGCAAGGCCGTGTTTGGCGAAGACATCCCTGCGGTGGGCACCCCGCTCTACACCGATGTGCGCCTTTACGTGGAACGCGGCATACCTGGCGTGATTTACGGCGCAGGCCCTCGCACCGTTCGCGAGTCGCACGCCAAACGTGCCGACGAACGACTGGACTTGAACGACCTGCGCCGCGCCACCAAAGTGGTCGCCCGCTTGCTGCAAGACTTGCTGGGCTGACCGCTGGCTTTACTCGCTGCCGTCTTTGATGGGCTGGCCTTCGGCGTCGACCACCGTTTTGCCTTCGGCGTCCACCCAATTGGCGGCGTGCGCCGACTGAAACACAAACGCCAAACCCATGCACATCAACACCATGCGGATTGTTTTCATGACCATCTCCCAATAAAAACGCCAAAACTGGACGCCTGTTCAGGATGGCAAGGTCATGCAAAGCTCAGGGTGCTGAGCCGAAAAGAAGCTTTAACTTTGATGAATCAACAGCGACGGATGCAACGCGATGTCGCTGCATTGCATCGGCCCTGTGAAGCCCTGAGGGTGATGCCTGGGGTTGATGTTGCCAGGGGTGCATTCGGCGTGCGGCACGGTGGCCAACATGGCAACAGCCGGCGTGAACGAAAAAACGCCCTCAAAGGGCGTTTTGTATGGGTGTCTGGCGGAAGCGGTGAGATTCGAACTCACGAAGGGCGTAAACCCTTGCCGGTTTTCAAGACCGGTGCATTCAACCGCTCTGCCACGCTTCCTTGTTGAACGATGCGCATTCTAAAGGGCAAAGTGGCCTCACCCAGCGCCCTTCCCTCGCTCACAAAAACAGTTGCTGCACGTTGCTTAAAAAATCCAAGCCTTTGGGGGTGGGTCGCAACCAACCATCGTCCAAGGTCAGCCATTCGGCCTCCAGCGCTTGGCTCAAACCAGGCTCCAATGCCGAGGCCGGCAAACCCGTTCGCTCGGCAAACCAAGCCAGCGAAAAGCCATCGACCAAGCGCAAGGCATTGAGCATGAACTCGAACGGCAAAGCTTGGCGCCCCACCTCCTCCACTTGGGCCACGGCTTGCCCCTCGCGGGCGCTGGCCATGTAGCGCAAGGGGTCCCGATGCCGAACTTGTCGCACCACGCGGTGCGCAAAGCTCAGCTTGCCGTGTGCGCCAGCGCCAATGCCCAGGTAATCGCCAAATTGCCAGTAGTTGAGGTTGTGCCGACACACCTGGCCGGGGCGCGCAAAGGCCGACACCTCATAGCGCGACAGGCCCATGGCCTGCGAGGCGCGCATGATTTCATCGAGCATGTCGTAGGCCAAGTCTTCGTCGGGCAAGCCCTGGGGCGGGAATTTGGCAAAGACGGTGTTGGGCTCCAAGGTGAGCTGGTAAATGGACACGTGCGGCGCTTGCAGGCGCGCCACCTGCGCCAACTCGCCTTGCAGTTGCGCCAGCGTTTGCTGGGGCAAGGCATACATCAGGTCCAGGTTCCATCGATCAAACACTTGGGCGGCCTCCTCCAAGGCGGCCAAGGCCTGGTCTGCGGTGTGCACGCGGCCCAGTCGCTCCAGTTGCTCGGGCTGGAAGCTTTGCACCCCCACCGACAAGCGGTTAATCCCCGCCTCGCGAAACCCTCGAAAACGGTCGCGCTCGAAAGTGCCTGGGTTGGCCTCCAGGGTGATTTCGCAATCGGGCACCAGGGGCAATCGCGCCCGAATGCCCGACACCAATGTGGCAATGGCCTCGGGGCTGAACAAGCTGGGCGTGCCGCCACCCAAGAACACGCTGTGAACCGGCCGCCCCCACACCAAGCCCAAACTGGCTTCCAAATCGAGCAGCAGGGCCTGCACATAGTCGTTGGCGGGCAAGGCTTGCGGGTCGGCCCAGGCGTGCGAATTGAAGTCGCAATACGGGCATTTCTTGAGGCACCATGGCAAATGCACATACAGGCTCAAGGGGGGCAAGCCCTGCAACTGCAAGGTGCCGGGTCGCATCCAGTGCGCCACATCGAAAACCTGGGACAAGCTCATGCCAACCACTGAT
>JAYPFZ010000051.1:0-17753 GCA_038126555.1 Betaproteobacteria bacterium
TGCTGACGCATGGTTTGAATCATGGCCTGTTGGTCCTCGGGGGAGGCCAGGCTGAAGGTCTCCCACCACTGTCCCAAATCCTCGGCCACCTCACCGGCTTGCACCCGCAAACGCATGAAGTCAAAGCCAGCCCTGAAACGAGGCTGTGCCACCAAGGTCATGCACGAACTGGCCGTGCGGCGCTCAAAGCGAGACTGCATGGCCCAGATTTCTCGCATGTCAGCGGCCAATTTGCCGCGGCCCGATACATCGCCCACTCGCCATTCAAACACCTCGTCCATGGCAGACATCAGCGCGGGTTGCGGGGGTTGGTCTTTGCGGTATTTGCGCCACAAGGTGTCCACATCCGACCACAGCACACACGCCAGCAAAAAGCTGGGGGCCACCGGCTTGCCCTCGGCCACGCGCCGATCGGTGTCGGCCAGGGCTGCAGCCACCAAAGGCATGTCGGCGCGCTCCACCACCACATCCAACAAGGGGTAAATCCCTTTGTGCATGTTCAAGTCTTTGAGCACTTGCACGCTGGCCAGCGCATGGCCGGTTTGCAGCAACTTGAGCATTTCGTCGAACATCCGGCTTTGCGGCACTTGCTCCAACAAGGGCAACAAGGCCGACATCGGTTTGGCCGTCGCGGGATCGAGCTTGAATTTCAGGTGCCGGAACTTGGCGCTGAAACGCAGCGCACGCACGATGCGAACCGGGTCTTCTCGGTAGCGCTGGGCCGGGTCGCCAATCATGCGCAGAATGCGCTTTTTGGCGTCGGCAAAACCCCCGTGGTAGTCAATCACCTCTTGCGAGATGGGGTCGTAATACATGGCGTTCACGGTGAAATCACGCCGTGCCGCATCTTCATGTTGTTCGCCCCAAACGTTGTCGCGCAACAAGCGGCCACTGGCGTCCACCGCATGGCTGAGGTGTTGCAAATCTTTTTTGCTGGTGCGCTCGTTGCCCTTGACCTGATGGGCTTGATCGGACGAGAGGTTGGCGCGGAAGGTGGTGACCTCAATCACCTCGTGTTCTCGGCCACGACCAAACACCACGTGCACGATGCGAAAGCGCTTGCCAATGATGAACGCACGGCGAAAAGCCGACTTCACTTGCTCGGGCGTGGCGTTGGTAGCCACATCGAAATCCTTGGGCTTGAGCCCCAAGATCAAATCGCGCACCGCACCGCCCACAATGAACGCATCAAAGCCACGGTCTTGCAGCGTCTTGACCACATCCATCGCGTGACGATCAACCCAGTCCAGCTGGATGCCGTGCTGTTTCACGCCGATGCAATCCGCAACGCTGGGGTCTTTGTTTGCGCCCTTGCGCCAAAAGCGGGTGATGAGGGATTTGATCATTGAGGTTCAAACAATTGAAGAATGGGCCAGCCCCGGGTCAGGGCTTCGGCTTTGAGTCGCGCATCGGGATTGGTCACCACCGGCTGCGTGACTTTGGCCAGCAAAGGCAAGTCGTTCATGGAATCGCTGTAGAACGTGGTCTCCACATCGGCCCAATCGAGGCCCTGTTGCGCCAGCCACGCTTGCACACGGGTGACTTTACCCTCTCGCAGCGACGGCGTGCCCAACACCGATCCCGTGAACCAGCCTTGGGCATCGCGTTCCAATTCAGTTGCAATCAAGGCGTCCATGCCCAAGCGCTCGGCAATGGGCGCCGTCACAAATTCATTCGTCGCACTCACCATCACCAAGCGATGGCCTTGTTGCCGGTGGCGCTCAACCAATTGCACGGCCGAAGTGTGAATGGCGGGCTCAATCACCTCGGCCATGAAGCGTGCCCTGGCCGCTAGGCTTTGCGCTTGACCTTTGCGGCAGATGGCCTCGGTCGCAAACCGAACATAGGCATGAATGTCTAAGGTGCCAGCCACATAGTCTTGATAAAACCCATCGTTGCGCGCCTTGAAGTCGCTGGGGTCCACCCAGCCCAATTGCAGGGTGAAATCGCCCCACGACTGGTCCGAATCAATCGGCAACAAGGTGTGGTCCAAATCAAACAAGGCCAAGGGCCGGCGGTCGCTCATGACCAGTTCTCCATCATGTCACGCAGCAAAGGAATGGTGACCGCACGCTGGTGTTGCAAAGCATAGGCATCCAAACGCACCAGCAATTCCAGCAACGATTGCAGGTTGCGGCTAAAGCGGGTGAGGATGTAGGTGATGACTTCTGGTGACAACTTCAAGCCCATGGTCTGGGCATGCGCCTGCAAGACCTCCGACATGGCCTCATCGTTCAAGGCTTTCACCTCATGAATGTGGCCCCAGCCCAAGCGCGTGCGCAAATCTTCGCGCAAGCTCAATTGAGCGGGCGGGACTTCGCCACACGCCACCACCGTGTGCACCTCACCAGCCGGTGGGTTGATGGCCTGAGCCAACCAACTGAAGGCCGCATGCTGTTGCAAGGTGTCGTATCGGTCGACGTCGTCCAACAACACCCAGCGCCAACGCGCATCGAATGCGACGGGCTGCTTGACCGACGCATCAAGCCAAGCGACCGCCTCGCCCCGACTCTGAGCCAAGGCACGCACGGCCTGCAACAAGTGCGTTTTGCCAGAACCACTCATGCCCCAAAAATAAGTGGGAACCGGCGACGGGTTGGCGCTTTGAGTGAGCAGTCGCAAGTGCTGCAGCACCAGCGCGTTCTCACCGGTCACAAAATTCTCAAGACTGGGCGGACTGCCCAATTGAATGTCCAACGCCAACTGCTTCATGCCCTGAACCGACATCAGCCCTCACCCAGCCAAGCGCCCGACTCCAGCCGCTGGCGCAAACGCCTGACGGCCACCACGGCCACGGCACTCATGGGCAGGGCCAGCAGCACCCCCACAAATCCCATGGCCTGGCCAAAGGCCAGCAACGCAAAAATGACCCCCAAGGGATGCAAGCCAATGCGCCCACCCACCCATTTGGGCGTGAGCACAAAGCTTTCAATGAGCTGCCCCAAGCCATACACAATGCCCACCCCCAACAAAGCATGAAGTGGCGGAAATTCCAGCAAGCTGGCCAACAAGGCCAACAACAAGCCCAGGCCAAAGCCCAGATAGGGAATGAAAACCGCCAGACCGGTGAAGACCCCAATGGGCCAGGCCAGGCTCAGGCCCATGAGCCACAAGCCCACCGCGTAGTAAAGCGCCAGCACCAGCATGACCCGCAATTGACCACTGAGGTAATGCCCCAACATGTCGTCGGACTCTTTCAAAAAGCCTTGAACACTGGGCAAGAGGGGGCGCGGCACCCACGACAACAGGCTGGCCAACATGCGCGGACCATCCAACAAAAAGAAAAACAGGGCCACGGGAATCAGAATCAAATTGCCCAGCAGCGCCAGCGCCACGCTGCCGCCCATGCGCACCGACTGCAAGGTGGCTTGCAAGCCGTTTTGGAATGACAGGTTCAGGTTGTCCCGCACGAATTGCTGGATCGCGGCCAAGTCCCAATCGAGCCGAATCCCCCAGGCCGAGGCCCAAGGCGCCAAACTGGCTTGCAATCGGCTGATCATTTCCGGCAGTTGCGCACGCAAGCGCGGCCACTCCTGCGCCAAGACCGGAACAATGAGGGTCAGAAACCCGAGGAGCATCAAACCAAAGGTGAGGGCCACCAACACCACCCAAAGCGGGCGCAAAGCGGGCTTGGCGAATCGGGCCTCCAAGGCATCCACCCACGGGTGCAACAAATAAGCCAGCAAGGCTGCGGTGACAAAGGGCGTGAGCACCGGGGAGAGCCACCACCCCAAAAGCACCAGGGTCAAAAGCCCCAAAAGCGCAAAGACCCAGGGACGCTGTGAGCGTTCAATTTGCATACAGAACCACCAATGGGGGTCACTAGAATGCCGCGATTCTATCGATGCGCCCTCGATCGCGCCCAATTCCTGCCATGACCCAACCCCTGACCTACAAAGACGCCGGCGTGGACATCGATGCGGGCGACGCCCTGGTCGAACGCATCAAGCCCTTGGCCCGCAAAACCCTGCGCGATGGCGTCCTCGCAGGCATTGGCGGCTTTGGTGCACTCTTCGAAGTCCCCAAACGCTACCGAGAGCCTGTTTTGGTGTCGGGCACCGATGGCGTGGGCACCAAACTCAAACTCGCCTTTGAATGGGGCATGCACGATCACGTGGGCGTCGACTTGGTGGGCATGAGCGTCAACGATGTGTTGGTGCAAGGCGCCGAGCCCCTGTTTTTCCTCGATTACTTTGCTTGCGGTCGGCTCGATGTGGACATTGCTGAGCGCGTGGTGGCCGGAATTGCCCGCGGCTGCGAACTCAGTGGTTGCGCCCTGATTGGCGGCGAAACCGCCGAAATGCCCGGCATGTATCCCGATGGCGAATACGACCTGGCTGGCTTTTGTGTGGGTGTGGTCGAAAAGTCTCGCATCCTCACCGGGCAAACCGTGGCCAAAGGCCAGGTGGTGCTGGGTTTGGCCTCCAATGGGGTGCACTCCAACGGCTTTTCACTGGTGCGCAAATGCATCGACCGCGCCGGCACCAACTTGCCCGCCCAACTCGATGGGCAGCCCTTGCGCGAAGCCCTCATGGCGCCCACGCGCTTGTATGTGCAACCGGTGTTGTCGGTGCTGGCTCAACACACCATTCACGCCATGGCGCACATCACCGGCGGGGGCCTGATCGAAAACATTCCTCGCGTCATGCCCAAAGGGTTGGGGGTCGATCTTTTCCAAGGCGCTTGGCCAAAAACCGAGCTCTTCCACTGGCTGCAAACCGTCAGCGGCATCGATGACATTGAAATGAACCGCACCTTCAACAACGGCATCGGCATGGTGTTGGTGGTGTCGGCCGAGGAAGCCTCGGCAGTGGCCGCTTCACTGACCCGGGCTGGCGAAACGGTGCACCGCATCGGCCGGGTGGTGGAACGCAGCCAAGGGGCTTGCGTTCAGCTGGTCGACGAGCGCGAGGCCTCCAGCACCGCCTGACGCGCCTTCACCGCCTGCAAGGCGGGGGCGTCATTTCGCCGCCAATAAATCTCTTCCAAGTTGCGCAACATGCGGGCCAGGATGTCGCGCGGCCCGGCACTGCCCAGTGCCTGGCTCAGGGCATGGTCAGTCTGCGCCGATTGCGCATCCATAGGTAAACCGGGCATCCACGTGCTCAAGCGCACCAGCAGATCCTCGCGCGCCAACACATGGCCGGTGAAGGGGTCAATCACCACCTTCGCGCCTTTGGGTTGCAACAGGTTGACCTTCAGTAAGAAATGGCCGGGGAAGTTCACCCCGGCAGCATCCAGCCCCATGGACTGCGCCAACTCCAGCCAAATGACCGCCAAGCTCACGGGAATGCCCCGACGCGTTTGAATCACCTGGTGCAAAAACGAATTGCCCGGATCGTCGTAGTGGTTGACATTGCCCGCGAAGCGGCATTCTTCAAAAAAGAATCGATTGAGCACCCGCAAGCGCTCCAAGGTGTCCAGGTCTGAGGACCAACGCCGCTGCAGCATGCGCACCAAGTGGTCCACCTCCTCCAGCACCCACTCCACATCCTGGGCCTCTTGGGCAACATGCGCCAAACAAGCTGCTGCCTCCAACAGGGGCAGGTCACGGTCGCTGCTCACCAACGACTTGAAATAAGACAAGGCATTGGTTTGTGCCCAATCCAGTTTCATGGCTTGGCCTCACCCATGACTTCAGCCTTTCACAATGGCTCTCAAAGGAAAACGCATCAACGCGAGCAGGGCCAGATACAGCGCACCCGCCCCCGCCAAGGCGCCAGCCAACAGGGCCATGCGCAAGACCGGCTGTGCCGACAAGGCCACCCAGTCCCAGTGCTGCGCCACCCACCACAGGGCCGCCGCCAGACACGCACTGGCCAAGACGGCCCGCGTGCATTCCCACAGCCACTTCACCTGGGTGTGCCAACGCCCGGTTCGCACCAAGCCTTGCATCAACCAAAAGGCGTTGAACAAAGCCCCCAATCCGATCGTCAACGACAGCGCGCCGTGCGCGAGCCAAGGCACCAACAACACATTGCCCACTTGGGTGAGCACCAGCACCCGCAAGGCAATCCGCACCGGGGTGCGGGTGTCCCCTTCGGCATAAAACGCCGGTGCCAAGACCTTGATCGCAATCAGGCCCAATAGGCCCACACCATAGCCACGCAAAGCCCAGGCGGTTTGATGCACATCGTGAGCGGTGAACGCCCCATAGTGAAAGAGCACGCTCACCAAGGGCTGGGCGAACACCAGCAAGGCCACCGCACAAGGCAAGGCGAGCACCAACACCACCCTGAGCCCCCAATCGAGCATGCGAGAAAAAGCCTGGTCGTCTTTTGCGGCCCGTGCCGAAGCCAGGCTGGGCATGAGGCTCACCCCCAATGCCACGCCCAACAAGGCGGTGGGGAACTCCATGAGGCGGTCGGCATAACTGAGCCAGCTGACACTGCCAGCCCCCAAATGCGAAGCAATTTGCGTGTTGATGAGCAACGACAGCTGAGCCACCCCAACCCCCAGCAGCGCAGGCCCCATGCGCGTCAGAATGCGCTGCGTGCCCGAATGGCGCCAGGCCTGTTGCAAAGCCGATGGACGCCAGCTGATGCGTGGCAACAACCCCAATGCCCGCAAGGCAGGCACTTGCAGGGCCAGTTGCAACACCCCACCCACCATCACACCGCCAGCCAAGGCCAAAACCGGCGGCCAGCCTTGCTGAGTCACCCACGGGGTTAGGCCCAGGGCCGCGCCAATCATGCACAGGTTCAACACCACGGGGGTGGCCGCTGGCACCGCAAAACGCTTGTAGGTGTTCAACACCCCGGCACTCAAAGCCACCAAGGACATGCAAGCAATGTAGGGAAACATGGCGCGCGTCATGAGCACCGTGACCGAAGCCGTCTCAGGGGCTGTGGCCAAGCCACTGGCCAAAATCCAAACCAAAGCGGGGGCTACCACCACCCCCAGCACACTCACCACCACCAGCACCAAGCTCAGCACACTGGCCACGGCATCCAGCAATTCGCGGGTTGCTGGTTCCCCTTGAGCCGTTCGGGTGCGGCTCAGTTCGGGAACAAAGGCTTGGCTGAAGGCCCCTTCGGCAAAGAGGCGGCGAAATAAATTGGGAATACGAAAGGCCACATTAAAGGCATCGGTGAGCGCGGTGGCACCAAACAGCGCTGCGATCAGCAACTCGCGCGCCAACCCTGCGACCCGTGACAACAGGGTGAAGAAAGAAACAACAGAAGCGGCGCGAAACAGGCTCACGTGGCGAGTGTAGCCGCCAGTTCAGCCAACGCCAGTCGGGGCGGCCCAGGACTTTGCTAGAATCTGCGGCTTTGTCGGCATCATCCACAGACACACAAGGAAAACATCATGGCATCAGCCAAACCCAAGAAAAGCCCCCGTCTGGCTTCCGGTCGCAAACGCGCCCGTCAAGACGTCAAACTCAATGCAGCCAACAGCTCGCTGCGCTCCAAATACCGCACCGCCGTCAAGAACGTCGAAAAGGCCGTTCTGACCGGTGACAAAGCGAAGGCCACCGAGCTCTTCGCCAAAATGCAATCCGTTGTGGATGCCGTGGCCGACAAGGGCATCTTCCACAAAAACAAGGCTGCTCGCGACAAGAGCCGTCTGAGCGCCAAGGTCAAGGCCCTGGCCGCCGCCTGAGCATCAGGCATTCGCCCGGCCCGCTGAGGGCTGCCGTTTGAACGGGTGCGCTACCGACAAAAAAAAACAAACCGCCGCTTATGCGGCGGTTTTTCTTTGCGCGTTTGAATTCAAGTGGGTTTGGATTCCGCGGGGTCCAACGGGCCTTGCAGGGTTTGCAGGCCGTTGTCGCGGGCAAAGTTCAAGACGAAATCCCAAGCCATGGGCTCCGCCTCGCGCAAGTCAGCGTGAATCACCACGCATTTGACGCCCCCCCACTGGTTGGGCAAGCACCAGGGTGAATAACTGATGGGGGAATGGCCGAGGGCACCGCCCGGACGGAAACTGCTCATGACGCCCGCCAAACGCTCGGCCCAATCGCTCGGACGAAAAGCTTTTCCCTCCGGGGTCTGACCCAGGATCAGGGTTTCGTGAGCGCGTAAAACAAACATGAAGGCGTGAACAGGGAACTCGAAACAGGCGGCACAAGGCCAGCGGCGACTGGCATTGTAGGAGATGCACAGGCGACACTACGGGTTTTCACGAACCCGCGCTCACGAGGTGAGTGATCACCAACGGGAGGGCCAAACCCAGCGCAGCGAATCGGCAGCTGAGGTCTTAGAATGATTCAGGCCCACCGCATCGGTTTGGGCCATTTTTTTCACGAAAGGTTGCCCCATGAACGCCGCCGTTTCAGCCATGCCCCACACCATGAACACCTATGGGCGATTGCCCATGTCGGTTTCGCACGGCAACGGACTGCGCGTTTGGGACACCGATGGCAAGTGCTACTTGGACGGCCTGGCTGGCATCGCCGTGAACACCTTGGGTCATAACCACCCCAAGCTGGTTCCGGCCTTGCAAGCCCAGGTGGCCAAGATGATGCACTGCTGCAACTACTACCTCATTCCCGAGCAAGAGCAATTGGCCGCCCAACTGGTCAAGCACTCGGGCATGAGCAACGTGTTTTTCTGCAACTCCGGTCTGGAGGCCAACGAGGCCGCCATCAAGCTGGCACGCAAGTACGGTCATGACAAAGGCATCAGCCGGCCCGTCATCGTGGTCTATGAAAAAGCCTTTCATGGCCGCTCCCTCGCCACCCTCAGTGCCACCGGCAACACCAAAATACAAAAAGGCTTTGAGCCCTTGGTCGAAGGCTTTTTGCGCGTGCCCCTCAACGACATCAACGCCCTGCGCGAGCTCACCGCCAACAACCCCAACGTGGTGGCGGTGTTCATGGAAACCATTCAAGGCGAAGGCGGTGTCAACCCCATGCGCGCCGAATACCTGCGCGAGGTTCGGGCCCTGTGTGACGACAAAGACTGGCTACTCATGATCGACGAGGTGCAATGCGGCATCGGCCGAACGGGCAAATGGTTTGCCCACCAATGGGCTGGCATCGTGCCCGACGTCATGCCTTTGGCCAAAGGCTTGTCCTCCGGCGTCCCCGTGGGCGCAGTGGTCGCCGGCCCCAAAGCCGCTCACATCTTCCAGCCCGGCAGCCATGGCGGCACGTTTGGCGGTAACCCCTTGGCCATGCGAGCCGGTTTAGAAACCTTGCGCATCATCGAAGAAGACCGCCTGATGGACAACGCCACGCGCATCGGCAATCACTTGCGCGAATCCCTCACCCAAGCCTTGTCCCAGGTGCCGGGTTTTGTAGAAATCCGCGGCCAAGGCTTGATGTTGGGCATTCAGCTCGACCGCCCCTGTGGTGTCATCATGGAACGCGCCTTGGCAGCGGGCTTGTTGTTGAGCGTCACGGCCGAATCCGTGGTGCGCTTGGTGCCGCCGCTCATCATCACCGAGGCAGAGGCCGATGAAATCGTGTCCATCCTCGTGCCCGTCATTCGCGACTTTTTGCAGGAAGGAAACAGCCCATGAGGCACTACCTTCAGTTTTCCGATGGCTCGGCCGACGACTACCGCCATTTGTTTCAGCGCGCGGCCTACATCAAGGCGAAATTCAAGGCCTATGAAAAGCATCAGCCCTTGAGCGACCGCACCCTGGCCATGATTTTCGAAAAGGCGTCCACCCGCACCCGCGTGAGCTTCGAAGCGGGCATGTATCAGCTGGGCGGCTCGGTGGTGAACCTCACCAACAACGACACCCAACTGGGTCGTTCCGAGCCCATTGAAGACACCGCACGGGTCATCAGCCGCATGGTGGACTTGGTCATGATTCGCACCTTTGGCCAAGAACGCATCGAGCAGTTCGCCAGCCACTCGCGCGTGCCCGTCATCAACGGCCTCACCAACGAGTTTCACCCCTGCCAAATCCTGGCCGACTTGTTCACCTACATCGAGCACCGGGGCGATGTGAACAACCCCCTCGACTGCTTGCGCGGCATCACCGTGGCCTGGGTGGGCGATGGCAACAACATGGCCAACACCTGGCTGCAAGCGGCAGAAATACTCGACTTCACCGTCCACGTTTCCACCCCGAGTGGCTACGAGGTGGACCGCGCCGTCGCGGGCATCCAAAGCGACGCCCACCACAAGGTGTTCAAAGACCCTGTGCAGGCTTGCCAAGGCGCCGACTTGGTCACCACCGATGTCTGGACCAGCATGGGCTACGAGGCCGAGAACGAAGCCCGTCTCAAAGCTTTTGCCCAATGGCGCGTCGATGAACGCATGATGGCTGCCGCCAAACCCCAAGCCTTGTTCATGCACTGTTTGCCTGCACACCGCGGCGAGGAAGTCACCGCCGAAGTCATCGATGGACCGCAATCGGTGGTGTGGGACGAAGCCGAAAACCGCTTGCACGTGCAAAAAGCGCTGATGGAATTTTTGCTGCTCGGCCAGCCCTGAGTGCAACGGGTGAGCGACGCCCTCGAATGCACCACTTGCGGCGCTTGCTGCGCCAGCTTTCGGGTGGATTTTTCCTGTTACGAGACCCAGGCTCAGGGGGGTGCTGTGCCCGAGGGTTTGTGTGCCCCGCTCACCGACACCTTGCACCGCATGAACGGCACGGACCACAGCCCCCCACGGTGCGCAGCCCTGTGGGGCCAGGTGGGCGTCAAAGCCACCTGTGGGATTTACGAATGGCGCCCCTCGCCCTGCCGCGAATTTGAAGCGGGCAGCGACGCTTGCCACCGGGCCCGCCAGCGCCACGGGCTTTGAGCCCCATTCAACCGCGATACAACCAAGGCACGTCCATCACCGCCTGCGCTTGCCAGCGCAAGCCCATGTCGCGCAGCCCCGCACGCAAGCCGGTCGCATGGAACCACTCCCCATTGCGCTGGGCCTTGCGTTGCACCCGCGCACACCGGGCCCAGCGCGCCTGCGCATAAGCCGCCCAAGCGGTGGCCCAATCGCCGCCTGCAGGTGGTCCCAAGGTTTGGGCACACCAGGCCAAGCTGTCGGCATCTTCAATGGCCATGCCAGCACCCTGCCCCATGTAAGGCAGCATGGGGTGCGCCGCGTCGCCCAATAGCGCCACTCGCCCCATGGCCATGGCCTGTGGCGAATCCAAAGGTTGGGCAGCCACCAACGGCCACGCTCGCCAATCCGGCACCAGGCTCAACAGCGACCACAACGAGCTGGGGCAACGCGCCCGCACCTCGTCCAGTGCCGCTTGCACCGCCTGTGGCTCCGGGCGTTGCTCCCAAGCCGGCTGCATCGATGGCCCGGCCTGCCGCATGAGCACCACCACATTCAAAGTGCGCCCCGCTTGAACGGGATACATCACCACGTGGCAGCGCTCCAGCATCCACACCCGCACCATCGGGTCTTGCCAAGCGGCGGGCACTTCGCTCATGGGCAACAAACTGCGATAGGCCACTTGGCCAGTGTTCACCCGTTGGGCCTGAGGCCACAGGGTGGATTGCGCCAAGCTCCAAACGCCATCGGCCGCCAACACGGCCTCGGCGGTCCAGCTGCGCGGCGCTTCGTTCCCTTTGGGGCCCGTTTGCACCACCACCTGCTGCGTGTCGAGTCGCAGCGAAACCATGGGGCTGTCGAGCGACAAGCGGGTGCGCCCCTCGCTCAGCACGGCATCGCGCAGGGCTTGGTGCAAATCACCCCGGTGCACACACCAATAAGGGGCACCGTAGCGCTGGGTCACCGACTGCCCCAGCGGCAACACACCCACCACCTCGCCCTGTTGGTTTCGGGCTTCCAGGGCTTGCGGGACGCACACGGCCTGTTCCAGGGCGGGGCCCAGGCCCCAAGCCAAGAGTCGTCGCGTGGCATTGGGACCCAATTGAATGCCCGCGCCCACCTCGGCCAAATGCGCGCTTTGTTCGATCAGGTGCAAAGGGTGATGCGCGGCCAAGCCCTGGTGCTGCCAGGCCTGCGCCAAGGCCAAGCCCGCAATGCCAGCCCCCAGGACCAACACCTCAGGCTCAAGCCTGGGCTTGGGCAAACCGCCGGGTGCAGTCATCCAAGGCTTCCAGCCAAGCCTGCTTGTCGGCCTCAGGGGCAAAGCTGGCCACGAGGCTGTTGCGGGCGAGGCCATACAACTGGGCCGGCGACAGGTTCAGGGCCTCCCAAGGCAACAGGTAGTTGTCCATCAGGTCGCCGCCAAAGTAGGCGGGGTCGTCGGAATTGACCGTGACACACAAGCCCGCATCCAGCAGTTGCTTGAGGTTGTGGTCTTGCATGCGCGGAAAAACGCACAGCTTGATGTTGGAGGTGGGGCAAACCGTCAGGGGAATGCGGTGCTCGGCCAAGTGCTGCATCAACACGGGGTCATGCACCGCTTGCACGCCATGGTCAATGCGCTCCGCTTTGAGCAACTGCAAGGCTTGCCAAATGTAGTCGGGCGGGCCTTCCTCGCCCGCATGGGCAACCACACGCAAGCCATCGGCACGGGCCTGAGCGAACACGCGCTCAAACTTGGATGGCGGGTGGCCCACTTCGCTGGAGTCCAGGCCCACGCCCAAGATCTGATCCAAATGCGGTTTCGCTTGGTCGTAAACCGCCAGGGCATCGTCCTCACTCAGGTGCCTCAAAAAACACAAGATGAGGGCCACGCTCATGCCCCATTGCTGCTGGGCCTTTTGCGCCGCAGCGGTGAGGCCAGCCATCACCACCGACACCGGCACCCCACGCTCGGTGTGCGTTTGGGGATCAAAAAACATTTCGCAACGCACCACACCTTGGTGATGCAATCGATTCAGGTAAGACCAGGCCATGTCATAAAAATCGGCCTCGGTGAGCAAGACGCTGGCGCCTGCGTAATAAATGTCGAGAAAGCTTTGTAAATCGGTGAACGCATAGGCCCGCTTCAGGGCCTCTGCGCTGGGGTAAGGCAGCGCAACGCCATTGCGCTGGGCGAGCTGGAAAATCAGCTCGGGCTCCAGCGTGCCCTCGATGTGAACGTGCAGTTCCGCTTTGGGGCATGCCCGGACCCAATCGCTCACGCGATGGGCCGGAATGGCGTTGGCCAACTCACTCATTTGGCGCCAGGCACCTTGCCTTCCACGCCTTTGACGTAGAAGTTGACACCGCCCAAGAAGGCGTCATCGGCCACTTGGTCTTTCTTCAAGACTTCTTTGCCGGTGTTGTCAACGATGGGGCCCTTCCAAATGGCAAACGTGCCATCGGCCAGGCCTTTTTTCACTTCGGCCACGCGGGCCTTGGTGTCGGCAGGCACGTCATCGGCGATGGACACGATGTCAATGGCGCCCTCTTTCACACCCCACCACACGCCGGTGTTGCCCGTCCACTTGCCTTCGAGCATGTCGCGGGTGGCTTTCAGGTAGTAGGGGCCCCAGTTGATCACGGCCGAGGCCAGGTGGGCCTTGGGACCATAAGCGGTCATGTCAGAGTCCCAACCAAACGCGCGCTTGCCTTTGTCTTGGGCGGTTTTCAGCACCGCCGGCGAGTCGGTGTTTTGGAAGAGCACGTCTGCACCACCGTTGATCAGCGAGGTGGCGGCTTCGGTTTCTTTGGGCGGGTTGAACCATTCGTTCACCCACACCACCTTGGTCTTCACTTTCGGGTTGGACGATTGCGCACCCAGCGTGAAGCTGTTGATGTTGCGGATCACCTCAGGAATGGGAATGGAGGCCACCACACCCAAGGTGTTGGACTTGGTCATCTTGCCAGCGATCACACCCGCCATGTAGGCGCCTTCGTAGGTGCGGCTGTCGTAGGTGCGCAGGTTTTCGGCTTTTTTGTAGCCCGTGGCGTGCTCGAACTTCACGTCGGCGTGGTCAGCGGCCACTTTGAGCATGGGGTCCATGTAACCAAAGGTGGTGCCAAAAATCAGCTTGTTGCCCTGGCCCACCAAGTCGCGCATCACGCGCTCGGCGTCGGCCGACTCGGGCACGTTTTCCACAAAGCTGGTTTTCACCTTGTCACCGAACTCTTTTTCAATGGCCAAGCGGCCGTTGTTGTGGGCAAACGTCCAGCCGCCATCGCCCACCGGGCCCACGTAGGCAAAAGCAATTTTCAAGGGCTCGGCCTTGGGTGCCGGCGCGGGCTCAGCCGCCTTGGGGGCCTCGGCTGACTTGGGGGCCTCGGACTTGCCGCAAGCCACCAGGGCGGCGGCTGACACCGCAGACAGGGCTGCCAGACGCACCCAGCGACGTTTGTTGAGATCGGTCATGGAGAAGTTCCTTTCAATGGAGGGATGGTGAGAATTATGAGCCAGGGAAAAAGGGTTTTCCAATGGAAGCGGGCATGTTCACGCGCAACCACTGCGGATTTCGGGACATGAGGGCCAACACCACAATGGTGGCGACGTAGGGCAACATGGTGAGGAATTGGCTGGGCACGTTGACGCCCGCCGATTGCAGGTGAAACTGCAGCATGGTGACGCCACCAAACAGGTAAGCCCCCAACAACACCCGCGCCGGGCGCCAGGTGGCAAACGTGGTCAAGGCCAAGGCAATCCAGCCCTTGCCCGCAATCATGCCTTCGACCCACAAGGGGGTGTAGATGATGGAAATGTAGGCACCGGCGAGACCACACAAGCCGCCCCCCACCATCACGGCCGCCAAGCGAATGCGGCGCACCGGGTAGCCCAGGGCATGGGCCGATTCGGGCGACTCGCCCACCGAGCGCAACACCAAACCGGCACGGGTGCGGTAGAAAAACCAGATCAGGCCCACCACCAAGGCGATCGTGAAATACACCATGGGGTGATGGCGGAAAAACGCGGCCCCCAGCCAAGGCCAGTCGCCCAGCACCGGCCAAGAAAAATTGGGGCGCTCGGGCAAACGGGCTTGCACATACGAGGTGCCGACGAAAGCCGAAAAGCCCGCACCAAACAAACTCAGGGCCAAGCCCGTGGCGTATTGGTTGGTGTTGAGCCAAATCACCAGCCACCCAAAAATGCCCGCCATCAGGGCACCGGCCGCAATGCCTGCCGCAAAGCCGGCCCAATCGCTGCCGGTGTGCACCACAGCGGCAAACCCGGCAATGGCCGCGCACAACATCATGCCCTCGGCGCCCAGGTTGAGCACCCCCGCTTTTTCATTGATGAGCAGACCCAAGGAGGCCAGCGCCAGCACCGTGCCGGCATTCATGGTGGCAGCCACCAACAAGGCATAGGTTTCCATCAGGCGGCCTCCTCACGACGCGCAGGCCCCCAGCGGAGCCGGTAATTCATCAGGGTGTCGCAGGCCAGCAATGCAAACAGCAACAAACCTTGAAACACCCCGGTGAGCGAGCGCGGCAAGCCCAGGCGTGATTGGGCCAATTCGCCCCCAATGTAGAACATGCTCAACAGCAAGGCCGAGAACACCATGCCCACCGGATGCAAGCGCCCCACAAACGCCACGATGATGGCGGCAAAGCCATAGCCCACGGGCACATAAGGCGTGAGCTGGCGCAAGGGCCCAGCCACTTCGAGGCCACCAGCCAAACCGGCCGCGCCACCCGAGACCAGCAAAGCCAGCCACAGCGCCCGGCGCGACGAGAACCCCGCATAGCGGGCCGCCGCAGGGGCCATGCCCCCCACTTGGTGGGCGAAACCCGCTCGCGTTCGAAACAGGAACAGCCACAAAGCCCCCACACCCAGCACCGCGAAGATCACCCCCACATTGACCCGCGAACCCTTGAACAAGCGCGGAATTTGAGCCACGGCCTCAAAGGCCTGGGTTTGCGGAAAGTTGTAGCCCTTGGGGTCTTTCCAAGGCCCATACACCAGGTAATTGAGCACCATGATGGCCACATAAACCAGCATGAGGCTCACCAGGATTTCATTGGCGTTGAAACGGTCGCGCAGCCATGCGGTGACCCCCGCCCAGAACATCCCGCCGACCACACCCGCCAGCACCGCGAGCATCCAAAACCCCGCCGGGCTTTGGGCGTTGGCCATCAAGGCCATGCCCGAGGCAAAAATGGCCCCCATGACAAACTGACCCTCGGCGCCGATGTTCCACACGTTGGCACGGAAACACACCGACAAGCCCAGCGCAATGATGAGCAAAGGCGTGGCCTTCACCAACAACTCGGACCAAGCGTAGGCGCTTTTGATGGGCTCCCAGAAAAAGACCAACAAGCCCTTGATGGGGTCCTTGCCCAGCAAAGCAAACAACAACACCCCAATGACCACCGTGATGAACAAAGCCAGCACGGGCGAGGCGTAACGCCAAGCGTTGGACGTTTGGGCGCGGGGTTCAAGCCTGAGCATGGTTCACCTCGTTCACGCTGGCCCCGTCCCACAAGCCGCTCATCCAAATGCCAATTTGATCCACCGTGGCCTGGGCCCTGGGCAGGCTGGGCGAGAGCTGCCCATTGGCCATCACGTGCAAGCGGTCGGACAGTTCCATGAGTTCATCCAATTCTTCGCTGATGACCAAAACCGCACAGCCCGCATCGCGCAAGGCCACCAGGGCCGCGCGAATTTGCGCAGCGGCTCCCACATCCACACCCCAGGTGGGCTGGGCGACGATGAGCACCCGGGGCTGGGCTTCAATCTCGCGACCCACAATGTATTTCTGCAAATTGCCCCCCGACAAAGACCGCGCAGGGGCATCTGGCCCGGCGGCCTTGACCCGATAGTGATCGATGATGGCTTGGGCTTGCTCGCCCAAGGCCTTGCGGTTGAGCCAGCCCAACCAGCCGGCCAAGCCGCGTTGCGACACCGCTTCATCGCGGGTGAGCAACAAGTTGTCGGCCAAGCTCAGGCTGGGCACCGCGCCGCGGCCTAAGCGCTCCTCGGGCACGAAATGCCAGCCCAGTTGGCGCCGCTCGTGGGCATCCAAGGCATCGATGCTTTGCGCGCCCAGCCACAAGGTGCCGGCCTGTGCCCGCAAGTCCTCGCCCGACAGGCACTGCAACAACTCGCGCTGGCCGTTGCCCGACACGCCAGCAATGCCCACCATTTCACCGGCCCGCACCTCCAAGTCGATGCCGCGCAAATCCACACCAAAGGGGTCTTCGGCTGGCAGCGACAACTGGGTCACGCGCAACAAGGCCTCGCCAGGCTGCGAGGCCCGCACCGACAACTCGGGCGGTTGACTGCCAATCATCATTTGGCTCAGCGAGGCATTGGTTTGCTCGCGGGGGTCACACTCACCCGTCACCGCCCCGGCCCGCATCACGGTGCAATGGGTGCACAGGCTGCGAATTTCATGCAGCTTGTGGCTGATGTAGAGAATGGCGCGCCCCTCATCGGCCAATTGGCGCAAGACCACAAACAATTTGTCGACCGCTTGCGGCGTGAGCACCGAGGTGGGCTCATCCAAAATGAGCAGCTGGGGGTTGCTCAGCAAGGCGCGAATGATCTCCACCCGCTGCATCTCCCCCACACTCAGGCTGTGCACCGGGCGTTGCGGGTCCACATCCAAACCATATTGGCGCGCCACCGCATCGATGCGCTCGCTCACCTGCGCCAAGGATTCGCTGCGATCCAAACCCAGCCAAACGTTTTCAGCCACGGTCAGGGTGTCGAACAAGCTGAAATGCTGAAACACCATGCTGATGCCCAAGGCCCGCGCCATTTGCGGGTTGCGCACTTGAACCCGCTGGCCTTGAAACGCCATCCAGCCTGCGTCGGGTTGCACCACGCCGTAAATGATTTTCATCAGGGTGGATTTGCCCGCCCCGTTTTCACCCAACACGGCGTGGATCTGGCCGGGTTCCACCAACAGGTTCACCTCGCGGTTGGCCACCACACCGGGGTAGCGCTTGGTGATCTGATTCAGTTGCAACAAATGCTCGCACATGCCGAAACCTTGCGTGCGTTGAAGGAAGACAGGCCGGCCACCGTGG
>JAYPFZ010000052.1:0-15746 GCA_038126555.1 Betaproteobacteria bacterium
ATTGGCCACCTGGGTGGGCAAGCCTATGCCCAGGTTCACCAGCATGCCCGCGCGTAGCTCTTGGGCCACGCTCCGTGCAATCAATTCTTGCGAGTCCATGGTGTGCCTTTCAGTGCCGGTGGGGCAGGTTTTGAATGAGGTCGTCCACCAGCACCCCGGGGGTGGTGACGTCGTTGGGGGTGATCATGCCAATGGGCACAATTTCATTGGCTTCGCAAATCACGTGGTCGGCGGCCATGGCCATCACGGGGTTGAAGTTGGTGGCCGTGAGTTGGTAACTCAGGTTGCCCAAGTAGTCGGCCATGTGGGCGTGAAGCAAGGCAAAGTCGGCGCGCAAGGGCCGCTCCAGCAACCAAGGCTCGCCATCGATGTCCACCACGGTTTTGCCTTCGGCAGCCAAGGTGCCCAGGCCTGTTTTCACCAACACCCCGCCCAGGCCGTGACCACCGGCGCGAATGCGCTCGACCAAACTGCCTTGGGGCACCAGTTCCACCTGCAACTCGCCCGCCAGCATCTTGGCTTGCGTCTCCGGGTTCAGGCCAATGTGGCTGGTGATGACGTGGCTCACCAAGCCCGCCGAGATCAGCTTGCCCACGCCTTCGCCGGGCCGTGCGGTGTCGTTGGCGATTAAGGTGAGGTTGCGCGGGCCGTGGGCCACGATGGCATCGATCAGGCGGTGGGGCGAGCCCACGCCCATAAAGCCGCCCACCATCAGGCGGGCGCCAGAGCCTATTTTTGCGGCAGCGGCTTCAACTGCAATGGCGTGTTTCATGGGGTGTAATCTAAGGGCAGGGCCCACAGCTTGGCTTGACATAAGCCAAAGGCAGTGGGGTTTCAAGGTTTGGCCCTTTTGTTTCACTCATGATTGACCACATCGACCACTTGGTGCTCACCACCGCCCGCGAAGCCGAGTGCATTCGCTTTTACACCCAGATTTTGGGCATGCAGCTCGAAACGTTTGTGGGAGGCACGCCCCCCGTTGAGCGCCGCGCGTTCAAGTTTGGACGTCAAAAAATCAATTTGCATGTGCAAGGCGCCGAGTTCGAGCCCAAGGCGCATTTGCCCGTGCCCGGTTCGCAAGACTGGTGTTTCATCGCCAGCGTGCCCCTCACCGAGGTGATCACCCGCTTGCAAGCGGCTCAGTGGCCCATTTTGGAAGGGCCGGTGATGCGCACGGGCGCCACTCAAAAAATTCGCTCCGTCTATGTGCGCGACCCCGACCTCAACCTGATTGAAATTTCAGAGCCCGCTTGACGGGCTGGCGGGGCAGCGTTGCATCCAGGCCTGGGCTTCGTCGCGCAGGTTGGGGGCTTGCAACAACGCGCGCACCGCTGCCACTGAGCCCACCCCACTGGGCAACACCTCGTTCAAGCGCTGGCGGTCGATGCCACCAATGGCCACCAGCGGGAAGTGCGGGGCCATGAGGGCGGCGTAGCGGGCCAGCCGAGCCGGCCCTTGGGGTTGGGTGGGCATGACCTTGAGGTTGGTGGCATACACGGCACCCAGGGCCATGTAGCTGGGGCGCCAATGCGCGGCGCGAAGCATCTCGCTGTAGCCGTGGGTGCTCAGGCCCAGCCGCAGGCCAGCTTGGCGAATGGCTTCAAAGTCGGCGGTGTCCACGTCTTCTTGTCCCAAGTGAACGCCATAGGCCCCATGCTCGATGGCGAGTTGCCAAAAGTCGTTGATGAACAACAAGCTGTCGCTGCCTCGGGCCGCATCGATGGCGGCTTTCACTTCGCGCTCAACGGCGCGGGGGTCGTCGGATTTGAATCGCAGTTGCACCGTCGGCACGCCCACTTCCACCAAGCGAGCAATCCAGTCGGCACTGGGCGCCACCACATAAAGGCCCAGACGCTGGGGGCAGGGGGCAAAGGCGTGGGCCGCTGCAGGAGGGGGCTGAAAGTCGGGCCAGTGGCTGGGCCATTGTTCGATGGCCCACGGGTCGCTGGTGGTGCCAAGGCGTTCGGCTTGCCGGGTCCGGGCGGCCGCCAGCAGTTGGGCGTCTTCCACTTCAAAGCCCAAGGCCAGCGCAGCCCATCGCCAAGCGTCAGCGGGCAGGGGCGATGCAGGTTGGGCCAGTGCCTCGCGCAAATGGGCGTTGGCCTGCGGGTGGGGCACGGCCAACTCGGCGTGAGCGGTGGCCACGGCTTGCGCCAGGGCGGGCAGTTGGGCCCAGAGCCCCGCCGTGTTGGCCTCAAGGGCAGCGTTCATGGTGGGCCTCAGGCTTGGTGCCAAAACGGGGTGCCCAGCACAGGGGTGCTGGGTTGGGCTTGGTCTTGCTCCACCATCACCCCGCCCAAAAAGGCCTGTCGGCCCGCTTCAACCGCTTGGGCAAAGGCGCGGGCCATGCCGATGGGGTCTTGGGCCAAGGCCACCGCCGTGTTGAGCAGCACGCCATCAAAGCCCCATTCCATGACGGTGCAAGCGTGCGAGGGACGGCCAAGCCCGGCATCCACAATCATGGGCACGTTCAGTCGCTCGCGCAGCAAGCGCAGCCCATCGGGGTTCACGGGGCCTTTGCCGGTGCCAATGGGGGCGGCCCACGGCATGACGGCTTGGCAACCCACATCCACCAGGCGCTGGCACACGATCAGGTCTTCCGTGCAATAGGGCAGCACCTTGAAGCCGCGCCGAATCAGGTCTTCGGCGGCGGCGGGCAAGCCCAGGGTGTCGGGTTGCAGGGTGTAGTCGTCGCCAATCAGTTCCAGTTTGATCCAGTCGGTTTCAAACACCTCGCGGGCCATTTCGGCGGTGGTGATCACCTCTTGGTGGCTGTGACAACCCGCAGTGTTGGGCAACATGGGCACGCCCAAGGCCTGAATGAGTGGCCAAAAGCCCTGGCCTTGGTCGCCTTGGGCGGTTTGACGGCGCAGCGAGGCCGTGAGCATGCCGGGTTGCGCAACCTGAATGGCTTGGCTCAGCACCTCGGGCGAGGGGTAGCGAGAGGTGCCCAGCAGCAAACGGCTGCTGAACTCGGTGTCATACAAACGAAAAGGCGTGTCTGGGGCCATGGCTCAACCCCCCGTGACGGGGGCAATCAATTCAATGGAGTCGTTGGGCTGCAACGGCGTTTGGGCGTATTGGGTCTTGGGCACAAACTGCAGGTTGACCGCAGCCGCAAAGGGCGGCTGGATGCCCACCGCATCGATGGCGTGCACCAAGGTGGCCCCGGCTGGCAGCTGGTGGGCCTGGCCATTGATGACAACGGAAAGGGTCTCTGAGTTCATGCGCACAGTTGCCATTGTTGCGCCAAATCGCGCTGGCTTTGGGTGAGCCACTGAATGGCCGCATCGTGCACGGCGGGGGCGATGAGGTAGCCGTGTCGGTAGAGGCCATTGATGCGCAACACGCCGGGCTCGGGTTGCTCCACCCGAGGCAGGTTGTCGCTCAGGGTGGGGCGGGCTTGGGCGTTCATTTCCAAAATGCGGGCCTCGCCAAAACCGGGGTGCACGGCATAGGCCGCGCTCAGCAGCTCCATGCTGGAGCGCACGCTGGGGGGCGAGAGGTCTTCGGACTCGATTTCGGTGGCACCAATCACAAACACCCCTTGGGGTTTGGGCGCGATGTAAATGGGGTAGCGCGGGTGCAGCAACCGGGTGGGGCGGCTCAGGCTCACCTCGGGGGCTTGCACACGCACCACCTCGCCACGCACGCCGCGCAAGCCGGCCCATTGGGCCCGTGCGCCCAGGCCTCGGGTGTCCACAATCCAGTCCAGCTGGGGGGACAAGGCCCGCAGGCTCGCCACGGTTTGAGGCGATTGCCAATGCAGCGCCACCGGCAGGGTCTGCAAGGTGGCCAGCAAGGCGTCGAGCAGGGCACGGTTGTCCAATTGGCCCTCATGGGGCAAGTGAATGCCCTGGGCAAAGCGTTGCTCCAGGGCGGGCTCCAGGGTTTGCAACTGGGTGGTGTTCAGGCGCTCGGGCTGGCCCAGCCCCGCTGAGGTCAACTCGGGGCCCAGTTGCTGCAAGGTTTGCGCGAGGCGTTGTTCGAACAAATGGGCTTGGGGGGCATCTTGGCGGTGCCACAGCACCAGGGTGCCGTCGCGCTGAAAAAACACCGGTTGGGTCAAGCCTGCCAGCAACTCGGGCCAGCGGCCCAACCCATGCACGCCCATGCGCACCACGGGCGGCTCGGTGATCACCGACTCGGCCAAAGGGGCCAGCATGGCGGCGGCCACGCGCGCGGCTGAACCCTCGGCTTGGTCGCTTTGCGCTTCATGCACCTCAACTGCATGGCCTTGCTGAGCCAGCGTCACCGCCAACAACCGGCCCATGAGGCCCGCACCTAGAATTCCCACCCGCATGGCTTGAATGCTTTCTTTCGTTTTTGTTAGGGATGACCCATCGCATGGCTGACCGTTTCACCTACCCCAAAGTGCTCACCATTGCTGGTTCGGACAGCGGCGGTGGTGCCGGTATTCAGGCCGACCTCAAAACCATGTCGGCTTGGGGATGCTATGGCATGAGCGCGATCACGGCGCTGACGGCCCAAAACACCCAGGGCGTGCAAGGCATTCACGCGGTGCCGCCCGCATTTTTGGCCCAGCAAATCGATGCCGTGTGCAGCGATTTGGGTGTGGATGCCGTGAAGATTGGCATGCTGCATCTGCCCGAGGTGGTGGAGGTGGTGGCGCAAGCGTTGGCGCGTTACCAGCCGCGCTGGGTGGTGTTGGATCCCGTCATGGTGGCCACCAGCGGGGACCGGCTCATTGAAGAAGCCACGGTCGAGGCCATCGTGAAGCGCTTGTTTCCCCAAGTGACGGTGATTACCCCCAACCTCGACGAGGCCGCTTGGCTGGTGGGGCACCCGATTGCCAACGCCGATGACTTGCCTGCGGCGGCCCGCGAGTTGCTGGACATGGGCGCACCGGCGGTTTTGCTCAAGGGCGGGCATTTGCCTGGCGATGAGGTGGTGGACTGCTTGCTCACCCAGCAAGGCACGCACGAGACTTTGCGCGCCCCTCGGGTGAACACCCGAAACATGCATGGCACGGGGTGTAGTTTGTCGTCGGCCCTCGCTTGCGCTTTGGCATTGGGCCACGACTTGGTGGCGGCCACGCATTTGGCCAAAGCGTATGTGGCGCAAGCTTTGGCCGCTGGGGCTCAAGCGGAAGTGGGGCAGGGCCATGGCCCGCTCAATCACGGGTTTGCGCCCCAGCCCATGCATCGCATCAATCGGTAAGTCCCAGCCGCGCGTGCAAGCGCGCCGATGCGGTGGTGTATTCGAAGGGCACAGGCCCACCCTGCAGGGTTTCGGCAATGGCATAAGCCGCCAAGGTGGCCTCGTGAAACGCACTCACGATGAGCTTGCGCTTGCCCGGGTAGTGCGCCACATCGCCCACGGCATACACCCGAGGCACCGAGGTTTGCAAGGTGGCCGGGTTCACGCTCACTTGTTTTTTATGCAGGGCCAGGCCCCAATCGGCAAAGGGGCCCAGTTGGGGCAGCAGCCCCAAGGCCTCCACCAGCACGTCGGCCGGGGTGGTGGCATCGGCCTCGCCCGCGCGGCTGATCACCAACCCGGTGAGTTGGGCGCCTTGGGCTTGGGCGCCCGTGATTTGCCCGGTCAGTCGGCTGGCCCGCCCGCTGACCTCGGCTTGGGCCCAGCGGAGGAGGGCCTCGTCGGAGGCGTCGAGGGCAGCCCGGCGGTGCAACAAGGCCACGTGGCCAGCGCCAGAAGCCAAGGCCTGCAAGGCGGTGTCGATGGCCACATCGTCGCTGCCCGCCACCACCACGCGCTGGTTTTGCAGGGCTTGGGGCGGCCGGGTGGCCAGGGTGTCGGGGTCCAGCACGCTCACGCCTCGGCAGGGGTCAAGCGCAGGTTGGGCCAAGCGTCGGTGGGCAAAAGCACCCACGCCCGCGGCCAGCACCAAGGCTTTCACGCGATGGCTTTGGCCTGCACTCAGGTGCACGGTCAGGCCATGGTTGTCGGCCTCAAAACCCACCAGTTGTTGCGACAACAACCAGGGGGTGGCAAAGGGGCGGATTTGCTCGTTCAAGCGATCGACGAGTTCCTGGCCGGTGCATCGGGGCACACCCGGAATGTCGTAAATGGGCTTGTCGGCATACAGGGTGCTGCATTGCCCACCCAAACGGGGCAAGGCGTCGACCCCCAGGGTGGTCAGGCCTTGCAGGCCCAGCTCAAAGACTTGGAAGAGGCCTGCGGGGCCCGCCCCCACCACCATCACGTCGGCACTGAACGTTGGGGCGTGGGCGGTCATGCGCGAGGCTCAGCGCACCAGCTCGCCGAGCTTGCCGGTTTTGTCTTTCCAGTCGTCGGCATCGGGCAAGGGGGCTTTGCGCTTGGTGATGGTGGGCCAGCCCACGGTGCACAACTCTGCGTTGAGCTTGATCATGTGCTGCTGGTCAGCCGGCACGTCTTCTTCGGCATAAATGGCGTTGGCCGGGCATTCGGGGATGCACACGGCGCAATCGATGCACTCATCGGGGTCGATGGTGAGGAAATTCGGGCCTTCGCGGAAGCAGTCCACGGGGCACACATCCACGCAGTCGGTGTATTTGCAGCGGATGCAGTTTTCAGTCACGACGTGGGTCATGTTGGGGTGCTTTCAAAAATCAGCCGGGATTTTAGTCAATCCACCAGCACGGCGGCGCTGGTGGCCTGAGTCGCCACATCCACCAGGATCATGGCGCCTTGTTGTCGCGATTGCGCATAGGGTCGAACGGGCAGGGCTTGTTGCAATTGCAACTGCACTCGGCCCATGGCGTTCATGCCCAGCTCGGTCGCGGGGCGTCGCTCCAGGGTGGTGATGTCGAGTTGGTCTTCGATGGCGGCCACTCGCGCTTTGACCCAGCGGTGGCCGTGCAAAGCCCAGTAAGCCCGGCCCACTTGCAAGGGTTGGTTGTCCAGCCAAGCCAGTTGGGCGCTGACGAGGGCTTGGGGGGTGTCTGTGGCCTCGGTGGCCAGCAGCCAGTCGCCGCGCGACACGTCCACCTCACGATCGAGGACCACGCCCGCGCTTTGTCCCACCCCCAAGCCCGAGTCCAAACCAGCGGGCTCGCGCACCGCATTGAGCACCTCGGCCACCACGGCCCGTTCGCCGCTGGGGTGAATCACCACTTCGGCGCCCACGCGGGCCACGCCTGCGCTCACGCGGCCCCAGAACACCCGGCGGCCTTGGTGGGTCACGGCCGAGTCGTGGCGTTTTTCCACCCACTGCACGGGCAGTCGGAAGGCGTCGTCGTCGTCGCGCACCAGGGGCAGCGACTCCAGCACCGACAGCAAGCTGGGGTGCTCACCGCACCAGCCCGGCCGCGGGTTCACCACGTTCCAGCCTTCCAAAGCCGAAACCGGCAAATACGCCAGGGGCGACAGCCCCGCTTGCTGGGCAAATTCGACCAGCGCTTCGCGGATGCGGGCATAGGCTTGCTCGGCATCGGGCACGGCATCGAGCTTGTTGATGGCGTAAATGAGGTGTGGCACGCGCAGCCACTGCAATAGCAGGCTGTGGCGTCGGGTTTGGGGCAACAAGGTCACAGGGCCAGGGCCTTGCGCGATTTTGGTGGCGTCCACCAGCACCACTGCGGCTTGGGCTTGCGAGGCAGCGGTGACCATGTTGCGGGTGTATTGCTCGTGGCCTGGGCAGTCGCCCAGCACAAACTTGCGCCGAGGGGTGCTGAAGTAGCGGTGGGCCACATCGATGGTGATGCCTTGCTCGCGCTCCGAGGTGAGGCCATCGGTGAGCAAGGCGAGATCGGTTTGGCCTTGACGCTGCACGCTGCTGAGTTGGTCGCGCAGCACCGATTCGCTGTCGACCAGCAAGCGGCCAATCAGGGTGCTTTTGCCGTCGTCCACCGATCCGCAAGTGATCAGGTGCAAGGCGCTGGTGGTGTCGGGTTGCATCAGAAATACCCTTCCTTTTTGCGTTGTTCCATGGAGGCGTCGGAGGTCTGGTCGTCCAGCCGGGTGGCACCGCGCTCGCTCACCGAGCTGAGCAGGGTTTCGGCAATCACGGCCTGGGGGGTGTCGGCCTGGCTGGCCACGGGGCAGGTGCAGGTCACGTCGCCCAAGGTGCGAAAGCGAACGCTTTGGGTCTGCACGCTCTCGCCGGGCTTGGGCGGGGTGAGCGGGGTCACCGGCACCAACAGCCCTCGGCGTTGCACCACCTCGCGCTCGTGGGCGTAATACAGCGACGGCAGCGCCAGGTGTTCGCGGGCGATGTATTGCCACACATCGAGCTCGGTCCAATTGGAGATGGGGAACACGCGAAAGTGTTCGCCCGGTTGCAAGCGTGTGTTGAAGAGTTGCCAGAGTTCTGGGCGTTGCGACTTGGGTTGCCATTGGCCAAAGGCATCGCGGTGGCTGAAGATGCGCTCTTTGGCGCGGGCTTTTTCCTCGTCGCGGCGGGCGCCGCCCATCAGGGCATCGAAACGAAACTCTTCGACGGCCTCCAACAGCGTCACCGACTGGTGGGCATTGCGGGGCTCGTCGGGCCGGGCGAGGCGAACCGTGCCTCGGCGCATCGAGTCTTCCACCGAGCGCACGATGAGTTCTGCCCCCAACTCCTGGGCGCGCGCATCGCGAAACGCCGTGACTTCAGGGAAGTTGTGCCCGGTGTCGATCATCAGCAAGGGAAAGGGCAGTCGGCCACGGCCAAAGGCTTTTTCAGCGCAGCGCAACATCACCAGCGAATCCTTCCCGCCAGAAAACAGCAAGGCAGGGCGCTCGAAGGCACCCGCCACTTCGCGCAGCAGGTGAATGGTTTCTTCCTCCAGCGCGTTCAGGTGAGCGGCAACGGGCGAGGGGGACGGGTTGAGCGGGATGCGTGCATTCATGGGGTGGTGGCCTCGTGGGATTCGGGGGTGGGGGCTGGGGGAGACAGGTGCAAGCCGCACTCTTTGGTGTCGTCTTGCTCCCACCACCAGCGTCCGGCGCGAAAGTCTTCGCCCAGGCTGATGGCCCGGGTGCACGGCGCACAGCCAATGCTGGGGAAGAACTGGTCGTGCAAGGGGTTGTGGTCGACGCCGTGTTGGGCAATGTGGTGCCACACGTCGCCCCAGCGCCAGTGCAACAAGGGGTTGAACTTTTCCAAGGCATGGCCTTGGCTGGCATCGGCTTGGCGAACGGCCAAACCGGCCCGGTGGCTGGACTGCTCGGCCCGCAAGCCGGTGAGCCATGCACTGTGCCCTGCCAAGGCGCGTGCCAAGGGCTCGAGCTTGCGCACGCCGCAGCAGGCGTGTCGCGCCTCACGGCTGTCGTAGATGCGGGTTTGGCCGGTGTGGCGGACGAAGTGCAGCACCGCTTCGTCGCGGGGTCGATACACCTGCAGGCGCTCGCCCAATTGCGCCCGTTGGCGCTCCAGCAAAGCCAGGGTCTCGGGGTGCAACATTCCGGTGTCGATCACGAACACGCCAATGGGCAGGTCGTGGCGCACGATGAGGTCGGTGAGCACCACATCCTCGGCGCCCAGGCTGGAGGCTTGCACCACCTTCGCGTGGTCACGGGTGGCTTGGCGCAACACGGCCACGGTGTCGGCCAGCAATTGCGCGTGGTGGGCGCTGGGCTGGGCGTGCAAGCGCACCGCTTGGCCCGTGGGGGTGAAGGGGTTGGGGCTCATGCGGGGCTCCGGGTGCGGGCAAAGCGCGGCAGGGGCTGCTGGGCATCGCCTTGGTAGTGATCGCTGAAGGGGGCGAGGGCGGCTTGGGCGGTGGTCAACGATTGGTCGTTGCGCAACACCGCACTGCTGAAGCCCGAGCGGCGCATGAGGCTGAGTTGGTCCACCAAGACCTCCCCGGTGGCTCGAATGTCGCCCCGAAAGCCCCGACGACGACGCAGCATCACGGCTTGGCTGTAGGCGCGTCCGTCGGTGAAAGCGGGAAAGTGCAGCAACACGCGTTGCACGCCGTCCAAGGGCAAGTCCAGCACCGAGTCGGTGTTGGCCACACTGAGGGTGTGGGCGTCGGGTTCGGGGGCGTGGGTGAGGATGTCAAAGGGTTCAGACATGGCTGTTGGCCTCCGAAGGTGAAGCGGTGGTGGTGCGCACCGCGTGAGCAGCTTGTTTGAAGGGGTCCAGCCCCAGGCGATGCACGCAGCGCACGAACGATTCACCGTTCTCGCGCTGTTGCCGGTAGGTGTCGAGCACGGCCTCGATCACGGGCACCACCTCGGCGGCAGCAAACGAGGGGCCAATCACCTTGCCGGCGTGGGTCGGGCCGCTGGCGTGGCGGCCATCGGAGCCACCCAGCGTCACCTGATACCACTCCTGCCCATCTTTATCGACACCCAGAATGCCCAGGTGCCCGCTGTGGTGGTGGCCGCAGGAGTTGATGCAACCACTCACGTGCAAATCGATGGCGCCCAAGTCCCAGAGTTCGTCGAGGTCGCTGAAGCGGTCGGCGATGGCTGCGGCCAGTGGCAAGGAGCGCGCGTTGGCCAAGCTGCAAAAGTCGCCGCCGGGGCAGGCAATGAGGTCGGTGAGCAAGCCCGCGTTGGGGCTGGCCAGGCCCAAGGCTCGGGCCGCTTGCCACACCGTGACCAAGTCGGCTTGGGGCACCCAGGGCAACACCAGGTTCTGGTTGTGGGTGACGCGCAATTCGCCGCGCGAAAACCGGTCGGCCAATTCGGCGGCGCCGCGCAAATGCTCGGGCCGGGCATCGCCAGGGGCGAGCCCCACGCGTTTGAACGACAACTGCACCGCCCGGTAGCCCGTGAGGCGATGGGCTTGCACTTGGCGTGACAGCCAGCGGCTGAAGGCCGCTTGCTCGGTGGGGGTCAAGCCTGCGGTGGGGAGGTCGGTTTCAACCAAGGGCGCCGGGTCGGGGGCAAAGCGCGCTTGCACCGCTTGCCAATCGGCTTGGGTGAGTCGATGTGGTGCGCCATCGTCTTGAATGATGCGGGTGAACTCGGCTTCTACTTCTTGAGTGAAGCGTTCGAACTCGGCCTTCACCAAAATTTTGATGCGGGCTTTGTAGGCGTTGTCGCGTCGGCCCCAGCGGTTGTAGGTGCGCAGCACCGCCTCGAGGTAGTTGAGCAAATCGGCCCACGGCAAAAAGGCACGCACCAAGGGGGCCACGATGGGTGTGCGACCCATGCCACCCCCCACATGCACCTCAAAGCCCAGCTCCCCATCGCCGTTGCGGATGAGGCGCAGGCCCACGTCGTGCCACAGGGTGGCGGCGCGGTCTTCGGTGGCCCCATGAATGGCCACCTTGAACTTGCGGGGCAAAAACGCGAACTCGGGGTGCACCGTGCTCCATTGCCGAATCAATTCGGCAAAGGGGCGCGGGTCGGCCACCTCGTCGGGGGCAATGCCAGCCAGGGCGTCGCTGGTGGTGTTGCGAATGCAGTTGCCGCTGGTCTGGATGCCGTGCAAGCCCACTTGCGCCAAGCGGTGCATCACCTCCGCACTGCGTGCGAGCGGAATCCAATTGAATTGCACGTTTTGGCGTGTGGTGAAGTGCGCCACCCCGTAGGCCAGCTGGGGTGCGGGAAAGTCGCTGATGGCCGCTTGCTGCGCATTCGCTTGGGCATAGGCTTGGGCGTCGGGTTGGTCGAACTGCTCGGCCACTTCGGCCAAGGCCCGCGCTTGCTCGGCGCTCAGGGCGCCGTAGGGGACGGCCACGCGCAGCATGGGGGCATGGCGTTGCACATACCAGCCGTTTTGCAGCCGCAGGGGCTTGAATTCCAGTTCGCCCAATTGGCCCGCCAAGTGGCGCTCCAACTGGTTGGCGTATTGGTCGGCGCGTTCACGAATGACTTGCCGGTCGAAGTCGGTGTGTTGATACATGCGTCACATTCCCACAAGTTTGGAGCCAGCCAAGGCCAGCACCAGAGACAAAACCAAGCGCGACAAGCGCGCGGGCAAACGGTGCACCCACTGCGTGCCCAGCCAAATGCCGGGAATCGAACCCAGCAACAAGGCCGACAGCAAGGCCCAATCCACATGGCCCAGCAGGCTGTGGCCCAAACCCGCCACCAGGGTCAAGGGCACGGCGTGGGCAATGTCGGCGGCCACGGTGCGTGGCAAGGGCAGGCGCGGATACAAGAGCAGCAAGGCCGACATGCCCAAAGCGCCCGCACCCACGGAGGTGAGGCTCACCAAAGCCCCAATGACAGCGCCCAGCGCCACGGTGAGCGCCGGGTGGCGGTCGGTGCCGGTTTCAGCGCCAGTGGGGGCCAAGGCTTGAGCGGGGGTGAAGGTGGTGCCCTGCAGGGCTTTGTAGAGGGTCACGCCAGCGGTGAGCAGCAGGGCCACGCCCAGACTCAGCTTGACCAGCGACTCCACGGTGCCCAAGGCGCTGTGCAACTGATGGCTCATCCACCACACCGTGAGGGCACTCACGGGCACACTGCCCAGCGCCATCCAGCCCACCACGGCCCAGGGAATGCGGCGCAAGCGCCACAAGGGCCACAGCCCCCCGGCTTTGGTGCCGGCTGCAAACAGCAAATCGGTGCCCACGGCGGTGAGCGGGGGCACACCCCAGCCCAGAATCAGCAAGGGGGTCATGACGGAGCCACCGCCCACGCCGGTGAGGCCAATCAACAGGCCAACGCCCAAACCCGCCAAGATCAGTTCAATCCATTCCATAGCGGCGTAATGTAGGGAATGGATATAACGAGCGGAACTATTTTTTAGTTTTTGTTATATGAGCTTTTTATATATGGATTGATGTTGTTGGATCGAATTTTTAAAAAACCTGAGGTTTTATTGATTGGCTCGATTTCAGCGCTGGGGCCGCAAGGCCTGCCACACGGGGGCAGGCAATGGCCCGGGTTCGCCCAGGCTCTGGGCCACCAAGGCCTCGGCCAGCAAAGCGCCCAGGGTGAGGCCTCGGGCGCCCAAGGCGGTGAGCACATGCAAGCCCGGCTGCTTGGGCAGGGGGCCGCACCACGGCAGGCGGTCGGGGGTGGTGCAGCGCACCCCAGACCACCCTTGCCAGGGGAGTTGTTCGGGCGCGGGGGCATCCGGGTCACCGAAAGCCTCGGGAAACAAGGTTTGCAACCGTTGCAGGTTCTCGAGGTGGTCTTCGGGGCGCACGGACTCGTCCAGCCGGTGGTGGTCAAAGCCGGCGCCAAAGACGCCGACCCCTTCGGGTTGGGGCCCCAGAGGGAAGTTCGGAATCCAACTGCCTTGCCCATTCACGCACGCCGAGGGCAAGCCGGCCTGGGCGAGTGCTGCCATGGGCACCCAGGACACTTGCCCGCGCACGGCATGCAGGCGGAGCGGGCTTTCTGCGTCGTGGGGATACAGCCCCGCCGTGCCGGGGCCAGCCGCCAAGCAGGCCCAGGGCGCCTGAGCCAACACCTGGCCTTCACCATCGAGGGCTTGCCACGCCCCTGAGTCGGAGCGGGCGACGCGGGCCAGGCTTTGGCCCATGCGCAGGTCGATCAGGGGGTGATGCAGCAATGCTTTCACCAACGCCTGGGGCCGGATCCAGGCCCCGTAGCGATGGTGCACCGCGTCTTGCGGCTGGCCACACAGGCCGGGCACCACGGTGCAGCTGTCGTCGTGTTCGGTGGGGAGCGGGGGCAGCTTGCCACGCCGGTCGGGCAGGCGTTGTTCTGTCACCCCGCAGGGGGACCAGTCGACACCGGCTTGCAGCCAACGCTCGCCCAGGTGGTGCATGTGGCGCATGCCTGTGAGGGTGAGTTGCGCGAGCTCAGGCCGTTGACGAGCGCCATGTGGGGTGATCAAGCCCACGGGCAGACCAGAAGCCCCTTGGGCCGGTTGCGCACGGGCATCGAGCACGCGCACAGGCACGCCACGCTCGGCCCATTGGCGAGCCACGGCGGCGCCAGCCAGCCCGGCACCCACGACCCAAACCGAAGTGGGGCGAGTGGGCCGCTGAGGTTGCAGGGGGTTGAGCTGGCCGGCACGTCGCATCTGCAAGCCGGGGGCCAAAGGGGTTAAGCGCTCGGCCACCCAGCCCAGGGCTTCGAGCCGTTGACGTAAGTCGCCATCGTCGCATTCGGTGGCCAAGCGGGTGTGGGCCTGGGTGTGCGCGCTCAGGGCTTGCAAAGTGGGGGTGGACCACAGGCTGGGCTTGGGCTCAGGGCCGGGGCCATTCAGGAACACGCTGTCGGCGCTTGCCATGAGGCCGGCAAACCCATTGGAGGTGGCCAGGTCCGACACCGGGCCCACAAGCAAGGTGAAGCTCACGCGGCCATCCTCCAGCGTCAAGCGGTGCAGGCCAGTCGTGAGGCCCCACCACTGACGGCTCAGGGCTTGCGCCAGCGGTTGCAGTTCGGGCCAAGCAGCGACCGATTGCACGAGGTCGCTGGCGGCCACTGGGCTGGCTTCGATGCCCACGAGGTGCAGGCGCGCGGGGCGTTGGGGGTCCTCCCGCCAAGCGTGCCAAGCGGCCAAAGCGTTCAGGCCCAGGCCAAAACCCGTTTCCAGAATCGTCCAGTGTGATGCGCCTTGCCAGGCCGAGGTGGGGCCCAGCAGGCCGCAGCCGCGCAAGAACACCTCGCGCGCTTGCGCCCAGCCCTCACCGTTGCGATGCACGGGAGTGCGTGGGGCGTTCATGGCTGGTCTGGCGCTGGCCCTTCAAGGGGCGGGCGGCGGCACATAGCCTTGGGCCGCGTCGGCGCCGTCGCCAAAGAAGTGCTTTTCCATTTGGCGGGCCAGGTATTGGCGGGCGCGCAAATCGGCCAGGTTCAGGCGGTTTTCGTTCACCAACATGGTTTGATGACGAATCCACTCGGCCCAAGCCTGTTTGCTCACCTGTTCGTAAAGCCGCTTGCCGAGCTCACCCGGGTAGGGCGGGCGGTCCAGCCCCTCGGCTTCGGCGTTGAGCTTGATGCAGTGAACCATGCGTGTCATGAAAAATCCTTGGTGTCCGAATGGAATAGCGATAAGGGTGGACTGTAGCAAGGGATAGACTCACCCGCATGAAAACACCCAGCACCCCCACGATGTTTGGCCTCATTGCGCTGACGGCGCTGGCGCTGTTGGCCTTTGGTTTGTACCTCCAACATGGGGTGGGCTTGGTGCCTTGCCCCATGTGCATCGTGCAACGCTATACCCTGCTGGGCGTAGCGGTGGTGGCCCTCGTCGGTTGGCGTTGCCGTGCGCCCCGCTGGCAAGCGGTGCTGGCGCTTGTGTTGGCCTTGAAAGCCGCGTTTGGGGCCTTCACGGCGGCCAGACAAAGCTGGTTGCAGTGGTATCCGCCCGAAGTGGTCAGCTGTGGCCGCGACTTCTACGGCATGGTGGAGAGCTTCCCCTTGAGCCGAGCCATCCCCATGATCTTCCGGGGCAGCGGCGACTGCACCCAAATCGACTGGACCTTTTTGGGTGGCTCGATTGCCAACTGGTCCTTCCTCTGGTTCACCGCCTACACCCTCACCGCCGTATTAATTGGGGTCAGGTTACATAAACTGCGTGAAAAATTTTTCGAGGCCAATAATCAAACCTGACCCCATTTATTAATTGAACCTGACCCCAATTGTTCAGGTGAGGCGTTTGACGAGGACGGTGCTTTTGCGGTCCCAGTTGTAGATGCGTTTGCGGGCTTCGGGCAGCCAGTCGGGGTCGGCGGGCACAAAGCCGCGTTTGAGGAACCAGTCGCGGGTGCGGGTGGTGAGCACGAAGATGCTGTTGAGGCCCAGGATCCGGGCGCGTTGCTCGATGCGGCGCAGCAATTTTTCGCCATCGCCCATGCCTTGTGACTGAGGCGCCACGGTGAGGGCGGCCATTTCGGCCGTTTGGGCTTCAGGGTAGGGGTAGAGCGCGGCACAGCCAAAGATGACGCCATCGTGTTCGATGACGGTGTAGGCCCCAATGT
>JAYPFZ010000052.1:15830-17621 GCA_038126555.1 Betaproteobacteria bacterium
CCGCCCACATCCTCGTGCGAGGCTTCGCGCAGGCTTTCGAGTTTTTCATCGACCACCATGGTGCCAATGCCGTCGTGCATGTAGACCTCAAGCAGCAAGGCGCCGTCGACGGCAAAGGGCAAGATGTGGCAACGCTGCACGCCATTGAGGCAAGCCTTCACACAATGCTGCAAGTAAAAACCAATGTCGGTGGGTTTGGTGGGGGCGGGGCTTTTTTTGAGCAAAGCCACAGCCACATCCAAGGGCAGTTCGGTGTCGATGGGGTTGTCGTCGCTCACCGGGGCTTCGGGGTTCACCGCAATGCCCGGGGTTTCGGTGAGGAACAGCAGCTTGTCGGCCTTCAGCGCCGTGGCCACCGAGGTGGCGACTTCTTCCATGGTGAGGTTGAAGGCCTCGCCGGTGGGTGAAAAGCCAAAGGGTGAAAGCAGCACCAGCGAACCTTGGTCCAGGGTTTTGCGAATGCCGTCAACGTCGACCTTGCGCACCAGCCCCGAGCTTTGGAAGTCGACGCCGTCGACGATGCCCACGGGGCGTGCGGTGATGAAGTTGCCCGAAATCACACGCACCGTGGCACCGGACATGGGGGTGTTGGGCAAGCCTTGGCTGAACGCGGCTTCGATTTCGTAGCGCAGTTGACCCGCAGCCTCTTGTGCGCAATCGAGGGCCACCGAGTCGGTGATGCGCATGCCGCGTGCAAATTGAGGCTCATGCCCCTTGGCTTGCAACTGTTCGTTCACTTGGGGACGAAAGCCATGCACCAACACCAAACGCACGCCCATGCTTTGAATCAGGGCCAAGTCTTGTGCCAGATTGGCCAACTTGCCGGCCGCAATGGCCTCGCCAGCCAAGGCCACCACAAAGGTTTTGCCCCGATGCATGTGAATGTAGGGCGCCACCGAGCGAAACCAGGGCACAAAGGTGAAATGGAAAACGTTGGACATGGGCAGGCTTGAACGAGTGGGCAGACCGATAATGCCGGGCTTTCGTCATTGTGACGCATTTGATGTCTGAGTCTGCCCCCACCCCGCTGCCATTGAAGATCGATTTCCCCGAGGACTTGCCCGTGAGCGCTCGGCGGGCCGACATCATGGCCGCCATTCGCGACCACGCGGTGGTGATCGTGAGTGGCGAAACGGGCTCGGGCAAAACCACGCAGCTGCCCAAAATGGCCTTGGCCCTGGGGCGTGCCGCCGAACCCGTTTCGGGCAAGGGCCGGTCGCGCTTGATCGGGCACACCCAGCCTCGCCGGCTGGCGGCGACCTCGGTGGCCAAGCGTGTGGCCCAAGAGCTCAAGACCGAGTTGGGCGAGGTGGTGGGTTACAAGGTTCGCTTCAACGATCGCCTCAGCGCGCGCACCCGCGTCAAGCTCATGACCGATGGCATCTTGCTGGCCGAGACGCAAACCGACCCATTGCTCAAGGCCTACGACACCCTCATCATCGACGAGGCCCATGAGCGAAGCTTGAACATCGACTTCTTGCTGGGCTACCTCAAGCAGATCTTGCCCCGGCGGCCCGACCTGAAGGTCATCATCACCTCGGCCACCATCGATGCCGAGCGCTTTTCAAAATTCTTTGCCAGCCTCAAGGGGCCTGCCCCCGTGATTGAGGTTTCGGGCCGCAGCTTCCCCGTCGAGATGCGCTACACGCCGTTTGAGGAAGCGCGCGATTTCAGCCTCGACGATGCCATTGCCCAAGCCGTGGACCAACTTTGGCAAGGCCGACCCAATGGCGACATCTTGGTGTTCTTGCCGGGCGAGCGCGAGATTCGCGAGGCGGCCGATCACCTGCG
>JAYPFZ010000053.1:0-17403 GCA_038126555.1 Betaproteobacteria bacterium
AAGCCCGGTGCCCACGTCACGCGCGAGGAATTGCTGGCCTTTTACGAGGGCAAGCTGGCCAAGTGGCAAATCCCCGACGACGTGGTGTTTGTCGAGGCCATTCCCTTGGGTGCCACCGGCAAGATGCTCAAAACCAAGCTGCGCGAACAGCTGGCCGACTACCGACTGCCCGGTTTGTGACACCCGAAGCTTGACGCTTGACTAGAATGAAACGAACGGTCGTTCGCATCGACCCCCTTTGACTCAGGAGATTGCATGACAGCACATTACGAAGTTCGCGGCGACGTGGCCGTGATCACCCTGGACAACCCCCCGGTGAACGGTCTGGGTTTGTCGACCCGCCAAGGCATTGCCGATGGCATCCAAAAAGCCCAAGCCGACGCAGCGGTCAAGGCCATTGTGATCACGGGGGCGGGCAAGGCGTTTTCGGGCGGTGCCGACATTCGTGAGTTCGACACCCCCAAAGCCATTCAAGACCCCAATTTGCTGGCCCTCATTGCCGCGCTGGACCATTGCGCCAAACCGGCTGTGGCCGCCTTGCACACCGTCGCCATGGGCGGGGGCTTGGAGCTGGCCTTGGGTTGTCATTACCGCGTGGCCGCCCCCGACACCTCGGTGGCCCTGCCCGAGGTCAAGCTGGGCCTCATCCCCGGTGCGGGCGGCACGCAACGCCTGCCGCGGGTGTTGGGCGTGGAAGTGGCCCTGAACTTCATGGTTTCTGGCGACCCGCAACCCGCGTCTCGCCTGGCCCAAGTGCCCGGCCAGCAGTTGTTCCACCGCCTGAGCGCCTCCAAAGACACCCTGATGGATGAGGCGATTGCCTTTGCCCGTGAAATGGCCGATGTGCGGCCCTTGCCCCGCGTGCGCGACATGCCCTGCAAGCACCCACAAGGCGATGCTTACTTCCAATTCGCCCGCAACATGATCAAAGGCGGGTTCAAGCATTACCCGGCGCCGGCCAAGTGCGTCGATGCCGTTGAGGCGGCCACGAAGCGCAAGTTCGACGACGGCATGGCCTATGAGCGCGAACTTTTCATGAACCTCATGTTCACGCCCGAGTGCCGCGCCTTGCGTCATTTGTTCTTGGCGCAGCGTGCGGCGTCCAAAATTGCCGACGTCCCGGGCGACACCCCCCAGCGTCCGGTGCAAAGTGTGGCGGTGATTGGCGCTGGCACCATGGGCGGTGGCATCACCATGAACTTCCTCAATGCGGGCATTCCGGTCACCATCGTGGAAACCGCTCAGGAATCCCTGGATCGTGGTCTGGCCACCATCCGCAAAAACTACGAAGCGCAGGTCAAGAAGGGCAAGCTCAAGCAAGACAAATACGAGCAGCGCATGGCCTTGCTCAAGCCCACGCTGAACCTGCAAGACATTGCCCAAGCCGATCTCGTCATCGAGGCCGTCTTCGAAGAAATGGGCGTGAAAAAACAGGTGTTCGAAAAGATCGACGCCATTGCCAAACCCGGCGCCATTCTGGCCAGCAACACCTCCACCTTGGATGTGAACCAAATTGCGGCTTTCACCAAACGCCCGCAAGACGTGGTGGGGCTGCACTTTTTCAGCCCGGCCAACGTCATGAAGTTGTTGGAAGTGGTGCGCGGTTCGGCCACGGCCAAAGACGTCATGGCCACCGTCATGTCGGTGGCCAAGACCATTCGCAAAACCGCTGTGGTGTCGGGCGTGTGCGATGGCTTCATTGGCAACCGCATGATCGAGCAGTATTCGCGCCAAGCCGGCTTTTTGCTGGAAGAGGGCTGCACCCCGGCTCAGGTCGACAAGGCCATCGAGAAGTTTGGTTTCGCCATGGGCCCGTTCCGCATGGGTGACTTGGCGGGCAACGACATTGGCTGGGCCATTCGCAAGCGTCGTTACGTCGAGAAGCCCGACATTCGTTACAGCAAAACCGCCGATTTGCTCTGCGAGATGGGCCGCTTTGGCCAGAAGGTGGGCAAGGGCTGGTATGACTACGCCCCCGGCAAGCGCACCGCCATTCCCAATGCCGAGGTCGAGGCCATGATCGCCAAACACCGCGACAGCTTGGGCATTCAAGCGCGCAAGATCTCCGATGAGGAAATCGTGCAACGCCTGGTGTTCTCGCTGGTCAACGAAGCCGCCCACTTGCTCGAAGAGGGCATTGCGGCGCGCGCCAGCGACGTCGACATCGTCTACATCACCGGCTACGGTTTCCCCCCTTACCGCGGTGGCCCCATGCACTACGCCAACCAGTTTGGCTTGTTCAACATGATGGGCGCCATGCAGCGCTTTGCCCAAAACCCGCACGACGACGGCAAATTCTGGGAGCCCGCACCGCTCATCCAGCGCCTGGTTGCCAGCGGCCAATCTTTCCAGTGAGGAACTTCACATGACCCAAGCACTCATCGTTTCCACCGCGCGCACCCCATTGGCCAAAAGCTGGAAGGGCGCTTTCAACATGACCCACGGCGCCACCTTGGGCGGACACGTGGTTCAGCACGCCGTGGCGCGTGCCGGCATTGAAGCCGCCGACGTCGAGGACGTCATCATGGGCTGTGCCAACCCCGAAGGCGCCACCGGCTGGAACATCGCCCGCCAATGCGCTCTGGCGGCTGGTTTGCCCGTTTCCGTCAGTGGCATGACGGTCAACCGCTTTTGTTCGTCGGGCTTGCAAACCATTGCACTGGCCGCTCAGCGCGTGCTCAGCGGCGAAGGCACCACCTACGTGGCCGGCGGCGTGGAAAGCATCTCTTGCGTGCAGCAAGAAATGAACACCCACATGTTCAAAGACCCCGATCTCGAAAGTCGCAAGCCCGAGATCTACTGGAACATGTTGCAAACCGCCGAGCAAGTCGCCAAGCGCTACGGCATTAGCCGTGACCGCATGGACGAATTTGGCGCGGCCAGCCAGCAAAAGGCATGCGCGGGCTGGGATGCCGGCAAATTCGACGATGAAGTGGCCCCCATCACGGTCAAGACCGGCGTCATGGACCCCGTCATGGGCCTGATCACCAAATCCGTGACGGTCAGCCGCGACGAAGGCATTCGGGCGGGCACCACCGCCGAAGGCATTTCGAGCATCAAATCGGCCCTGCCTGGCGGGTTGGTCACGGCGGGCAACGCCAGCCAGTTCTCTGATGGCGCCGGCGCTTGTGTCGTCATGCACGAAGACGAGGTGAGCCGCCGCAACCTCAAGCCCCTGGGCCGTTTCCTGGGCTTTGCGGTGGCCGGTTGCGAACCCGATGAAATGGGCATTGGCCCGGTGTTTGCCGTGCCCAAGGTGTTGAGCCGCCTGGGCCTGAAAGTGGACGACATCGACCTGTGGGAACTCAATGAAGCCTTTGCCGTGCAAGTGCTGTATTGCCGAGACAAGCTGGGCATTCCCGCCGACCGCCTGAACGTCAACGGTGGCGCGATTGCCTTGGGTCACCCCTACGGCATGAGCGGCCAGCGCCTCACCGGCCACGCCCTCATCGAAGGCAAGCGTCGCGGCGCCAAGCGCGTGGCCGTCACCATGTGCATTGGGGGCGGCATGGGTGCCGCTGGCATTTTCGAAGTGCTCTGATGTTCAGCCTGCGTTCCACCCTCGACTTTTTGCTGCATGACTGGCTCAAAGTTGAGGGCCTGACCGAGCGCGAGCGTTACGCCGATCACAGCCGCGAAACCTTTGATGCGGTGCTCGACACCTGCGAGCGCATCGCGCGCGAGAAATACGCGCCGTTCAATCGCTTGGTGGATGTCGAAGAACCACGGGCCGTCCCTGGTGAAGATGGCGCCTTGCGCGTGATCCTGCCGCAGGCCACCCACGAGGCCCACCGGGCCTATGCCGAAAGCGGCATGCTCTGCGCCGCCCAAGACGCCGAGATGGGTGGCATGCAACTGCCCTACACGGTGGAGTCGGCGGCCAACGCCTTTTTTGCCATGGCCTCGGTGAGCATTGGTTCGGGCCTGCTGACCGTGGGCAATGCCAATTTGCTCATGGCGCATGGCACCCCACGACAACGCGATGTGTTTGCCCGCAAGGCCTTTCAGGGGGAATGGAGCGGCACCATGTGCCTGTCTGAGCCCCAGGCCGGCTCCTCGCTGAGCGACATCGCCACGCGGGCGACCCTCGATGGGCCCGATGCATTGGACGATCCCTTGGGCCCGCGTTATCGCCTCAAGGGCAACAAGATGTGGATCTCCTCCGGGGAGCACGAGCTGTCCGGGAACATCGTGCATTTGGTTTTGGCCAAAATCGCCGACGCCCAGGGCCAAACCGTGCCAGGGGTGCGGGGCATTTCCCTGTTCATCGTGCCCAAGCGGTTGGTGAACGCTGAGGGCGAACTCACTGGCGAGCGCAACGATGTGGTCTTGGCCGGTTTGAACCACAAATGCGGATGGCGCGGCACCACCAACACCTTGCTCAATTTTGGCGAAGGCAGCTTCCAGCCAAGCGGTCGGCCCGGCGCGGTGGGTTATCTGGTGGGCCAGCCCGGTGAGGGCCTCAAGTGCATGTTCCACATGATGAACGAGGCCCGCATTGGCATTGGCATGGCCGCCACGATGTTGGGCCTGGCCGGTTATGCGGCCAGCCTGGACTACGCCCGCACCCGCACGCAAGGCCGTCCGGTGGGGGCAGGGGGCAAAGACCCCACCCAGCCCCAAATTCCGCTGATTGAGCACGCCGACATCAAGCGCATGCTGCTGGCTCAAAAGGCCTATGGCGAAGGCGCGCTGGCTTTGGCCTTGTATGCCGCACGTTTGGTGGACGAGCAGCGCACCGGCGCGCCCGCCCAAGCCCAGCAAGCCCAGTTGTTGTTGGAGATCCTCACGCCCATCGTGAAAAGCTGGCCCAGCGAATGGTGTCTGGAGGCCAACAGCTTGGCCATTCAGATTCATGGGGGCTATGGCTACACCCGCGACTTTCCCGTCGAACAATTCTGGCGGGACAACCGCTTGAACATGATTCACGAAGGCACCCACGGCATTCAAGCCATGGATTTGTTGGGCCGCAAAGTCCTCATGCAAGAGGGCAAGGCCATGCAGCTGCTGGTGGCGCGCATGCTCGACACCGTGGCCCGTGCCCGCACCCACGAGGCCTTGACTGCCCAAGCCTTGTCCGACCACGCCCAAGCCCTCGAACACGCTGTGGCTGAACTCACCGCCTGCACCCAAGCGGCCTGGCAGGGTCAAAACCCCTCGGTGACGCTGGCCAACGCCGTGCCTTATTTGCAAGGCTTTGGCCATGTGGTGCTGGCTTGGATTTGGCTCGATTTGGCCCTGACCCTGGTGACCCTGCCCAGCAGCGCTGCGGTGCAAGGCCGACTGGCTTGCCTGAACTTTTTCTTCCGTTACGAATTGCCCAAGATTGGCGCTTGGCTGGCGGTGGTGCGTGATCGCGACACCACTTGCCTGGACCTGTCGCCTGAGGCTTTCTGACTTTGTTGTTTGCCATTGGAATGCCCATGACCCCACGCACGATTCAGCAACTCTTCGACTTGACCGGTAAAACCGCCCTCATCACCGGGGGCTCGCGCGGCTTGGGCCTGCAAATGGCCCATGCGTTGGGCGAGGCGGGTGCCCGTTTGGTCATCAGCTCGCGAAAAGCCGAAGACCTCGAGCAAGCCACTGCCGAATTGAAGGCCGCTGGCGTGGATGCCCATTGGGTGGCTGCCGATGGCCAGCAAGAGCAAGACATGCAGCGCCTGGCCCAAGCCGCCATCGATCACTTGGGGCAGGTGGACATTTTGGTGAACAACGCGGGCGCGGCCTGGGGGGCACCCGCTGAAGACCACCCCATCGAGGCCTGGGACAAGGTCATGGACTTGAACGTGCGCAGCTACTTTGTGCTCAGCCAGCGCATTGCCAAACTCTCCATGATTCCGCGCCATTCGGGCAGCATCATCAACACCGCCAGCATTGCGGGCTTGGGTGGCAACCCCAAAGGCATGAACACCATCGCCTACAACACCTCCAAGGGCGCCGTCATCAACTTCACCCGCGCCTTGGCCGCGGAATGGGGCCAGCAAGGCATTCGGGTCAATGCCATTTGTCCCGGCTTTTTCCCCAGCAAGATGACGGTGGGCACCCTCAAGGCCCTGGGCGAGGACGCCTTGGCCGCGCATGCGCCTTTGGGCCGTTTGGGTGACGACGAAGACCTCAAAGGCCTCACCGTGCTGCTGGCCAGCGACGCCGGCAAGCACATCACCGGCCAGTGGATGGCCGTGGATGGTGGCGTGAGCATTGTGGCGGGGGGCTGACGTGAGCGACACCCCAACCCACCTGGGGCCCTACAACGGCTTTGGGTTTGAAATTCCTTTTGTCCTGTCGTTGGGCATCGAGTTGCATGAATTTGCCGATGGGGCGTCCTTGTTGCGCTTCGCCCCCGAACCCAGCCACCTCAACTCCTTCGAGGTGGTGCATGGCGGCGCCCTCATGACCTTGCTCGACGTCACCTTGGCCACGGCCGCCCGCAGCGTGGCGCCCGACAACGGCATCGTGACCATCGAGATGAAAACCAGCTTCATGCAACCGGCCAAGGGCCCCCTGACGGGGCGTGGCCGTTTGATCCATCGAACCAAAAGCCTGGCCTTCACCGAAGGCACGGTGTTCAATGCCGAGGGACAGGCCTGCGTGCACGCCACGGGCACCTTTCGCTACGTGCGTCGCGATCAGGGCCAGCCCCAATCGCACAAGCCCCCCACCGACTAACTTTCACCCCAACGAGGAGACCCCATGTCTAAGAATGGCCAATTTGTGCTCAAGGAGCGCCCCCAGGGCGAGGCGCTTGCCAGCAACTTCGAATACCGCGAAACCGATGTGCCCCAACCCGGCCCGGGTCAGGTGGTGGTGAAGCATCACTTCCTCAGCCTGGACCCCTACATGCGCGGTCGCATGAACGATGGCAAGAGCTACGCCGACCCCCAGCCCCTGGGCGAAGTGATGATTGGCGGCACGGTGGGTGAGGTGGTGGCTTCGCAAAGCCCCTTGCTGTCCGTGGGCGACAAGGTGGTGGGCATGGGCGGGTGGCAACACTACGCCTGCTCGGACGCCAAACTCTGGCGCCGCATCGAGGATGACCGCGTGCCCCTGAGCCATTACCTGGGCGCCGTGGGCATGCCTGGGGTCACGGCATGGCTGGGCTTGGTGCGCATCATCGAGCCCAAAGCCGGCGAGACCATCACGGTCAGCGCCGCCTCAGGTGCCGTGGGATCGGCGGTGGGCTTTCTGGCCAAGCAACGCGGTTGCCGCGTGGTGGGCATTGCTGGTGGCGCCGACAAGTGCCGCTATGTGGTGGAAGAACTGGGCTTTGACGCCTGTGTGGATTACAAGCAGCACACCGACCTGATGGGTTTGGCCAAAGCCCTCAAGGCCGAATGCCCGAATGGCATTGATGGCCACTTCGAGAATGTGGGCGGCAAGGTGCTCGATGCCGTGATGATGCGCACCAATGCGTTTGCCCGTTTGGCCGTGTGCGGCATGATCGCCGGCTACAACGGGGAGCCCATCCCCATGCAATACCCCCAACTCATCCTGACCAACCGACTCAAGGTCCAAGGTTTCATCGTGAGCGAGCAAATGGAGGTGTGGCCCCAAGCGCTCAAGGAGCTGGCCCAAGCCGTGGGCAGTGGGCAATTCCGTCCCCGTGAAACCATCGCCGAGGGCTTGAAGTCGGCCCCCGAGGCCTTCCTCGGGCTGCTCAAAGGCGCGAACTTTGGCAAGCAGGTGGTGCGCTTGGTGGAGGGCGCCTGATGAGCGACCTCATCCTTCACCACTACCCCAACTCGCCCTTCGCCGAAAAAATTCGTGCGGTGCTGGGTTACAAGCAGCTGGCCTGGCAGGGGGTGCACATCCCCATGATGATGCCCAAGCCCGATGTGGTGGCCCTAACGGGCGGCCATCGCCGCACGCCCCTCTTGCAACGCGGGGCCGATGTGTTTTGCGACACCGCCATCATTTGCGAAGAAATTGACCACCTGAAACCCGAACCCACCCTTTACCCCAAGGGTCAAGAGGGGCTCACCCGCATCGTTGCGCAATGGGCCGACGATTTGGTGTTTGGTCCTGCCATGGCCTACAACTTCCAGCCCTCAGGGGCGGCGGAGATGTTCGCTGGCGCGGATCCCGAATGGGTCAAGGCCTTCGTGGAAGACCGCAAAGCCATGCGAGGCGGCGCACCCCGCATGCTGCCTGCAGACGCCACGCCCACCTACCAAAGCTATTTGCGACGCCTCTCCAGCCAGTTGGAATCGCACCCCTTTGTGTTGGGCGAGCAGCCCAGCTTGGCCGACTTTGCGGCCTATCACCCCGTTTGGTTCACGATGTTTCGCACCCCCAGCTTGGCGGGTTTGCTCGATGCCACGCCCCGCGTGCGCGAGTGGGCCCAACGCATGGCTGCCTTTGGCAATGGTCAGGAAACCCGCATCGAATCCAGTCAGGCTTTGGACATCGCCCGGCAGTCTCAGCCGCGCGACTTGTCGGGCGAGGCGTTTGTGGACCATCACGGCATTGCCCGGGGCGAGACGGTGTCGATCAAGGCGGTGAGCTTTGGTCTGGAGGTCAGTGTGGGTGAGTTGGTGGCGGCCACCAAGACGCGTTACGTGATTCGCCACACCGACGAACGGGCGGGCACGGTGCAGGTGCACTTTCCCCGCGTGGGCTTTGTCATGAGCCGGGAGGCGTCATGAGCGCCGTGTTGCAAGCCGGTCATGTGGCCGTGATCACCGGTGCGGGTTCAGGCTTTGGTTTGGCCTTGGCCAAGCAGTTGGCCACGCGTGGGCTCAAATTGGTGTTGTGGGATGTGCAAGCCAATGCCTTGGCCGAAGCCGAGCGAAGCCTCCAAGCCATGGGGGCGAGCACCCAGTCGGCTGTGGTCGATGTGTCCAATCCCCAAGCGGTGGCTGCGGCGGCGCAATCGGCCCTGGCCTTGTGGGGTGCCCCGCACCTGGTGTTCAACAACGCTGGTGTGGCCGCTGGCGGCTTGCTTTGGGAAACCTCAGCCAGCGACTGGCAATGGGTGTTGGGGGTGAACCTCAATGGCGTCATCCATGGCGTGCAGCAGTTCGTGCCTGCCATGTTGCAAGCGGCTCGTGAAGACGCCAATTACCGCGGCCATGTGGTGAACACCGCCAGCATGGCGGGTTTGCTCACCCCGCCCAACATGGGCGTTTACAACGTCAGCAAACATGCGGTGGTGGCCCTGAGCGAAACCCTGTATCAAGATTTGAAGCTGGTCACCGACCAGGTGAGCGCCAGCGTGTTGTGTCCGTATTTCGTGCCCACGGGCATCAGCCAAAGCCATCGCAACCGCCCCGACGAGGCCGCCGCACCCACCCTGAGCCAGCGCATTGGCCAGGAAATGAGCGACAAGGCCGTGGGCAGTGGCAAGGTGAGCGCCGACGATGTGGCGGCGCAGGTGGTGCAGGCCGTGGACGAGGGCCGTTTTTACATCTACAGCCACCCGCATGCCTTGGGCAATGTGGAGCAGCGCATGCAAGCCATTGTGGCGGGTGAAAACCCACCCGACCCCTTTGCGCGCAAGCCCGAAATCGGCGAAGCCCTGCGTGCGGCTTTGCGTGCAGGCGCTTGAGCTGGCGGTTTACAGGGCGCAGCGCATGGTGATGTGCGCCAGGCCTGCCTCTTCAAAGGGCTCGCCTTGCACCTCAAAGCCTGCGCGTTCGTAAAAGGCCTGGGCCGTTTGTTGGGCGTGCAGCACCACGGCTTGGTCACCCCGTTCACGGGCCACTTGCATCAGGTGGTCCAGCACTTGGCGGCCCAACCCGGTGGCGCGCAGGGGTTGCGCCACGGCCATGCGCCCGATGCGGCTGACCCCTTGGTCGGCCGGGAGCAAACGGCCTGTGGCAATGGGCATGTCCAGCCGGTTGGTGACCACGGCGTGCACGCTGCGGGGGTCCCATTCGTCGAGTTCGAGCTCGGCGGGCACGCCTTGTTCTTCCACAAAAACCTGCATGCGCAAGGGGCTGGCCAACGCGCTCAAGTCGTTCCAGTTGCCGGTTTGAAGCCGGCTCATGGGCTCGCCTTCGTCGTGGCCTTTGAGCAGGTCTTTGAGCACCTGGGGCATGGGTTTGGAGGTTTGGGTGGTGGGGTCGGCAAACACGTAAACCAGTTCGCCAGCCACCAGCAGTTGTCGGTCGCGGAAGATGCCCCCGGTGAGGGTCATGGACGATTGGCCAATGCGCGTGCATCGCAGGCCCACTTGCAGCACTTCGTCGTAGCGTGCCGAGCCCTTGTAGGTGAGGGTGGACTTCACCACATACAAATCCCCGCCCAGGCGGTGCATGCTGGGGTAGTAGGGCAGGGCCAGGTCACGCCAGTAGTCGGCCACAGCCGTGTCCAAATACATGAGGTAGTGGCCATTGAAGACGATGTGCTGCATGTCCACTTCGGCCCAGCGCACCCGCAAGCGGTGAAAAAACCGAAAGTCCGACCATTGGGGCAGGGCGTCGCTCATCAGATGTCCTCCAGCAAAGGGTAGGGCAGGCCGTGTAGGGTCAGGGCTGGGCCATCGGGGGCTTGCACCCGCAAGTCGGCGCCGTTCAAGGCCTCGGTGCGCAAGCACACCAGCGCCACAGCGGGGGCGTCTGGGGTGCTGGCGGGGGCGGCATTGACCACCACCCCAACGGGCTCGCGATCCTCTTGAGCCATGAACACGGCTTGGCCTGGCTTGAGTTCGGTCTGGGCACTGGCGCGTTGGGTGCGCCGCTTGATCGCCCCCCGAAACTGGCTGCGCGCCACCACCTCTTGGCCGGGGTAACAGCCTTTTTTGAAACTCACGCCGTTGAGGCTTTCGAGGTTGAGCATTTGCGGCACAAACGACAAGCTGCCCACGGCATCCACCCAGGGCATGCCGGCGGCAATGGCGGCCCAATCCCAGTGGGTGTGATCCGCCGTGATGGGGGGTGGGGTGGCGGTTGCGGGGCACCACAAGAGGGCGCGGGCGGTGCCCGGTGCGCCGGGCAGGTTCACCGCCACCGTGCCCGAGGCGGGATCGGTTGAGCATGACCAAACCGGCGCATCGGCGGGCACGTATTGAACGGCGGCGTCGCCCATGAGGCCCAACAACTGGCCTTCGGCCTTCGCATCGGTGAGGGTGACCTTGGCACGCAAGACGAACATCGACAGGCGCTTGCGCACGGTTTCCAACAGGGCCTGGGGGAGCACCAAGCCCCAGCCCCCAGCGGGCAAGGGAAACGCCACAAAGGTGGCCATCATGCGCCCTTGGGGGTTGCAATACGCCGCAAACCGGGCCGTGTTCGGCGGCACCAGCACAAAGTCGTGGCTGAGTTGCTGCTGCAAAAAAGTGCTGGCATCGGCGCCCTGCACCCACAGGCAGCCCCAGTCGTTCAAGGCGCTCACGCCATGGCAAGAGGTGGTTTCAAACATGACCGGCATTATGATTCCCCGACGGTCGGTTTGCCTGCCAAGGGGCATGAAACCACAAGGCCGGTATTGAGGATTTCATGGGGCAAAAGCAACAGAGCAAACGGTGGGTTGTGCGCTTTTTGGGCGCGGGCATGGCTTTGGCCTTGTTGCTGGCCTTGGTGGTGGTGGGCTGGCTCTATCGTCCCCTGTCACTCCAAGCGGCGACCCTGAGCGTGTCGATTGAGCCGGGGATGACCGTGCGGCAGATTGCGCAACAGCTGGTCATTCAGGGGGTGCAAACCCAGCCCGAGTGGCTCACGCTGTGGTTTCGACTCAGCGGTCAGTCTCGGCAACTCAAAGCGGGCAACTACGAACTGCAGACTGGGGTGACGCCCATCGAGGTGTTGCGCAAGCTGGCCCAGGGCGACGAAACCCTCAAGCGCCTGACCCTGGTGGAGGGCTGGACGTTTCGCCAAGTTCGGCAAGCGCTGGCCAAGGCCGAAGACCTCAAGTCCTTGAGCAGCTCGTGGAGCGATGAGGCGTTGATGGCCCAGTTGGGGCGAGCCGGTGTGCCCGCCGAAGGCCGTTTTTTCCCTGACACCTACGCCTACAGCAAAGGCAGCACCGATGTGGCATTGCTCGCCAGGGCCCTCAAGGCCATGGACCGCAAAATGGCACAGGCTTGGGCTTTGCGCCGACCCGACAGCCCTTTGGCCAATCCGGCGCAGATGTTGACGCTGGCCAGCATCATTGAGAAAGAAACCGGCCACGCCAGCGACCGCGGCATGGTCTCCAGCGTGTTTCACAACCGACTCAAGCTGGGCATGCCTTTGCAAACCGACCCCACGGTGATTTACGGCCTGTTCGATCGCTACCAGGGGCGCTTGCGCAAGGTGGATTTGCAAACCGATCACCCCTGGAACACCTACACCCGCCGAGGTTTGCCGCCCACGCCGATTGCCATGCCCGGTTGGGAAGCCCTGCAAGCGGCCATGCAGCCCAGCAACAGCCCAGCCCTTTACTTTGTGGCGCGGCCCGATGGCACCAGCGCCTTCAGCAACAACCTGCGCGACCACAACCTGGCCGTGGATGAGCACATCCGGCGCAAGCCCCGCAATCGGTCACAATGACTCCCCATGAGCAAAGGCATCTTCATCAGCTTTGAAGGCATCGATGGGGCGGGCAAATCCACCCACATCGAAGGCTTGGCCCAGGCCTTCACCCAGCAGGGTCGAACGGTGACGCTCACCCGCGAACCGGGGGGCTCGCCCTTCGCTGAAAGTCTGCGGGACCTGGTGCTGCATCACCCCATGGACGCTTGGAGTGAATTGCTGCTGATGTTTGCTGCCCGCCGGGATCACCTGTTGCAGGTCATCGTGCCGGCCTTGAATCGGGGTGAAGTCGTGTTGTGCGACCGCTTCACCGATGCGACCTTTGCCTACCAGGGGGGAGGGCGCGGTTTGCCCTGGGACGCCTTGACGCAACTCGAGCATTGGGTGCAAACCCACGAGGGGCGTTTGCTCGAACCCGACCTGACCCTTTGGTTCGAATTGGACCCCACGGTTGCGGCCCAACGCTTGGCCGGGGCGCGGGTGCCCGATCGGTTTGAATCCCAGCCCACCGAATTCTTTCGTGCCGTTCACCAAGCTTATGAGCGGCGGGCGCTAGCAGCCCCCAAACGCATCCAACGGCTCGATGCGTCGGGCACGCGCCATCAGGTTTGGCAACAAATCACCCGCACGGTGGTTCAGCGGGGCTGGCTGTCCATCATGGTGCCTGTGCCGCCAGCCTTGCAAAACGCCTCATGAGTGCGGTGATTCCGTCTTGGTCAGCGCCTGGCCGTGCCCATTTGGTGGCCAGCTCCGCCAGTGCTTGGCTCATCGCGGGTATGGGGCAACAAGGCCAACTAGATTTTGCTTTGTCTGTGGCCAAAGCCGCGTTGTGTCTGAGCGAGGCCGCCCACACCACGGGGGTGCCTTGCGACCAATGCGACAGCTGCCACCAGTTCGACCTCAAAACCCATGCCGACCTGAAAGTCATCGTGCCCGAGGTCTTGGGCTTGGAAACGGGCTGGCCGCTGGAGAGCACCGCGGCCCGAGATGTGGAAAAAAAGCGCCGCAAGCCGGGGCAAGACATTCGCGTGGAGGCCGTTCGCGACCTGATTGCCTTCACCCAACTGACCCCCAGTGGGCCCCACCCCTTGGTGGTGGTGGTGCACCCCACCGAACGTCTGAATGTGGTGTCGGCCAACACCTTGCTCAAAACCTTGGAGGAGCCGCCGGGGCAAACCCGATTCATCCTGACCACCCAAGCGGAATCCCGGGTGTTGCCCACCATCAAGAGCCGCTGCCTGATTCACCGCATGGCCAGGCCCAGCGACACCGATGCCCAAGCTTGGTTGCTGGACCACCGGGTGCCAGAGGCCCAGGCCGTGCCCTTGCTGCGCGCAGCGGGTGGCCAGGTGCAAACCGCGATGGCCTTGCACGAAGCGGGCTGGACGGCCGAGCGTTGGTCTGGCCTGCCTGCAGCGCTTCGCGCGGGCCACGTGCAAGCCTTGTCGGATCTGGCCATGCCTGAGGTGGTTTCGGTCTTGCAAAAGGTGTGTCACGATGCCCTGAGCTTGGCTCAGGGTGGGGCCCCCCGGTATTTCGAGGCCGCCAACTTTCCCAAAACCATGCACCCCTGGCGTTTGTCGCAATGGGCCAAGGCCCTGACCGACACCGCTCGTCATGCGCAGCACCCCTATCATGCTGGCCTCATGCTGGACGCGCTGGTGTCTCAAGCTCAGCGGGCCTTGCAGCCCTGAGCCTTTCGATCGGTTTTCGCCATGTTCATTGATTCGCATTGCCATTTGAATTTCCCGGAGTTGATGGAGCGCCTGGACGACATTCGCCACGACATGGCGCAAGCCCAGGTGACCCATGCCTTGGTGATCAGCACCCGGGTGGAAACCTTTGAGGCGGTGCATCAACTGGCCGTGCAGCACGACAACTTTTGGTGCACGGCGGGGGTGCATCCCGATGAAGAATCGGTGCACGAACCCAGCTTGGACGAATTGATGGCCATGGGCAGCCGACCCAAGGTGGTGGGCATTGGGGAAACCGGCCTCGATTACTACCGGCTGGGTGAGCGCAGCGTGGCCGACATGGCTTGGCAACGTGACCGATTCCGGCGTCACATCGAAGCCGCGCAACGCTTGCGCTTGCCGCTTGTGATTCACACCCGGTCGGCCTCCGATGACACCTTGGCCATTCTGAAAGAAATGGGTGAGGATGGCCAGAACCCCAGCCGGGCCGGGGGGGTGTTTCATTGCTTCACCGAAACCATGGCCGTGGCCCGTGCCGCCCTGGACTTGGGCTTTTACCTCTCGTTTTCAGGCATCGTGACCTTCAAAAATGCCCGCGACTTGCACGAGGTGGCGCGTTGGGCCCCCTTGGACCGCATCCTGATCGAGACCGACAGCCCGTATTTGGCGCCGGTGCCGCATCGGGGCCAAACCAACACACCGGCTTGGGTGCCGCACGTGGCCGCGCACATTGCCCAGCTCAAAGGCCTGAGCGTCGAGCAGGTGGCCGAGGCCACCACCCGCAATTTTGGGGAGTTGTTTCATGCCGCAGCGCTTCACAAATTACATTAAATACCTGATTTTGAGCCTTGTTTTTGCTGGGTTTTCATCGGCAAAGGCTGGGGCTTTCGAAGACTTTTTCATTGCCATTCGTGAAGACGATGTGGCCTCGGTGGCCCAATGGGTGCAACGCGGTTTTGACCCCAACGGTGTCGACGAAACGGGCACGCCGGCCTTGATTCGGGCCGCGCAACACCCGTCGCCACGGGTTTTGGCTTGGTTATTGGCCTGGCCCAAAACCCGGGTGAATGCGCAAAACCCCGCTGGGGAATCGGCCCTGATGCTGGTGAGCCTGCGCGGGGATTTGGCCTCGGTCAAGGCCTTGATCGCTCGGGATGCCGACGTCAACCTGCCCGGCTGGACCCCTTTGCACTATGCCGCCAGCAAGGGGCATCTGGACGTCATGCGCGAGTTGTTGGAGGCGTCTGCCTACATCGATGCCCCCTCGCCCAATGGCACCACCCCCTTGATGATGGCCGCGCACTACGGCACCTTTGGAGCCACCAAGCTGTTGTTGGAGGAGGGCGCAGACCCCACGCTCACCAACCAACTGGGCCTGGCCGCCCGCGATTTCGCCTACGGTGCGAACCACGTGGATTCCGCCCAGCTCATCGATGCCTTTGTGCAGGCCTGGCAAGCGCGACATCCGCCCGCCGCATCGCCAGCCCCAGCCGACTGACACGGGGGCTCAGATCGGGGAAAATGGGCCTTTCACCCACTTGACCCGATTCAGGAGCCCCTCATGCAACCCTTTCACCTGGCTTTTCCCGTCACCTCTTTGGCCAAAGCCCGCGCCTTTTACGGCGAGCTGTTGGGCTGTCCCGAGGGGCGTTCCAGTGAGGAATGGGTGGATTTCGACTTTTATGGCCATCAAATCGTGGCGCACCTGGCCCCCGATGAGGCCGGGCATCACCAAACCAATGCCGTGGACAGCCACAACGTTCCGGTTCGCCACTTTGGCATGGTGCTGACCATGGCGCAGTGGGAGGCTTTGGCCGACAAACTCCGGGCCGTGAACACCCAATTTGTGATCGAGCCCTACATCCGTTTCAAGGGTGAAGTGGGCGAGCAGGCCACCATGTTCTTGCTGGACCCCTGCGGCAATGCCCTGGAATTCAAGGCCTTCGCGGATCAGTCCCGATTGTTTGCCAAATGATGGATGCACTGAGCCTGTCCCAAGACTTGGCATGGCCCGTGGCTTTGCTGGTGGCTTGGCTGGCCGGTGAGTTTTTCAATCAAACCCTGCGTTTGCCGCGCATCAGCGTGTATGCGGTGGTGGGTTTTGTGTTGGCCTACAGCCAAACGCGGTTTTTGCCGCCTGGGTCCAGCCATTCCATGCTCTTGCTGAGCAACATTGCGTTTGGTCTCATCTTGTTTGAGTGCGGTTATCGATTCAACCTGCGCTGGCTCAAGGCCAACCCCTGGATGTTGGTGACCAGTTTGGTCGAATCGGCGCTGACCTTTGTGCTGGTCTTCGCCGTGGGCCTCAACGGGGGCTTGACCGAAGCCACGGCCATGCTGATTGCGGCACTGGCCATGGCCACTTCGCCCGCCACCGTGATGCGGGTGATTCATGAGGTGAGGGGGGCAGGGCAGGTGAGCGAGCGCCTGTTGCACCTGTCGGCCCTGAATTGCGTGTTGGCCGTGTTCGTTTACAAGGTGCTGCTGGGCGTGCACATTTTTCAGGTCTCGGGCAATTGGCTCGACGCGGTTTACGGCAGTTTGATTGTGTTGGGTGCTTCGGTGTTGTTGGGTGGGGCCATGGGCGTGCTCATGCCGGCCGTGTTGCGGCAATTGCGAAGGCAACAGGGTCACACCACCATGGCTTTTGGCCTGGCCGTGGTGCTGCTGGTGACGCTCACCTTGGCCCTGAAGTTGTCACCCATTTTGGCCAGCCTAACCTTTGGCTTGGTGGCGCGTGAGCGCCGCTGGGTCATGGATTCCGCCCAACGTGGGTTTGGTGCCTTGGGCGATTTGCTGGCCTTGGTTTTGTTCGTTTACATCGCCTCCACCTTGCAATGGAACCAAGTCGTGCAGGGCCTGGGCCTGGGTTTGGCCCTGATCTTGGCGCGCCAAGTGGCCAAGGTGCTCACGCTCACCGCATTCGCTTTCCCCAGTGGTTTGAACTGGCGCAAAGGCTTCATGGTGGGGATGGCGTCTGCACCCATTTCGGCCTTTGCCATCTTGGCGCTGGAGCAATCCCGTCATTTGGGCATTGCCTTTGTGGACCAACTCGCACCGCTCACCATGATGGCCTTCACCCTGGAGGTGCTGGGCCCATTGATGGTTCGGCTGGCCCTGCAGTGGTCGCATGAAACACACGAGGTTTGACCCATGAGCCTGGAACCCTTTAGCCATTCCGAGTCGCTCACCCTGGGGGTTGAACTCGAACTTCAGTTGGTCAGCCTGAGTGACTTTGACCTCACCGATGCCAGCCC
>JAYPFZ010000054.1:0-17303 GCA_038126555.1 Betaproteobacteria bacterium
GACCCGGTGCTGGCGCACTTGCTGGAAACCGGCGGCGAATACGCCTGGCGCGCCCGTGGCGAAGAGCACATGTGGACACCCGATGCGATTGCCAAGTTGCAACACAGCACGCGCGCCAACAACTTCAACACCTACAAAGAATACGCACAGATCATCAACGACCAAACCCGTCGTCACATGACCTTGCGGGGGCTGTTCGAGTTCCGCCTGGACCCCTCCAAAGCCATTCCGGTGGACGAGGTCGAACCCGCATCGGAAATCGTCAAACGCTTTGCCACGGGCGCCATGTCCTTGGGCTCGATTTCCACCGAAGCCCACGCCACCTTGGCCGTGGCCATGAACCGCATCGGCGGCAAGAGCAACACCGGTGAAGGCGGTGAAGACCCAGCGCGTTACCGCAACGAACTCAAGGGCATCCCCATTCAGTCGGGCGAGTCGCTCAAGAGCGTCATTGGCGAGCAGCAAGTCGAGGTGGACATCCCCCTGCAAGCTGGCGACAGCCTGCGCAGCCGCATCAAGCAAGTGGCCTCTGGCCGCTTTGGGGTGAATGCCGAATACCTGGTGAGCGCCGATCAAATTCAGATCAAGATGGCCCAGGGCGCCAAGCCCGGTGAGGGCGGTCAGTTGCCCGGCGGCAAGGTGTCGGAATACATCGGCTTCTTGCGTTACTCGGTGCCCGGCGTTGGCCTCATTTCGCCCCCGCCCCACCACGACATCTACTCCATCGAAGACTTGGCGCAGCTGATTCACGACCTGAAAAACGTGAACCCCAAATCCTCCATCAGCGTGAAGCTGGTGTCGGAAGTGGGTGTGGGCACCATCGCTGCTGGCGTGGCCAAGTGCAAGGCCGATCACGTGGTGATCGCTGGCCACGATGGTGGCACCGGCGCGTCGCCCTTGTCGTCCATCAAGCACGCCGGTGGCCCCTGGGAAATTGGCCTGGCCGAAACCCAGCAAACCTTGGTGCTCAACCGCTTGCGCAGCCGCATTCGCGTGCAAGTCGATGGTCAGATGAAGACCGGCCGCGACGTGGTCATTGGCGCGTTGTTGGGCGCCGACGAATTTGGCTTTGCCACGGCCCCGCTGGTGGTTGAAGGCTGCATCATGATGCGCAAGTGCCACCTCAACACCTGCCCGGTGGGTGTGGCCACGCAAGACCCGGTGTTGCGCCAAAAATTCACTGGCCAGCCCGAGCACGTGGTGAACTACTTCTTCTTTGTGGCCGAGGAAGTTCGCCAGATCATGGCGCAGTTGGGCCTGAAGCGATTCGACGACCTGATTGGCCGCAGCGACTTGCTCGACATGCGCCAAGGCGTGGCGCACTGGAAAGCCCGTGGTCTGGACTTCAGCCGTTTGCTGGCTCGCCCGCGCGTGCCCGAAGACGTGAGCTTCTTCCACACGGAAAACCAAGACCACGGTTTGGACAAAGCCTTGGACATGCGCCTGATTGAAAAATCACGCCCCGCGATTGAAAAAGGCGAAAAAGTCTCTTTCATGGAAACCGCGCGCAACGTGAACCGCTCCGTGGGCGCCATGCTCTCGGGCGTGCTCACCCAGCGTCACCCCGAAGGCTTGCCCGACGACACCTTGCGCATTCAGCTCGAAGGCACGGGTGGCCAGTCGTTTGGCGCCTTCTTGGCCAAGGGCATCACGCTCTACCTGATTGGCGACGCCAACGACTACACCGGCAAAGGTTTGTCGGGTGGCCGCGTGGTGGTGCGCCCCAGCCTGGACTTCCGGGGCGACTCGGTGAACAACATCATCGTGGGCAACACCGTGCTTTACGGTGCCACCCGAGGCGAGGCCTATTTCAGCGGCGTGGCTGGCGAGCGTTTTGCCGTTCGCTTGTCGGGTGCCACGGCGGTGGTGGAAGGCACGGGCGACCACGGTTGTGAATACATGACCGGCGGCACCGTGGCGGTGTTGGGCCAAACCGGCCGCAACTTTGCGGCGGGCATGAGCGGCGGCATTGCCTACGTTTACGACGAAGACGGTTTGTTTGCCGAGCGCTGCAACCTGTCCATGGTCACCTTGGAGCCGGTGCTCACCGCAGCCGAGCAAGAAGCGCAGCTGCCGCGCGAGCTGTGGCACCGTGGTCAGAGCGATGAAGAGCAGTTGCGCCAGTTGCTGGAGCAACACCACGTGTGGACGGGCTCCGAGCGCGCCCGCGAGTTGCTCGACCACTGGAAAACAGCACGCGCCAAGTTTGTGAAGGTGTTCCCCACCGAATACAAACGCGCGCTGGGCGAAATGCATGCGGCCGCAGCCAGCTCGGCTGCAAAACCCGCCAAGTCCAAGTCCAAATCGGCAGCTGCCGCCAAGTGAAGGAAACGCATCATGGGAAAAGTCACTGGATTTCTGGAATTTGAACGCCTCGATGAGGGCTATGCGCCGGTTGCAGAGCGGGTCAAGCACTACAAAGAGTTTGTGATTGGCCTGGACGATGCCCAAGCCAAACAGCAGGGCGCGCGTTGCATGGACTGCGGCACGCCGTTTTGCAACAACGGCTGCCCGGTTAACAACATCATTCCCGACTTCAACGATTTGGTGTATTCGGGGCAGTGGCAGGCCGCCAGCGAGGTGCTGCACTCCACCAACAACTTCCCCGACTTCACCGGCCGCATTTGCCCGGCGCCTTGCGAGGCGGCGTGCACGCTGAACGTGAACGACGATGCGGTGGGCATCAAGTCCATTGAGCACGCCATCATCGACCGGGCTTGGGAAAACGGCTGGGTCAAACCTCAGCCGGCCACCCACAAAACCGGCAAAAAAGTGGCCGTGGTGGGCGCTGGGCCTGCCGGCATGGCGGCGGCGCAACAGCTCGCGCGCGTGGGCCACGACGTCACCGTGTTCGAGAAAAACGATCGCGTGGGCGGTTTGCTGCGCTACGGCATCCCCGACTTCAAACTCGACAAGCACCACATCGACCGCCGCGTTGAGCAAATGCAAGCCGAAGGCGTGACCTTCCGCACGGGCGTGATGGTGGGTGAGTTGCCCCAGGACAGCAAAGTCACCAATTGGGCCAAGGAAACCGTGAGCCCAGACCGTTTGAAGCAGGACTTCGACGCCGTGTTGCTCACCGGCGGTTCCGAGCAGTCGCGCGACTTGCCCGTGCCGGGCCGCGACCTCGACGGCGTGCATTTCGCCATGGAGTTCTTGCCCCAGCAAAACAAGGTCAATGCCGGCGACAAGCTCAAAAACCAACTCCGTGCCGATGGCAAAAAAGTCATCGTCATTGGCGGCGGCGACACCGGAAGCGATTGCGTGGGCACCAGCACCCGCCATGGCGCGAAGTCGGTGGTGCAGTTCGAGCTCATGCCCCAACCCCCTGAGCAAGAGAACAAGCCCTTGGTGTGGCCGTATTGGCCCCTGAAGATGCGCACCAGCTCCAGCCACGACGAAAGCGATGGCTTGAAGCTCTTGAAGCGTGAATTTGCCATTTCCACCAAAGAATTCGTGGGCAAAAACGGCAAGCTCACCGGCCTGAAAACCGTTCACATCGAGTTCAAAGACGGCAAGATGGTGGAAGTGCCTGGCACCGAAAAAACCTACGAAGCCGACCTCGTGCTGTTGGCCATGGGTTTTGTGAACCCCGTGCCCACGGTGCTGCAGGCCTTTGGCGTGAACCTCGATGGTCGCGGTAACGCGCAAGCCACCACCGACGAAGTGGGCGGCTACGCCACCAACGTGCCCAAGGTCTTCGCTGCGGGCGACATTCGCCGTGGCCAGTCCTTGGTGGTGTGGGCCATTCGCGAAGGCCGTCAGGCCGCTCGCGCCATCGACACCTTCTTGATGGGTCGCAGCGATTTGCCGCGATGAACCCCAAGCCCCTGTCGCCCCCTGGTTTTTGGGGGGTCGCAGGGGCTCCGTTAAGATGAGCGACCGCTTTCAAAACCGGCTTGATGCCGGTTTTTTCCCCTCATGAACGCAAACTCGGACGTCCTCATTGATTGCCAAAACCTTCGGTTTGGTTACGGCGAGCGCGTCATTCTGGACGGCGTGAGCTTTGCGGTGCCCAAAGGCCGGGTCACCGCCCTGATGGGCGCTTCTGGCGGGGGTAAAACCACGGTGTTGCGCCTGATCGGCGGTCAATACCAACCCCAAGAGGGCAGCCTCACTTTCGATGGCGTGAACATTCCCGACCTCGATCAAGCGGGCCTTTACCGCATGCGTCGTCGCATGGGCATGCTGTTTCAGTTTGGGGCTTTGTTCACCGATTTGTCGGTTTTTGACAACGTGGCCTTTCCCCTGCGGGAGCACACCGATTTGTCCGAACCCCTGATTCGCGACGTGGTGCTCATGAAGTTGGAGGCCGTGGGCTTGCGCGGTGCCAGTGCCCTCATGCCCAGCGAAATTTCAGGCGGCATGGCCCGCCGGGTGGCCTTGGCGCGGGCCATTGCCCTGGACCCTGAGCTCATCATGTACGACGAGCCCTTCGCGGGCCTCGACCCCATTTCCCTGGGCACGGCCGCGCGCTTGATTCGGCGCTTGAACGATGCCTTGGGCCTCACCAGCATCATCGTGTCGCACGACTTGGACGAAACCTTTGGCATCGCCGACCAAGTCATCATCTTGGCCAACGGCCGCATTGCGGCCCAGGGCACGCCCGATGAGGTGCGGCGCAGCCGCGACCCCTTGGTGAGCCAATTCGTGAGCGCCTCGCCCGATGGGCCGGTGCGCTTTCATCACCCCGGCCCCAGCATGGCCGACGACTTGGGGGTTCAGCCATGAACGCCTTGGCACGCTTGGGTCGATCGGTGCGCGAATGGCTGCAAGGCCTGGGCTTTGGTGCGCGTTTGCTGGTGCGCTTGGTGTCGCTCATGGTGCCCACCTTGCGTCGGTTTGCCTTGGTGCGCGACCAAATTCACTTTCTGGGCAACCACTCCCTGGCCATCATTGCGGTGTCGGGCTTGTTTGTGGGTTTTGTGCTGGGCTTGCAGGGCTACTACACCTTGCAGCGTTACGGCTCGTCAGAGGCCCTGGGTTTGTTGGTGGCCCTGAGTTTGGTGCGCGAACTGGGCCCTGTGGTGAGTGCCTTGCTGTTTGCTGGCCGCGCCGGCACCTCGCTCACGGCCGAAATTGGGCTGATGAAAGCTGGCGAGCAAATCACCGCCATGGAACTCATGGCCATTGACCCCATTCAACGCATCTTGGCGCCTCGGTTTTGGGCGGGCGTGATCACGCTGCCTTTGCTGGCCGCCATCTTCAGTGCCGTGGGCATCTTGGGCGGGTGGCTGGTGGGTGTGGTCATGATCGGTGTGGATGCCGGCTCGTTCTGGAGCCAAATGCAAAGCGGCGTTCAGGTCTGGGCCGACGTGGGCAATGGGGTGGTCAAGAGCGTGGTGTTTGGCTTCACCGTGACGTTTGTGGCGTTGTTGCAAGGCTATGTGGCGCAGCCGACCCCAGAAGGGGTGTCGCGTGCCACCACGCGCACGGTGGTGATGGCCTCATTGGCGGTGTTGGGCTTGGATTTCTTGCTCACCGCTTGGATGTTCAGCTTATGACAAGGGGAGTGTGATCATGAAACGCTCAAACGTGGATGTGTGGGTGGGCCTGTTTGTGCTGTTGGGCGCAGCGGCCTTGCTGTTTTTGGCGCTCAAGTCGGCCAACTTGCTGAGCCTGAATTGGTCGAGCACCTACCAGGTGACGGCCAAGTTCGACAACATCGGCGGCCTCAAGCCGCAGGCGGCGGTGAAAAGCGCGGGCGTGGTGGTGGGGCGGGTGGCAGCGGTGAGTTTTGACGACAAAACCTTTCAAGCTCGCGTGACCCTGGACTTGGACAAGCGCTATCAATTCCCCAAAGACTCCTCCTTCAAAATCCTCACCAGTGGATTGCTGGGTGAGCAATACATCGGCGTTGAGGCTGGGGCCTCGGACCAAAACCTGGCGGAGGGCCAAGTGGTGACCGCCACCCAGTCGGCCGTGGTGTTGGAGAATCTCATCGGTCAATTCCTTTACAACAAGGCCGCAGACGCGGGTGCCTCGAAATAATGCTGAGCAGTTCCATTTGTAGTTCACGGGCCCAGGCCCGAATGGTGAAGGCCCGAGGGCTGGTGGTGGTGGCCTTGCTGGCCGGTGTGGTGGCCCTGCCCGTGGCGGCGCAAACCCCAGCGGCCGCCCCTGAGCCGGTGGCTCAGGGGGTCAACCCCGCCGACCCCTGGGAGTCGTTCAACCGCAGCGTCTTTCGCTTCAACGAAGGGGTAGACCAAGCGGTGCTCAAGCCCGTGGCCAAGGCTTATCAATCGGCCGCCCCCGAGGTGGTCAAAACGGGTGTGTCCAACGTGTTTGGCAATTTGCGCGACATCTGGAGCACCGTGAACCTGTTTTTGCAATTCAAGCCCAAGGCGGGCTTGCAAATGGGCACCCGGGTGTTGATCAACTCCACCTTGGGCCTTTATGGTTTGCTCGACATCGCCACCCCTGCGGGGCTGGACCGACAATCCGAGGACTTTGGCCAAACGCTGGGTCATTGGGGTGTGGGCAGTGGCCCGTATGTGGTGCTGCCCTTGCTGGGCCCGTCAACCTTGCGCGACGCCACGGCGTTGGTGGTGGTGGATCGCAATGGGGACCCACTGGGGGAATTGACCCCTGTGGCCGACCGCAATGTGGCGGTGGCGGTCCGGGTGGTCGATCAACGGTCCAAACTGTTGCCCATGGAAAAAACCATGGACGCCATCGCCCTGGACCGGTATTCGTTCATTCGGGACGCCTATTTGCAACGGCGTCGTTACGACATTTTTGATGGCAACCCGCCCGATGAAGGGCAACAGGACTAGGCATGAAACCGTATTCGTTGTTTTCTTGGTTGGAACGGACTTGGACTCGCCGCTGGGTGTTGAGCCTGGGCTTGCTGATGGCCGCTGGCGCACAGGCCCAAACCTTTGCCAGCACGGAAACCCCCGACAGTTTCATCAGCAAGCTCACCAATCATTTGCTGGATGTGGTCAAGGCCGACCCCGCCCTGCGTGCGGGCGACATTCCCAAAATCAATGCCTTGGTCAACACCCAGGTCATGCCCCATGTGAACTTCGAGCGCATGACCGCTTCGGCCGTGGGCCCGATGTGGCGTCAGGCCACGCCCGCCCAGCGCCAACAACTCACCGAAGAATTCAAGACCCTCCTGGTTCGAAGCTATGCAGGTGCCTTGGCTCAAATCAAGGACCAAAAAGTGGTGGTGAAAAAGCCCCGCTATGCCGCCACCGATACCGAGGTGCTGGTGCGCACCGAAGTTCGGGGCTCGGCTGAACCCTTGCCCATTGAATACCGCCTCGAAAAGACCACGGCGCCCGGCGGCTGGCGCATTTACAACCTGAATGTGCTGGGCGTTTGGCTGGTTGAAACCTACCGCAGCCAATTTGGCAGCATCGCCAGCGCCAACGGCCTCGACGGCCTGATCACCACCTTGCGCTCGCGCAACAACCAGGCAGCGGCCAAATGAAATTGGTGTTGCCCGAACGGCTGACCTTGGCCAATGCCCAGGCCGTTCTGGAGCAACTGCGCACGCCCATGATCGCCGCCGATGCGGTGGAGGTGTTGGCCAGCCCCTTGAAGCAATTCGACACCTCGGCGCTGGCCGTGATGCTGGAGCTCAGGCGCGAGGCGCAATCGCGCGGCCTGAGTTTGCAATGGGTGCAAACCCCCGAGCCGCTGGTGTCACTGGCTGAGTTGTATGGTGTTGAGGCTTTGCTGGGGCTTTCGCATCGACATTGATGCCCCAGTCTCGTTGGCTTGGCCCAGCGGGTAACGCCGGTATCACCCTTTTAAAATCTAGCGCTTCATGACCGCCATTTCTATTCAATCCCTGAGCAAAATTCACCAAGGGCGACAAGGCCCTTTTCATGCGCTCAACGACGTCAGCCTTGACATTGCGGCGGGTGAATTTTTTGGCCTGCTGGGGCCCAATGGGGCAGGCAAAACCACACTCATCAGCATTTTGGCGGGCCTCATGAAGCCCACCTCTGGCCGGGTCACGGTGAAGGGCTTTGATGTGCAAACCCAACCCGCCCAGGCCCGCGCCCAATTGGGGGTGGTGCCGCAAGAGCTGGTGTTTGACCCGTTTTTCAATGTGCGCGAGGCCCTGCGGTTTCAGTCGGGCTACTTTGGCTTGGCGCGCAACGACGACTGGATCGACGAGTTGCTGCACGGCCTGGGCCTGAGCGACAAGGCCAACCACAACATGCGCCAGCTCTCGGGCGGCATGAAGCGCCGCGTGTTGGTGGCCTTGGCCCTGGTGCATCGCCCGCCCGTGATCGTGCTGGATGAGCCCACTGCCGGGGTCGATGTGGAGCTGCGTCAATCGCTGTGGCAATTCATCGCCAAGCTCAACCGCCAAGGGCACACCGTGTTGCTCACCACCCATTACCTCGAAGAGGCCGAGGCCTTGTGTGGTCGCATTGCCATGCTCAAGCAAGGCCAAGTGGTGGCCCTGGCTTCCACCTCCGAGCTGCTGGCCAAGGCGGCCAGCAATGTGCTGCGTTTCAAGCTCGACGGCGACTTGCCGCCCGACCTGGCCGAGATCGCGCGCGTCACCGGCCGCGTGGTGCAGTTGCCCATCAACGACACCGCCCACATCGAAGCCCACTTGGCGCGCTTGCGCGAAGCGGGCTTGAACGCCCAGGATGTGGAGGTGCGCAAGGCCGACTTGGAAGACATCTTTTTGGACTTGGTGGGAGCGGCATCATGACGGGATGGCGTGCCTTGTTGATGAAGGAGCTCCTGCGGTTTTGGCGGGTGGCGTTCCAAACGGTGGCGGCCCCCGTGCTCACCGCCCTCATGTATTTGCTGATCTTTGGGCATGTGCTGCGCGACCACGTGGAGGTCTTCCCCGGGGTGAGCTACCTGCAATTTTTGGTGCCGGGCCTGATCATGATGAGCATGCTGCAAAACGCATTTGCCAACAGCTCGTCCTCGCTCATTCAAAGCAAGATGATGGGCAACCTGGTGTTTTTGTTGCTCACCCCGCTGTCGGCCAGCCACTGGTTTTTGGCTTACGTGCTGTCGTCGGTGATTCGGGGCCTGTGCGTGGGCCTGGGCATTGCGCTGGTGACCCTGGTGCTGGTGGATCTGCCCGTGCATGCGTGGGCTTGGGTGTTGGCCTTTGCCTTCTTGGGCTCGGCCATGCTGGGTGCCCTGGGGGTCATTGCGGGCTTGTGGGCCGATAAATTCGACCAAATGGCGGCCTTCCAGAATTTCGTCATCATGCCCATGACGTTTTTAAGTGGCGTGTTTTATTCCATTCATTCCTTGCCCGATTTGTGGCAACAGGTGAGTCATTTCAATCCGTTTTTCTACATGATCGATGGCTTTCGCTATGGCTTTTTCGGTCACAGCGATGTGTCGCCCTGGCTGAGCTTGGGGCTGCTGGCGAGCGCCTGGGCGGTGGTCTCGGGGCTGGCGCTGTATTTGTTGAAGACGGGCTACAAGATAAGGGGCTGACATGACGGCAGAACAACTTCAGGCATTGATTGCCCAGGCACTGAGCTGTGAACACCTGAGCGTGGAAGGCGACGGCCGCCACTGGTATGCCACCATCGTGTCGGCGCAGTTTGAGGGCAAGCGGGCCATTGCGCGCCACCAATTGGTGTATGCCGCCATGGGCAACCGGATGGCCACCGATGAGGTGCACGCCCTTTCCATGAAAACCTACACGCCCACCGAGTGGGCGCAACTCGAACAAGGCCAGTAACCATGGACAAATTGCGCATCCGGGGCGGTCACCCGCTGGCTGGCCAAGTGGACATTGCTGGCGCCAAAAATGCCGCACTGCCCGAGTTGTGCGCCGCTTTGCTCACCGACGAACCGGTCACCCTGAGCAATGTGCCCCGACTGCAGGATGTGCACACCATGCTGGGTTTGATTGCCCACATGGGGGTGAGCGTCGATCGTCAAGACACTGGCGAAGTTCGCTTGCACGCCAACGATTTGCACACGCCGGAGGCACCCTATGAGCTGGTGAAAACCATGCGGGCCTCGGTGTTGGTGCTGGGGCCTTTGCTGGCGCGTTTCGGTCATGCGCGGGTGTCTTTGCCCGGCGGCTGTGCCATTGGGGCGCGACCGGTGGACCAGCACATCAAAGGCTTGCAAGCCATGGGGGCTGACATTCGCATCGAGCATGGCTACATGGAAGCCGGGCTGGCTGCAGGGCGGCAACGCCTCAAGGGCGCGCGCATCACCACCGACATGGTCACCGTCACAGGCACCGAAAACCTGATGATGGCCGCTTGCCTGGCCGAAGGCGAAACCGTGTTGGAAAACGCCGCCCAAGAGCCCGAAATCCCCGACTTGGCCGAGCTGCTCATTGCCATGGGCGCGCGCATTGAAGGCCATGGCACCAGCCGCATTCGCATCGAAGGCGTGCCCCGCTTGCATGGCGCCGCGCATCCGGTGGTGAGTGACCGCATTGAGGCTGGCACGTTTTTGTGTGCCGTGGCGGCAGCGGGCGGCGACGCCGTGCTGCGCCACGCTCGCCCCGATCACCTCGACGCCGTCATTGAAAAATTGCGTGATGCTGGCGCTCACATTGAAGCCGTGCCCGAGGGTTTGCGCGTGCGCTCGCCCGGAGCGGCCAGTGGCGGCTTGCGTGCGCAGAGCTTTCGCACCACCGAATACCCGGGCTTTCCCACCGACATGCAGGCCCAGTTCATGGCCTTGAACACCGTGGCGCAGGGCAGCAGCCACGTGAGCGAAACCATTTTTGAAAACCGCTTCATGCACGTGAACGAGTTGATGCGCCTGGGGGCACGAATTGCCATTGAGGGCAACGTCGCCATGATCGAAGGCGGGGTCGCACTTTCTGGCGCCACCATCATGGCCACCGATTTGCGTGCCTCGGCGTCGCTGGTGATTGCCGGCTTGGTGGCCGAAGGCGAGACCGTGGTCGACCGCATCTATCACCTCGATCGTGGTTACGATCGCATGGAAGCCAAATTGCGCGCCTTGGGCGCCGACATTGAAAGAATCCGATGACCATCACGCTGGCCTTGTCCAAGGGACGCATCTTCGACGAGACCTTGCCGCTGCTCAAGGCGGCAGGCCTGGAGGTGCTGGAGGACCCAGAAAAAACCCGCAAGCTCATCTTGCCGACCAACCAACCCGATGTGCAGGTGGTGCTGGTTCGCGCCACCGACGTGCCCACTTATGTGGAACACGGCGGTGCCGACTTGGGCGTGGTGGGCCTGGACACCCTCATTGAGCACGGTGGGCAAGGGCTGTATCAACCCATCGATTTGCAAATTGCCAAATGCCGCATGAGTGTGGCCGTGCCCGAGCAGTTCGATTACGTGGGCACGGTGCGCCGTGGCGCACGCCTCACCATCGCCACCAAATACACCAGCATTGCGCGCGAATTTTTTGCCGCCAAGGGCATGCACGTGGACCTCATCAAGCTCTACGGCAGCATGGAATTGGCCCCGCTCACGGGGCTGGCCGATGGCATCGTGGACTTGGTCTCCACCGGCTCCACCCTCAAGGCCAATCACCTGATCGAGGTGGAGCGCATCATGGACATCAGCTCGCGGCTGGTGGTGAACCAGGCTTCACTCAAACTCAAGCGCAGCGCCTTGCGCCCATTGCTCACCACGTTGTCTGAGGCGGTGGCCCAGCGCGCCGCCCAGCCCTGAACCAGGAGAACCCATGCTCACCCCTTTGCGTTTGTCCACCGATCAGTCCGACTTTGAAGCCGCTTTTGCCGCGCGCTTGCATTGGTCCGATCAAACGGACGGCGCCATTGAGCAGCGCGTGAGCGACATCTTGCATGCGGTGAAAACCCAGGGCGATGCCGCCGTGCTGGAGTTCACCCAGCGCTTCGATGGCTTGTCGGCACCCAGTGTGTCGGCCTTGGAAATCCCGGCCGAGGCGTTTCGTGAGGCGTTTGAATCGTTGTCCGCCGAGCAGCAGCATGCGTTGCAATTCGCCACCGAGCGGGTGCGGCAATACCACGAGGCACAAAAGCAAGCGAGCGGCCAGAGCTGGAGCTACCGCGACGCCGAAGGCACCTTGCTGGGCCAAAAGGTCACGCCCCTGGACCGCGTGGGCATTTATGTGCCCGGCGGCAAGGCGGCTTACCCGTCCAGCCTGATCATGAATGCGGTGCCGGCCCATGTGGCGGGCGTGCAAGACATCATCATGGTGGTGCCCACGCCCGTGCGCGGCAGCGTGGCCACGGGGGGAACCGGCCAAACGGGTGACGCCGTGGCCGAGCGCAACCCGCTGGTGTTGGCCGCTGCCCACGTGGCCGGCGTGACCCGCGCCTTCACCATTGGTGGCGCCCAAGCTGTGGCCGCACTGGCCTATGGCACCGCCACCATTCCCAAGGTCGACAAAATCACCGGCCCCGGCAATGCGTATGTTGCGGCTGCCAAACGCCGCGTGTTTGGACAAGTGGGCATCGACATGATTGCGGGGCCCAGCGAAATTCTGGTGCTGGCCGATGGCACCACGCCGCCCGAATGGGTGGCCATGGATTTGTTCAGCCAAGCCGAGCACGACGAACTGGCGCAAAGCATTTTGTTGTGCCCCGATGCCGCTTACCTCGATGCGGTGCTCGATGCCATGAACCGATTGCTGCCCAGCTTGCCCCGCAGCGCCATCGTTCAGGCCTCGATGAATGGGCGTGGCGCACTGATTCAAACCCGCTCCATGCAAGAGGCCTGCGACATCAGCAACCGCATTGCGCCCGAGCACCTGGAAATTTCCAGCAACACCCCAGAGCAGTGGGAGCCTTTGCTCAAGCATGCGGGGGCCATATTCATGGGGGCCTTCACCAGCGAGTCGCTGGGCGACTATTGCGCAGGCCCCAACCACGTGCTGCCCACTTCGGGCACGGCACGGTTTTCGTCGCCGCTGGGGGTGTATGACTTCCAAAAACGCTCCAGCCTCATTCAGGTGAGCGCGCAAGGCGCACAAACCTTGGGGCAGGTGGCCTCGGTGTTGGCCCATGGCGAAGGCTTGCAAGCCCACGCCCGTGCGGCTGAATTGCGACTCCAGGAGGGCGCATGAGCGACGTGAACACTTCCCGCATTCGTCCCGACGTGCTGGCCATGCAGGCCTACGTGGTGCAGCCCTCTGTGGGCATGGTGAAACTCGACGCCATGGAAAACCCCTTTCGTTTGCCCGAAGGCTTGCAAAAACAACTGGGTGACCGCTTGGCGGCCGTTGCCATCAACCGCTACCCGGGCGACCGAACCGAGGGCTTGCGCGCCACCCTCAAGGCCCATGTGGACTTGCCGGCCCATTGCGACCTGATGTTGGGCAATGGCTCAGACGAACTCATCAGCCTGTTGGCTTTGGCTTTTGATTTGCCTGGCGCGAGCATCTTGGCGCCCGAGCCTGGGTTTGTGATGTATGCCATGAGTGCCAAGCTGCAAGGCCTGAACTACGTGTCCGTTCCCTTGACGTCCGATTTCGAGTTGGATGAAGCGGCCATGCAAGCGGCCATTGAGGCCCACCAACCCTCGCTGGTGTATTTGGCCAACCCCAACAACCCCACCGCCAACGCTTGGTCGGTGTCGGCCATGCGCGCCATCGTGGCGCAGGTTTCGGCCTATGGCGGCTGGGTGGTGATCGACGAGGCCTATCAACCGTTTGCGAATGCCACTTGGATGGACGAATTGCGCGCCCACCCCGAGGCCAACCGCCAAGTGGTGCTGTTGCGCACCCTGTCGAAATTTGGTTTGGCGGGCGTGAGGCTGGGCTATTTGGTGGCGCATCAAGCGTTTGTGCGCGAGATCGACAAAGTTCGCCCGCCCTACAACGTGAGTGTGCTCAACACCGAATGCGCTTTGTTTGCCATTGAGCATGCCCGGGTGTTCGATGAACAAGCGGCCCTCATTCGCCAAGAACGCGAGCGCATGAGCCAAGCCCTGAGCGCCTTGGGCCGCCTCACGGTGTTCCCCAGCCAAGCCAACATGATGCTGGTTCGCGTCAATGGCCAGGCAGGTGGGGCCAGCGCCGTCTACGAGGGCTTGAAGGCACGGGGCATTCTGGTGAAGAACGTTTCTAAAATGCACCCTTTGCTGGACGATTGCCTGCGCTTCACCGTGGGCACGCCCGAGGAAAACGATCAACTCTTGCAGGCCATGACTGGCTTGCTCAGCGCCTGAAACGGAAGCCCCATGACTGCACGAACCGCCGAGGTGAGCCGCGAAACCAAAGAGACCCAGATTCGGGTCAAGCTGAACCTGGACGGCACGGGCGAATGCCGTTTGTCGACGGGCATTGGCTTTTTCGATCACATGCTGGAGCAAATTGCGCGTCATGGACTGATCGATTTGGACATCGAGGCCAAGGGCGATTTGCACATCGATGGCCACCACACCGTGGAAGACGTGGGCATCACCTTGGGCATGGCGCTGGCCAAGGCCGTGGGCGACAAAAAAGGCATTCAGCGTTACGGCCATGCCTATGTGCCCCTCGATGAGGCCCTGAGCCGTGTGGTCATCGACTTGTCGGGCCGGCCGGGCCTGGAGATGCACGTGCCCTTCAAAAGCGGCGTGATTGGCCAGTTCGACACCCAACTCACTTACGAGTTTTTCCAAGGCTTGGTGAACCACGCCTTCATGACCTTGCACATCGACAACCTGCGCGGCGAAAACGCCCACCACCAGGCCGAGACGGTGTTCAAGGCCTTTGGCCGTGCCCTGCGTCAGGCGGTCACGCACGACGCGCGTGCGGCCCACCAAATTCCTTCCACCAAAGGCTCGCTCTGATGGCTGCACCCCTGGTGGCCGTGGTCGACTACGGCATGGGCAACTTGCGCTCGGTGGCGCAAGCGGTGATGCACGTGGCAACCGACACGGGGCACGAGGTGGTGCTGACCCAAGACCCGGAAGTCGTGCGCCGTGCCGAGCGCATGGTCTTGCCTGGCCAAGGGGCCATGGCCGATTGCATGCGCGAACTCGACGCCTCGGGCCTGCGCCCAGCCGTGATGGAAGCGCTGGCCACCAAGCCCTCGTTTGGCGTGTGTGTGGGCATGCAAATGCTGCTGGCCCACAGCCAAGAGGGGGACGACGAGCGCGGCACCCCTGCCTTGGGCGTGATCCCTGGCGAGGTGGTGCGATTCCAGTTGCAAGGCCAACTGCAGCCCGATGGGAGCCGCTACAAAGTGCCACAAATGGGCTGGAACCAAGTGTGGCAACGCCAAGCCCACCCCTTGTGGGCCGACGTGCCCGATGGCTCGCATTTCTACTTTGTGCACAGTTTTTACGCCCAACCGTCTGACGAGCGCCACATTGCTGGGGAAACGGAGTATGGCGTTCGCTTTACCTCGGCCGTCTGTCGGGATAATATTTTTGCCACGCAATTCCACCCCGAGAAAAGTGCGGATCGTGGACTTGCCCTTTATCGCAATTTCCTCCGTTGGAGACCCTGAGCCCAAGCCGGGCCGCCGAGTATTGAAACATGTTGTTGATTCCTGCGATTGATTTGAAAGATGGCCGTTGCGTTCGCCTCAAACAAGGCGACATGGAACAGGCCACCGTGTTCAGCGAAGACCCGGCCGAGATGGCCCTGAACTGGGTCAACAAAGGCGCACGACGTTTGCACTTGGTCGACCTGAACGGCGCGTTTGCGGGCAAGCCGCAAAACTTGGCGGCCATTCGCGGCATTCTGGACGCCGTGGGCGACGACATTCCCGTGCAGCTGGGCGGTGGCATTCGCGACCTCGACACCATTGAGCGCTACATCGACTTGGGCATGCGCTACGTGATCATTGGCACAGCCGCCGTGAAAAACCCCGGCTTTTTGCAAGACGCTTGCTCTGCGTTTGGCGGGCACATCATCGTGGGCCTCGACGCCAAAGACGGCAAAGTGGCCACCGATGGCTGGAGCAAACTCACCGGGCACGAGGTGGTGGACCTGGCCAAAAAATACGAAGACTATGGGGTGGAGTCCATCATCTACACCGACATTGGGCGCGACGGCATGCTCTCGGGGCTGAACATCGACGCCACGGTGAAGCTGGCGCAATCCATGTCCATTCCCGTCATCGCCTCGGGCGGCTTGTCCAACATGGACGACATTCGACAGCTGTGTGAGGTGGAGAGCGAGGGCGTGGAAGGCGTGATTTGTGGACGCGCCATCTACAGCGGTGACCTCGACTTTGAAGCGGCCCAAGCCTGGGCCGACGAGCACAACGGCTGACATGCTGGCCAAACGCATCATCCCTTGCCTGGACGTCACCAACGGCCGGGTGGTCAAAGGCGTCAACTTTGTTGAGCTGCGTGACGCGGGCGACCCCGTGGAGATTGCCGCCCGCTACAACGACCAGGGCGCCGACGAGCTGACCTTTTTGGACATCACCGCCACCTCCGATGGGCGCGACGTGATCCTGCACATCATTGAGGCGGTGGCCAGCCAGGTGTTCATTCCCCTGACCGTGGGGGGTGGCGTTCGCACGGTGGCCGATGTGCGCCGCTTGCTCAACGCCGGGGCCGACAAAACCAGTTTCAACTCAGCCGCCATCGCCAACCCGCAAGTGATTCGCGACGCCTCGCGCAAATACGGCTCGCAGTGCATTGTGGTGGCCATTGATGCCAAGCGCCGCAGCCCCGAAGACGAGTTGCGCTTGGATGCGCAAGGCCAGCCCATGGGGCCAGGCTGGGATGTGTATAGCCACGGCGGCCGTAAAAACGTGGGCCTGGATGCCGTGCAGTGGGCCAGCCACATGGCCGACTTGGGCGCAGGCGAAATTTTGCTCACCAGCATGGACCGCGACGGCACGAAGAGCGGCTTTGACCTGGAGCTCACCCGCGCCGTGAGCAACGCGGTGTCTGTGCCCGTGATTGCCTCGGGGGGCGTGGGCAACCTCGACCATCTGGCCGATGGCATTCAAACCGGCGGCGCCGATGCGGTGCTGGCCGCCAGCATCTTTCACTACGGCGAATACACCGTGCAGCAGGCCAAGGCGCAAATGCAAGCGCGTGGGATCCCTGTTCGCATTTGAGACCTGCTCAGACTTGAAGCGGTGAATCTAAAGGGCTGGCCATGACAGCCTTCACACAGGATTGCATCAGCTGACGGGATAACCGTTCCTCATACCAATGGTGTCGACGCTCAACACCCGAGCGTGGGCCTGCCGATAGTTTTTCTGCTGGAAACACCTAATGCCAAGCCCAACTTTCGCACGCACGCGGGTATTTGGCGCCCAGCGCATGCCATCTAATTCTGAAAACTAAAGATTAAAAAAATTCATCAATACAACTAGTATTTCTCATTTTTGTGGCTATAGTGCAGATGTCGGATACGTCACACAAATGGTCAAGCAGGCGTTCGGAGGCCAGAGGCGACGCGGCAACTTTGGCGGATTT
>JAYPFZ010000055.1:0-16660 GCA_038126555.1 Betaproteobacteria bacterium
GTAGTCGTCAGCTTCGTTGAGGTTGGTGAAGCCGTCCACGATGGTCGAAATCACGACCTTGCCTTCGCGGATGTCGTTGGCCATGGACAGGATTTCGGCGATCGTGGCCGGCGAGGCGCTGATGGCTTCCATCATGTCCATCAGGCCGCCTTCGATGCGCTTGGCGATTTCAATTTCGCCCTCGCGCGTAAGCAGCTCAACCGTGCCCATCTCGCGCATGTACATGCGCACCGGGTCGGTGGTGCGGCCGAATTCGCTGTCCACGGTGGACAGGGCGGCTTCGGCGGCTTCTTCGGCTTCCTCTTCGGTCGAGCCGGTGGGGGCGTTGTCGGTGATGATCAGGGTCTCGGCGTCGGGCGTCTGCTCGTACACCGCCACACCCAGGTCGTTCAGGGTGGCGATCACCACTTCCAGGGTTTCGGCATCCACCAGCTTGTCGGGCAGGTGGTCGTTGATTTCGGCGTGGGTCAGGTAGCCGCGCGTCTTGCCCAGCTTGATCAGGGTCTTCAGGCGCTGGCGGCGCTTGTTCATTTCCTCTTCGGTCAGGACGGTTTCGTCCAGGCCGAATTCCTTCATCAAGGCGCGCTCTTTGGCCTTGCTGATCTTCATGCGCAGGGGCTTGACCTTGTCGACCGTCTCTGGGCTGCTGGCTTCCGCTTCGGGTTCGCCTTCGTCGATGTCGCTCAGGTCGATGTCGTCCAGATCGTCATCACCGGCTTTGGATTTGCCCTTGGCCTTGCGACCCCCCTTGCCCTTGGGGGGCTTGGCTTTTTCAGCGCCCACGGTTTTGGGGGCGGTGGTTTTTTTAGCGGGGGCTTTGGCGGGCTTGGCCACAGCAACCAGGGTGGTTTTCACGGTTTTGGCGGCGGCAGGGGCTGCCTTGGCTTTGGCCGTGGTGGTTTTGGCAGCAGGCGTTGCTTTTTTGGACTTGGCTTCGGGCATGTTGATCCTCAACAACAAAGAACACCTTGGGGCAAGGTGCGAAATTGAATCAGGGGGGACTCACTTCATGCAAGTAAAGGGCGAACATTTGGAGTGCAGTCCTTGCGGTGTTGGCCAAAACCCGACGGGGTCATGCAGGGGCCGGTTCGGAGGTGCTGCTGTCGCGCTTGCTGAGGTGCGTGGATTATACCGAATCGACCGGAGTCGACGGTTTCTTGAGGACTTTGCGGCGCTGGTCCAGCAGCTTGAACCGAGCGAAGGCTTCGGGGTCGGTGGCCGCACGTTGGGCCAGCGAGGCCAACACCGATTCGAGGTCTTGTTTTTCGATTTCCAACAAGATGCTGTCGAGCTCCTGCCGATCGTTGTCGAGGTTGCTGGGCGTTTGTTCAACCAAGCGCGCCAACCAGGCCCCGTGGTCATGCTCGGCCACGCCGATGAGCAAGGCCGCCAGGGGTTGGGGGCCCAGGTCGTGCATTTGGGTGTCCAGCCACTGAAACAGCTCGCCATGCGGGGCTGGCAGCTCACACAACAGGCTGCGCTGGCTTTCTGAGAGGCCATCCCACGCGGCGGCATCGCTGAACAACAAGACCAGGGCCCGGTCTTCGCGCAAGCGCTGGGTTTGGCCCTGACGGTGGGCACGGGTGGGCTGACTGGGCGTCCAGGCCGAGGACCCACCCGAGGCGCGGGGCTGGCCGCGTTCGGGGCGGTTGCGGGACGCCTTGGAATAGGGGGCGTCGGATCGACCTCGGCCGGGGCCGCCAGCGGGGCCTTCCCACAGGGCTTGCAATTCGTGGGTGCCCAACTGTGCGGCTTGGGCCCATTCGTGCAGCAACTGCGTTTTGAGGATGCTGTTGGGCATGGCGAGCCACAAGTCTTGCGCTTGACGGGCCATCAGGGAGCGCCCCTCTGCGGTGTCGAGGTCGCAGCCTTCCCGGCTGACTTCCATCACCCATCGGCTCAAGGGGGTGGCTGCGCTCAGTAACCGGGCAAAGGCTTCGGGGCCGTGTTCCCGGATGTAGCTGTCGGGGTCATGCTCGGTGGGCAAAAACAAGAACTTCGCTTGCCGGGTGTCTTGGGCATGGGGCAGGGCTGCTTCCAGAGCCCGTCGGGCCGCACGTCGGCCAGCGGCGTCGCCATCGAAAGCAAACACCACGGTGTCGGTGTGCCGAAACAGCTTTTGCACATGATCGGCCGTACAGGCAGTGCCCAGGGTGGCGACGGCATTCGCGAAGCCCCATTGGGCCAAGGCCACCACATCCATGTAGCCCTCGGTGACCAGCACCAGACCCGCATCGCGAATCGCTTCTTTGGCTTCGAACAGGCCGTAAAGCTCTCGGCCTTTGCTGAAAACTGGGGTTTCGGGCGAGTTGAGGTATTTGGGGGTGTCGTTGCCCATGACGCGACCGCCAAACCCAATCACGTCCCCTTTGATGCCCCGAATGGGGAACATGATGCGATCACGGAAGCGGTCGTAGCGTTTGTCCTCTTCGCCCTCGGATTGGTGAATGACCAAGCCCGCTTGCACGAGGCGCTCGTCGGTGTAGTCGGGGAAGACGCTGGCCAAATGGCGCCAGCCGGGTGGGGCATAGCCCAGGCCAAACCGTTTGGCGATTTGACCAGTCAGCCCGCGGCCCTTGAGGTAGTCAATCGCCACAGGTGCGGTTTTGAGTTGCTTGCGATAGGCCTCGCCCGCCTTGGCCAGCAAGTCGCTGAGTTGCTCGCTCAAGGCCTTGACCTCGGCTTGCCGAGCCCGTTGCTCGGGCGTGGTGCGGTCTTCGGGCACTTCCATGCCCTGACGCTGGGCCAATTCCTTCACCGCGTCGACAAAGCCCAAGCCCGCCAATTCCATGAGAAAGCCAATGGCGTTGCCGTGTTTGCCACAGCCAAAGCAGTGGAAGAACTGCTTGCTGGGGCTGACGGTGAACGAGGGCGATTTTTCGTCGTGGAACGGGCACAAGCCCATGAAATTGGCGCCGCCGCGCTTGAGTTGCACGTGTTGGCCCACCACCTCGACCACATCGGTTCGGGCGATCAATTCTTGGATGAACGACTGGGGAATGGCCATGGCAAGTCCATTGTAGGGAGCGAGCGCGGGAGCGGGTCAGTCGCCCAGCACCACGCCCTCGCGACGGGGATCTGCCCCGCCCATCCAGCCACGGGGGGTTCGGACCAACAGGCCCAAGCCACTGTTGAGTTCGCGCCAAGCGATGGGGTGCCCCAGGGCTTGTAAGCCCGAGGCCACCGACTCGGGCACACGCTGGGCCTCCAGCCAAACGGGCGCGTTGGGGGCGATGACGGCCACGTGAGCGTGTTCGGTGGCCGCTTGAGCGGGCAAGCCCTCGCGCAGCATTTGAAGGCTCAAGGCCACATAGGAAATGATGGCCGAACCGCCCGGGCTGCCCAGCGTCATGACGGGCTCCAAGCCGTCGGCCAGTTGCTGGCCACGCAACACCACCAAAGGCGTCATGGAGGAGCGGGGGCGGTGACCCGCCTGCATGCGATTGACCACCACATGGCCTTGTGGGTCGGCAGGCTGAAAACTGAAATCGGTCAATTGGTTGTTGAGCCAATAGCCGCCAGCGGTATGGGCCAGGCCCACCATGCGACCGCCGCCAAAGGCTTGCTCAATGGAGGATGTCATGCTGACCACCTGACCCTGGCCGTCGATGACGCTCAGGTGGCTGGTGCCCAACTCCACCTGTGGCGGCATGCTGGCCACGGGGGAGAGGGTGGGCAATGGGCCGGGGAGGGCTTGCGGCATGCGCCGGGGCCCCAAGAGGTGGGCGCGTTCACGCAAATAGGTGGGGGTGAGCAAGCTGGCGGTGTCAATGCCCAGTCGGTGCATTTCATGGGGATCACCCACGTAGCGGTTGCGATCGGCAAAGGCCAGGCGGGCAGCTTCAATCCAACGGTGAAGCCCGTCGAGGTGAAAGCTCAGGTCGTCGTTCAACAGCCGGGCCTGGCGGTGATCCCACAAGGTCAGCATCTGGGCCACCGCCAGCGTGCCCGAGCTGGGGGGCGGGGGGCCGCACAGCCGCAAGCCCTGAGGCCAAGCGCGGGTGGGGGCCAGGGGTTGGCAAAGTGCGGGCGATCGAGGCACCGTGACGGCACGCAAATCCGAGGCAGCAATCCATTGGGTCGCTGGGGTGTTGACGCGATCCATCAGGGCCTGGGCCCAAGCGCCTTCATAAAAGGCGCGGGGCCCGTGTTCCCCCACTGCCCGCATGAGTTGGGCATAGCCTGGGTTGCGCAAGCGATGGCCCACAGGCCAGGGTTGACCAGAGGCTTGGAAATAGAGGGTGCGTGCCCGTGCGTCTTGGCTGGCCCAGGGCGCGTTGCGCAGGGCTTGATGCAGACGAGGGCTGACCGGAAAACCCGTGCGTGCCAAGCGCTCGGCAGCTTGGGTGAGGCGAGACCAAGGCAGGCGGCCATGGGCTTCATGCAGTTGCCAGAGCAACGCCACCACGCTGGGCACGCCCACCGCTTGAGGTTGTGCTTGCGCCTCACGAAAGGGCAAGGCTTTGCCTTCGCGCAGGAAGGCTTGAGGGTGTGCTGCTGCCGGGGCTTGCTCTCGGCCATCAAAGGCATCAACGCCTTGCGGCGTGGCGACGACAGCGAATGCACCACCACCCGGGCCACTGGACTGCGGCTCCACCAGCCCCAGCACCCATTGCGCGGCGATCAGGGCATCGGTGGCTGAGCCGCCTGCACGCAAGATGTCCAGCGCGGCCTGACTCGCCAAGGGGTGAGCGGTGACCACCCCTCGGTGCTGAAAATGGGTGGGCGCCACCGCTCGCCAGCCACTGCTGGCTTCGGGCTGGGCTTGGGCCACGCCAGCCAAAGTGGTCGCTGGAGCTTGGCCCCAAACGGTGCTGGCCAGACTGCAACCCAGCCAAGCCAGGACCAAGCGTGTGGCACCCCAAAGGTGCCGACGATTGGGCGTCACTTGGGCGGGAGGCGAATGGCTCCGTCGAGTCGAATCACTTCGCCATTGAGCATGTCGTTTTCGATGATGTGGCAAGCCAGGCGGGCGTAGTCTTGGGGGGTGCCCAAACGAGAGGGGAAGGGCACGCTGGCGGCGAGTGCATCTTGCACTTCCTGGGGCATGCCAAACATCATGGGCGTGCCAAAAATGCCGGGTGCAATCGTCATGTTGCGAATGCCGTTGCGGGCCAAGTCGCGGGCAATGGGCAGGGTCATGCCCACAATGCCCCCTTTGGAGGCCGAATAAGCCGCTTGGCCAATTTGTCCGTCATAGGCAGCCACGGAGGCGGTCGAAATCATCACACCACGCTCGGATGTGGGCAAAGGGTCAAGCTGGGCCATGGCATTCGAGGCCACCCGGATCATGTTGAAGCTGCCCACCAGGTTGATCATGATGGTGCGGGTGAACACGTCGAGGTTGTGCGGCCCGGTTTTGTTGACGGTTCGTTCAGCCGTGGCAATGCCCGCACAGTTGATGAGGCCACGCAATTGGCCTTCAGCGGCATCCACTGCGGCTTGCGCGTCATCCGCTTGGGTGACGTCGCAGCGAACAAACACGCCTTGCAATTCCTTGGCCAGGGCTTCGCCTTTTTCTTGCTGCAAATCGGCAATGATGACTTTGGCGCCTTTGGCTGCCAGCATGCGCGCCGTGCCTTCGCCCAGGCCAGAGGCACCGCCCGTGACAATGAAGGTGTTTCCTTGAATTTCCATGTGAACGTCCTTTTGTAGCTGAGTTTCGGTATCGCCTCTCATTATGACCATTGGAATCCGGGCTTTGAGAGAATGAAGCCCATGAATTCCTTTCGACTGAACGTTCGAGCCGGCTGGCGCCTGTGGGCCTGCGCGTGCGTGTTGTTCCTGAGTGCCTGTCAAACGCCACCCAAGGGTTCGCCGACGGTGCCCCCAAGCTCGGAGCCCTCAGCGCCTGCCATGACGACGGCCACCCCTCAAGCACCTGTTCTGCGAACACCCACCCTGGGCCTGGCTTTGGGCGGCGGTGCTGCGCGGGGCTTTGCCCACATTGGGGTGATTCAGATCCTGGAAGAGGAGGGCATTCGACCCGACGTGGTGACCGGCACCTCGGCGGGCAGTTTTGTGGCCGCGCTCTACACCCAGGGCAAGAGTGGCGCGCAATTGCAGCAGTTGGCCTTGAGCATGGAAGAGGCGGTCTTCACCGACTGGACCATTCCTTTCACAGGACGTGGGCTGTTGCGGGGCGATGCCCTGGCCCGCTATTTGGTGCAGCAATTGGGCCCGCGCACCTTGGAGTCTTCACGTCCCCCTTTGGGCATCACAGCCACCCGCTTGCAAAACGGCGAGGCGGTGTTGTTCCAAACCGGCGACCTGGCCACGGCGGTTCGGGCCTCTTCGGCGGTGCCCGGGGTGTTTGAGCCCGTTCGGATTCGAGGGCTGGACCACGTAGACGGTGGGCTGGTTTCCCCAGTTCCCGTCGAGTCCGCCAAAGCCATGGGGGCCGAGGTGGTCTTGGCCGTGGACATTTCCAGCCGGCCCGAGGACATGGACGAGAGCAACATCTTGAAGGTTTTGCTCAAGACCACCACCATCATGGGCCAGCGCATTGGCCAGTTCGAGTTGCAGCAAGCCACGGTGGTGGTCAAGCCCGAGCTCAGGGGCATCTCCAGCATTGACTTTGCCGACCGCACCCGCGCCATTCAAGCTGGCCGGGTGGCCATGCGCGCCGCATTACCGGCTTTGCGTTTGGCCTTGCAGCCCCGAGTGGTCAAGCCCTGAACCATAAAAAAAGCCCGCCAAATGGCGGGCTGTAAAGGGATCTTGCCACCCCCTGGTGCTCAAAATCCGAGGAGACAATCGTTACGAATCAACGCTTGCGAGCGGCAGGCTTGGCAGCGGGCACAGCGGTGCTGGCCACGGCGTTGAGGTTGCTTTCAGCCAGTTCAGCCACTTGTTTGGCGGCTTTTTGCAGGCTTTCCACGGCGTTGTTGCTGGCAGCCAGGGTGCTCTTGAACAGAGCAACAGCAGATTCAGAGCCAGCGGGTGCGTTTTTGATGGCGTTGTCGACTGCGCCCAAGAAGGCTTTTTGCAGGTCAGCAGCTTTGCTGTCCACGGCCTTGGTGAATTCGTTGCCGGTGGAGGAAGCGATTTCGTAGACGTGACGGCCATAAGAAGCCATTTTTTCAGCAGCGGGCTGATACACGGCTGCTTGCAGGCTCACGAAGGCTTGCACGTCTTTGGCACCCAACAGGGCTTGGCTGTGAGCCACGCTGTCGTTCAAAGCGGCTTTGGAAGCGGCCAGGTTCAGTTCAACCAGCTTTTCCACGCCACCAAAAGCGGCTTCGGTCAGGCCAAAAAAGGCGTTCAGGTTGTTTTTGCTGGCAGACATCAGGGTTTCGGGGGTCATCATTTGGTTTCTCCTGGGAGGATTAAAGGGCGTCTGGTGACGCGGCATGGAAGAAGTATAGGGTTATCCCGAGGTTTCTCAAGACCAAGGCCTTGCCAAAAGCGGCGATTAGAGTCTGCCTTCTAATTCGTCGCTGTTGCCCCTGGGCGTGATGTCCCTGTTGCCCGTGTTGCCCCGTGATCATTCATTTCGCCAACCCCCACCTGCACACCTTGCCGCCCGGGCATCGTTTCCCCATGGAGAAATACGCCTTGTTGCGGCACCGATTGGGGCAGGCCTTGCCTCAGTTGCGTTGGCAATTGGCCGAACCGGCCACACCCGGCGAGTTGGCGCTGGTGCACACACCCAGCTACATCGATGCGGTGTTTCAGGGGACGTTAACAACGGCTGAGCAGCGCGAAATTGGTTTCACCTGGTCTGAGGGCATGGTCGAGCGGGCGCGGCGCTCGGTGGGGGCCACGATTGCAGCAGCCAGGCGGGCTTTGACCGAAGGCTTTTCGGCCAACTTGGCGGGCGGCACGCACCACGCTTACGCCCATAAGGGCGGTGGATTTTGTGTTTTCAACGATGTGGCCGTGGCCGCGCGCTTGATGCAGGCTGAGCAAGGCCGGGTCGGGCGACGCTTGCGGGTGGCTGTTCTCGACTTGGATGTTCACCAAGGCAATGGCACCGCCCACATCTTTGCGAACGATCCGCAGGTGTTCACCGTGAGTGTGCATGGCGAAAAGAACTTTCCATTCCGCAAGGAGGCCAGTGATTGGGATATGGAATTGCCCGATGGTTGCACCGATGAACCCTATTTAGAAGCTGTGGAGCAAGCGTTGCAGGCCCTGAGTGCGCAAGCCTTGCCCGATTTGTTGTTCTACCTGGCTGGCGCCGACCCCTACGAAGGCGATCGCCTGGGCCGGCTGGCAGTCAGCGCGGCGGGCTTGCAAGCGCGGGATCAGCGGGTGTTGGATTGGGCCCATCAACGCGAGGTTCCGGTGGCCATGGCCATGGCGGGCGGCTATGGCCGGGTCATTGCCGAGACGGTTGAGATTCAGGTGCAGACCTTCACCGAAGGGTGGCGACACTGGCAGCGTTGTCAGGGCTGGCAAAATCCCGCTCCATGAGCTCCAACGCCCGACCGCAAGCCCAACCCCGAGATCACTACCGCGTGTTTCGCCCCATCACCACCCGATGGATGGACAACGATGTGTATGGCCACGTGAACAACGTGGTGTATTACAGCTGGTTTGATACCGCCGTGAACGCCCATTTGATTGAACAGGGGGCCTTGGATACCGAGCGGGGCGAAACCATTGGTCTGGTGGTGGAGACCCAATGCAACTACTTCGCCCCGTTGTCTTTCCCTCAAACCATTGAGGCCGGCATCCGGGTGGCGCGCGTGGGCCAGTCCAGTGTGCGCTACGAAGTGGGTCTGTTTGCTAAGGGCGAGACCACTGCGGCCGCTTGTGGCCATTTCGTTCAAGTCTATTTGGAACGCGACCATCGCCGGCCGGTTGACCGTTTTCCCGAACCTTTGCTCCGTGTTTTGAATGCCTTGGAATAACCTGCCATGACCGCTGTGCTCCCTCAAGCCCTGTCCACCCAAGCCGTGGATCACGCCATCACCACCCGCATGTCTGCGCGGGCTTTCAGCCAACGCCCCGTGCCTCGCGAGCTCGTGCAAGACATTCTGGAGGTGGCCCGTCGGTCCCCGTCTGGCACCAACACCCAGCCCTGGAAGGTCTATGTGTTGCAAGGTCAATCGCGGGATCAGCTGGTGGACAAGGTCTGCCAAGCCCACGACGCGGTGCGCGCCAACCCCGAATTGGCGTCTCAATACCGCGAGGCCTACGACTACTACCCCACCGAATGGGTGAGTCCCTACATCGATCGCCGCCGGGAAAACGGGTGGAGCCTCTACGGCTTGTTGGGCATTGGCAAGGGCGACAAAGACAAAATGCATGCCCAGCACCAGCGCAACTACCGTTTTTTCGATGCGCCGGTGGGCCTCATGTTCACGCTGGATCGGGTGATGGGCCGAGGCTCGTTGCTGGATTACGGCATGTTTTTACAAAACATCATGGTGGCGGCACGCGCCCGGGGGCTGCACACCTGCGCCCAAGCGGCTTGGAATGGCTTTGCCACCCTCATCCTGCCCCACATTGGTGCCAGCGAGAAGGAAATGTTGGTCTGTGGCATGTCCTTGGGCTGGGCCGATGACACCGACCCCGTCAACACCCTGGTGACGCCCCGCGAGTCGGTGGAGTCCTTCACCCAATGGCTGGACTAAGACCCCGTTTGAAGCCCCGTTGCCATGATCATCACCAGCCTGCTCGACACCGACCTGTATAAGTTCACCATGATGCAGGCGGTGCTGCATCAGTTCCCGGGTGCCCAGGTCGAATACAAATTCAAATGCCGCAATCCGGGCGTGCCCTTGGCCCCCTTGGTCAAGGAAATTCGCGAAGAAATCCGTTTCCTGTGCTTGCTGCGATTCCAAGAGGTTGAACTCAATTGGCTGCGCGGTTTGCGGTTCATCAAAAGCGATTTCGTCGACTTTTTGGGCCTCTTCAAGCTCAACGAAAAATACATCAAGGTCGAGCCCTTGGAGTCTGGCGAGATCAGCATCTCCATCCAAGGCCCTTGGCTGCACACGATTCTGTTTGAAATTCCGGTGCTGGCCATCGTCAACGAGGTGTATTTCCGGAACGCCCAGCCCGTGCCCCAGTATTTGGAAGGCCGCCAGCGCTTGGATGAAAAGCTCAACCGCTTGCTGGTGGAGGATTTGCGCGCCCTCAAGATCGCCGATTACGGCACCCGGCGCCGTTTTTCCAAAGCCTGGCACGAAGAGGTGCTGCGCGTGTGTGCGGCCAAGTTGGGCACCGGCGGCGATGGTCAATTTGCCGGCACCAGCAACGCCTTGTTTGCCATGAAGCTGGGGCTCACGCCCTTGGGCACCATGGCGCACGAATACTTGCAAGCCTGCCAAGCCCTGGGCCCACGCTTGCGCGACAGCCAAATTTACGCCTTGGAAACCTGGGCTCGTGAATACCGGGGGGACTTGGGCATTGCGCTGAGCGACGTCTACGGCATGGACGCCTTTTTGCGCGATTTCGACATGTATTTCTGCAAGCTCTTCGATGGCGCCCGGCACGACAGTGGCGACCCCTTTCAGTGGGGCGAGCGCATGTTGGCGCACTATCAAAAAAATCGCGTCGACCCCAAGACCAAGATCCTCATCTTCAGCGATGGCCTGACCGTGCCACGCACCATCGAGTTGTATCAACAGTTCCGGGGCCGCTGTCAGCTGGCCTTTGGCATTGGCACCAACCTGACCAACGACTTGGGTTACGACCCTTTGCAAATCGTCATCAAGATGATTCGCTGCAATGGCCAACCCGTGGCCAAAATTTCAGACACGCCCTCGAAAAACATGTGCGAGGACGAAAACTATCTGGCTTATCTCAAGCAAGTGTTTGACTTGCCCCAGGCCACAGCGCCTCAGAAATAAAAGATCAACAACTGCAGGGCCAGTACACCAATCAAGGCGAAAGACATGCTGCGCACGCTCACAGTGCGTGACAGCAGGCCTTGGCCGCTGCCTAGATTTCGCATCAGTCCATAAAGTCCCGTCAGGACTTGCTCCCAGCGCGCGCTGAGCCAGTCCAGCCAAGCATTCCAAACCACCAAGGCCACCCGCAAGATGGCCGTAAACGCTCGGCGCCACAGCCAGTCGGCATCCAAGGTGATGGTGAGCGTGCGTTTCAGGTACTTGAGCATCACGAAAAAGGCCAGACCCGAGAAAAGCAGCAACTGGGTTTGCGTCAACACATGGCTGGCGGTGTAGGGCACATAGTTCACCGAATGTGGCAATAAGGCATAGAGCGGTTCAGGCCAGACGCCCAGACCCAAGCACAGTGCAGCCAGTATCACCATGGCCACGATCATGGAGCGCGGTGGCTCAGGCGGCCGCAGACCAGAATCTTTTTGAAAGAAGACGAACCAGGGGAACTTGATGCCAGCGTGCAAGAACACACCCGCAGAGGCCGCAGTGAGCAAGAGCCAAACGCCCAGCAAATGCTCATCAGCACTGGCTTGGGAAATCATCGACTTGGATACAAAGCCCGAAGTGAAAGGAAAAGACGAAATGGCCAAAGCACCAATTGTGCCCAGCACCGTGGTCCACGGCATGGTGTGGAAGAGACCACCCAACTCTGAGCATTTGCGCTTACCCGTCATCATGAGCACCGAGCCGGCGGACATCAGCAACAAGGCTTTGTAGATGATGTGGGTGAAGGCGTGAGCAGACGCTCCGTTCAGGGCCATTTCCGTGCCAATGCCAATGCCAGCAATCATGAACCCCACCTGGTTGACGATGGAGTAGGCCAAGATTCGTCGCATGTCGTTTTCCAACAAGGCGTAAACGATGCCGTAAAACACCATGAACAGCCCCACCCAGATCAACACCTCGTGGCCAGCAAAGCCTCGAATCAAGGTATAGACCGCAGTTTTGGTGGTGAAAGCCGACAAAAAGACCATGCCACTCCATGAGGCTTCAGGGTAAGCATCAGGCAGCCAAGCTGAAAACGGAGGGGCCCCAGCATTGATGAGCACCCCAGCCAACATGAGCCAGTGCGCGCCAGAGTCCAAGGCGATGTGGCCTACAGCCAATTGGCCGGTTTGCAGCACATGACCCGTGACGCCAGCAAAAAACACGACGCCCCCAAAGAGGTGCATCAGGGCGTAACGGTTGGCTGCACGCCATGCGTCGCTGGTGCCAGCACTCCAGATGACCAAGGTTGAGCCCACGGCCATGAATTCCCAATAAACAAACACAGTGAACCAGTCACCCGCAAGCGCTACCCCAACCGCAGAGCCGGCATACAGGAAAGCGGCTGGCAATTCGAGGCGACTGTTTTGTCGCAGCGAATAAATGGCCCCCACGGTGGCCATGAGGGTGAAGATGATGGCAAAGAGCTTGGACAGTTTGTCCACGCGAAACGGTGTGAGTTGGTAATCCAGAAAAGGCACACTCCAGCTCACATCCACAGGCAATCCCACCGCCACCCACAAGGCCAATGCGGGCAGAAGCACTGAGGCCACTTGTCGACTTTTGCCTTGTAGGCCCAGCAGCAGCAATCCGCCGATGATCAGGATCAAGCCCGGATGCAACAAGACCTCAGTCATGCGAGTTCTCCGATTCAGTGTCCTGGTAATAGGTGTCGGGCCGCTTGAGCCACAAGGCCAAGCCTTTGGCCAAGACAATCATCAGAATGCAAGTGCCAAAGCCATAGAGGGCGTTGAAAGCGTGGAGCTTTTCGACATCGAAGTGGGGGTGCAAGGCCACTACCCATTCGGCCAGAACGGTCAGGGCCAATACAGCAATAAATCCTGCCCACAACTTGGGAATGGAAGAAGGGCGATCTAGCCAATGTTCAGACGATTCGCTGCGCATGGTCACTCCGGTTCAGGCCAAACGAGATGCCAGGGCCAAGGCCCCGTCGGGGAAGAAAAACAAGGCCACCGTCAGTCCAGCGGTCACGCTCAGTGCAAGCACCATGGGCCACGGCGCCTCACCATGGGGATGGTGCTCATCCTCAGGGCTGAGGGGCTTGAAAAAGGCCTGGTAGACGATGGGTAGGAAATAGGCCGCATTGAGGAGGGTGGACAGCGCGATGACGACCAAGGCAAAGGTATTGGCCGTAGCCATGGCGCCGCTCACCAAATACCATTTAGAGATGAAACCAAAGGTAGGTGGCAGTCCGATCATGGACAGAGCTGCCAAGCCAAACGCCCCCATGGTCCAGGGCATGCGCCGACCAATGCCATTGAGTTCGCTCACACGCGTTTTGTGCGCGGCGGTGTAAATGGCGCCAGCGGCAAAGAAGAGCGTGATTTTGCCAACGGCATGGGCCGCAATGTGAAGGGCTGCCGCTTTGATGGACCAGGTGGACAACAAAGCAGTGGCCAAGGTCACGTAAGACAACTGGCTCACCGTAGAGAACGCCAGTCGGCGCTTGAGATTGTCGGCCTGTAACGCCACGATGGACGCCACCACGATGGAGAAACCAGCGACCCAAGTCAGCCAGTCAGCCTGACCTGATTGGCGCAAAAAGTCCACGCCAAACAAATAGACCACCAACTTCACCACAGTGAAAACGCCAGCCTTCACCACCGCCACTGCGTGCAGCAAGGCCGATACCGGGGTGGGAGCCACCATGGCGTTGGGCAACCAGAGGTGAAAGGGCATGAGTGCGGCTTTGCCGATGCCAAACATGGCGAGGGCCAACAGCACGCCCACCCAGGGGCCAGACACGTGGCCAGCCAAAATGCCGCCAGCCTTGAAATCGGTGGTGCCCGTGAAGGCCCACACCGCAATCAGCGCGGGCAACAACAACAGCATGGAAGTGCCCAACAAAATGGACAAATAAATGCGCCCGCCTTTTTGCGCCTCTGGGGTGCCGTGATGGGTCACCAGGGGGAAGGTCAAGAGGGTGAGCAACTCGTAAAACAAAAACAGTGTGAACAAGTTAGCCGAGGTGGCAATTCCCATGGTGGCCGCAATGGACAGCGCAAAGCAGGCAAAGAAGCGGGTTTGATTCCCTTCGGCGTTGGCCCGTAAATACCCCACTGAATACATCGAGTTGATGACCCAAAGCCCCGAGGCGATGAGTGCAAACAACAACCCCAGCGGCTCCAGCGACAAGGCCAGGGTCAGGCCTGGCGCCAGCGTCCAAAGGGTGATGCTGGGAGTTTGTTGAGCCAGCACCAGAGGCACGAGTTGACAGACGGTCACCAACAACAGGCCCGCCGTGGTGAAGGTGATGGCTTCTCGCCAATTGGGCCAGCGACCTGCCCAAGTGAGCAGCATGGCCCCCAGAGCTGGAATCAGCACCAATGCCAGCAGGAGCGTTTGAGGTTCAAGCATCAGTGAGCTCCCAACAAATACTGAGCCGCTGCTTGGGCTGAACCCAAGGTGAAGCGCGTGTCAAAGCCAAAATAAACCGTGGACAGCGTCAACAGCAGGGCCATCAGACGCATGTCCCAAGTGGTCACGTTAGCCAGTGAGGGGGAAAGTTGCTCAGGGGGGGGGCGGAAGTAGGCTGCTTCGACAAACTTCCAGACGTAGGCCACCGCCAACAGGGATGACAAGAGCACCATCAGGGCCACCCACCACAGCCCCAAGTCCAGCGCAGCCCTGACCAAATACAGCTTGCTGATGAACCCAGCCGTTCCCGGGACGCCAATCAGAGACAGGCCACAAATGAGGAGTCCAAAAGCCGTCCAGGGCATGGTTTTGCCCAAACCGCTCAAGTGACTCATTTGCGTTCCACCCAGTCGCGTCACCACCAAGCCCAAGAGCAAAAAGCTGGCGCCTTTGGTGATGCCGTGGTTGAACAAATGCACCAAGCCTGCCGTAAGTCCCGAGGCATTGAACAACGCAATGCCCAGCATGATGTAACCAATTTGCCCCACGCTCGAAAAGGCCAGCAAGCGCTTCATGTCGGTCTGGAAAATCGCCGTGGCTGAGCCCGCAAACATGCCAGCAATGGCCAGTGCGCCCAGCATCAAGCTCAGGGGCAAGTGAGGAGTGATCGCGTCCAGGTGAAACACCGTGAAGTAAAAACGCAACAACACGTAGATGGACACTTTGGTGGCCGTAGCCGCCAAAAAGGCCGAAACGGTGGTGGGGGCGTAGGTGTAAGCGTTGGGCAACCAGTTGTGAAACGGAAAGAGGGCCAGCTTCAAAAACACGCCTGCGCTGATGAAGGCAAAAGCAGCATAGACCGGTCTCATGGAATCCACCTGACTCAACCGCTGTCCCATGTCAACCAGATTGAGTGTGCCCGTGAGCAAGTAAATCAGCCCGATGCCAATGACAATGAAAGTTGCCCCGATGGTTCCCAGAATCAGATATTGGTAAGCCGCAAATAGCGATTGGCGTTGCCTACCCATGGCAATCAGCACGTAGGTCGACAGAGCCGAGATTTCCAAGAAGACAAAAATGTTGAATGCGTCTCCCGTGATGGCCATGCCCAACAAACCTGCCAAACACAAACAAAACATCGCGTAAAACAAATAACGCTGTTCAGAGGGCACTTCATGGGCATTGGACGAACGGCTAAAGAGCAGTACCGCCAAGCCCGTTCCCGATACCAAGCACAAAATGAAGGCGTTGAGGGCGTCAACGCGGTATTCAATTCCCCATGGTGGTGGCCAGTTTCCAATGGCGTAGGCAATCACACCCGTGGACTGCACTTGCGACCACAAGCCAATCGAAAAGAAAAAGGCCAGCGCACAAGCAGCCACGGCAATGGCATAGGCCCAACTGAGTCGTCTCACCAAGACGATGAGCGGTGCAGCCAACAGCGGCGCCACCACTTGCAGGGCCGGGGCATGTTGCATCCAGTTCATGCCGCCTCCGATGCGCCAGCCGGCGCCTGATCTTGAGCCAAGATGTCATCCTCCTCAATGGATCCGTAGGCTTCGCGCAGGCGAACCACCAAGGCCAATCCCAGCGCCAGCGTGGCCACACCCACCACAATGGCAGTGAGCATCAGGACATGGGGTAAGGGATTGGTGTAAACCTTGAAGGCATCACTCAGGATGGGGGCCGTGCCACCGACGAGTTTGGCTGGGCCCAAATAAAGAAAATAAACCGAGGTTTGGAAAATCCCCAAACCCACCAATTTTTTGATGAGGTTTCCGCGGGCCATCACGATGAACAGGCCCAGGAACATCAGCACAAAGGTGGCGATGTAAGTGAAGTAGGCGGCAAGCTTCATGACTCAGCGGACTCCTGGGACGCGGCGGGGTCTTGGCGATCAAGGTGTCCCCGATCGGCGAACATGTAAAAGATTTTGAGCATCACCCCACTGACGGTAGTGGCTACACCCACCTCCACCCAAAAGATGCCTCGGTGTTGGCCATGCACGGTGGAATGCGCGTCAAGGACGAAGTAGTCGAGGTAGTTGCCTCCCAGCACAATGCCAGCGACGCCCACACCGGCATACAGGATCACGCCCAAGGCCATCATGGACTCCACCCAGGACTCCGGCATCATGCGGTGAGCTGCCTTGAGGCCAAAAATGAGGGCGTAGAACACCACCGCAGCCGCGATGATCACCCCAGCCTGAAAGCCACCGCCGGGTCCGAAATCGCCATGGAACTGAACATAAACCGCAAACAGCAGCAAAAAAGGAATGAGGATCTTGGCGATGACGCGCAAGATGAGGTCGTGTTTCATGCCTTGTCCTTTCCTTTGCGCTTGCGACGCCGCAATAAAGCCACCACGCCGGCACCCGCAGTGAACACCACCGTGGTCTCACCCAAGGTGTCGTACCCGCGGTAGCTGGCCAGCACGGC
>JAYPFZ010000056.1:0-15849 GCA_038126555.1 Betaproteobacteria bacterium
TGGTAGGACGTGCAGGATTCGAACCTGCGACCAACGGATTAAAAGTCCGCTGCTCTACCAACTGAGCTAACGTCCCACTGACCTGATGAAACCAAGCGGCTGTTTGCTGCTGTTCGCTCATCAATGAAGCTAATATTATAACTTGTTTATCGCGCTTTTTCCCCTGATGAGGTGCTCAATTGCGCAGGAAGCTGCAACCAGACCGAAGGTTGCGGTGACGCCAACGAACGAGCCATACCCGTGGCAATTCAAATCGTGGGCCGACATGGCGTCGGCTTCGCACAATTGGCTGGCTCTCACGGTTTCTTGGCTGTAGACGCAAGCGATGCCCAGGGCTTGCTGGGGTGTGCAGGCCAATTCACGTCGCAACGCTCTTCGCAATCGGGCCAACAAGGGGTCATGCGTGACTTGCGACAAGTCGCCAACTCGAACCGCTTGAGGCTGAGACTTGCCACCAGCCGCCCCAACCATCACCAGGGGCAGCCCCTGACGCAGGGACCGAAAGGCCATGGCCAATTTCGCAGCGCCTTGGTCGCAGGCATCCACCACCACCTGAGCCTGCTCCGGCCAAGTGTTGTCGATGTTGTCTGGGGTGAGGAAATCTTCAACCAAATGCACGTGGCAACTGGGGTTGATGCCCAGGATTCGATCGCGCATGGCGTCAATTTTGGCTTGCCCCACGGTTTGAGTCAGGGCATGAACTTGGCGGTTGATGTTGGATTCAGCCACTTGATCGAAGTCGATCAAGGTCAAGGCCCCCACTCCGCTGCGCGCCAAGGCCTCCGCACACCAACTGCCGACGCCGCCTAAACCGACGACTGCAACGTGGGCATTGGCCAATCGTTGTGAGGAGCCAGCCCCCCACAAGCGGTCCAAGCCAGAGAAGCGCCGGGCGTAATCAGCCTCCATGGCGCTCGAGTTGCCAAAGTTGGTATTTCATGGCCAACACCGCACCCAGCACGATGGCTGGCAAAGCCAAAAATGCACCCAGGCTGAGCACCGACAGCGCACTGAGGCCTTGTCCAAATGTGCAGCCCATGGCGGTCACACCGCCGACACCCATGAGGACGCCACCCAGCACGTGGCGCTTCAGGTCGTCGGCATCGGCAAACGATTCCCAACGCAAACCTTGTTTGAGGCGAGCCGACACATGCGCGCCCACCACCACACCCAACACCGAGCAAACGCCAATGCTCAGCGTGTTGTTGGCGTCGCTGAAATAAATCAGCCAGTCCAAGGTATAGGCCACAGGTGCAACAAAGGTGAAGGCTTCCATTCGGTTGGAGTTGGTTTTGATGAACACTTGCTCCAGCGTCTCCGGGTGCTCAGCCACATACCCCCAATGACCGCTGATCAACCAAGCCAGGCCCACCATCACCCCCACCCAAACCCCAACGCCCCAGTTTTTGGCCACTCGGCCATTGGCGTTCCAGGCGATCCCAGCGAAGATCAGCAGGGCCAAGGCAGTTGCCACCCATACCGGACTGAAACCAAGGCCGGTCCAGTGCTCCAAGACTTTGGGCAGTGTCAACGGGAAATTAGCCTCCCAGGCCAAGCGGTCAACGGTTGCATTTCTCAAGACCGCGGTGATGCCCTTGATGGTTGCAAAACTGGCCAAACCCATGACCAGGAAAACCACCCAAGCCTTGAGGTTGCCCGTGCCCATGCGAACCAAGACTTTGGCGCCGCAACCCGAGGCGAGCACCATGCCAAAACCAAACAGCGTTCCACCCACGATCAGAGACAACCACAACAGCCGTTGGCTCACGGAGACGGCTTGCTGCACATCGATGAGGCCCCACTCATTCAACCACCCCACGATCAGCATGCTGGAGGCAATGGCGATCAGCCACTGATGGGCACGCTGCCAATCGCCGAGGTGCATCACATCGCTGATGGAGCCCATGGTGCAAAAGTGCGTGCGGTGGAGCGTCCACCCCAAGAGGCAAGACAGCGCAAAAGCGCCCCATAACACCCAGTCACCCAATGCTTGAAACTCACTCAGTGACATGGTCAACGCCATCAACGAAGTTTGGACAGGCGCTCTTTTCCTGCAATGGCTGCATCAGAGCCAGGATATTGCTTGATGAGGGCATCAATGGTTTTTTTCGCTGTGCGCAAATCCTTGAGCTCAATTTGGCAATTGGCAATCGAGAGCATGGCTTCAGAGGCACGCGGATGGGTCGAGAACTGCGTCACCACCCGATTGAACTCAGCAATGGAATCCTTGTATTTGCGAATGGCATACAAGGAATTGCCGGCCCAAAACAATGCGGTTGGCAGGTAGCCTGACCGGGGATATTGATTCACAAAAACTTGATAGGCCGCAGCGGCCTGAGCGAATTCGCCCTTGCGGAACAAATCCAATGCGGCTTCATAGTCACGCTTTTCAGCAGGTTCGGCCACAAACTCCAAACCGTCAACCGTCACTTTGACGGGTTCGAGCTTTTGCAAGCGGCTTTCAATGCCGCCGAAACGGTCTTCAATCTCTTTAGCCAGATCTTTGTAGCCCCGCTGGACATCTGAAATTTGCTTGGTCAACTCTTCTTGCGAACCACGAAGCACTGCCAACTGCTTGCTGAGGTTCTCGTTTTGCGCTTGCAAATCCAGATAGGCCCGTTTGATTTGGGCGTTTTCATCGTCCAACCGTTGAACTTGCTCTTGAAGCTGTTTGATCGTTTGGCGTTGGTCGATCAGGGCTCGACGAGCTTCTTCATCTTCAAACAAGGCCGCCCGGACTGGCAACACCAGCCCAAGCGACAACATCAAAGTGGCTAAGAGACGGGTGCTCATCAGCGGTAGTTCAATTCAGCACGGCGGTTTTTGGCGAAAGCGGCCTCGCCATTGCCGTTGTCAGCCGGCTTTTCTTCGCCATAGCTGACCGCCTCGAGCTGGCTTTCCGACACACCCAAGAGCGACAAGGCTTTTTTCACCGCTTCGGCGCGCTTTTGACCCAGAGCCAAGTTGTATTCGCGACCGCCGCGTTCGTCGGTGTGACCAGCAATGGCCATTTTGGCTGCGGCGTGCTCACGCATGAATTTGGCGTGCGCAGCCAGCACAGACTGGTATTCGGGTTTGATGACAAAACTGTCGAAATCGAAGTAGACCACGCGAGCCACTTGCGCAGGGCCTGCCTTGGCAATGGCCAACTCATCCACTTTGATCGGTGCAACTGCAGATTGCGCTTGTGAGCCTTGTGATGCTGCCGTGCCAGCCTTGTCTTCGACAGGAACATCGCTGGTTTTGACATTCGATGCACAAGCCGACAACAGGGCAATGAGACCGATGAGGAAAAAGTTTTTCATGAAAAAAAAGCTCCAAAAGCTTGAGTTGGTGGATGGGTGAAGATCATAGTGGGTCATTGCCCAGAAAACGGCCCCCAGTTGGGCTCCCGGATGTCACCGGTTTGCCCTGCCAGTCTGGCGACAATTTTTCCGTCCAGGGTGGTGGTCATCAAGGCCTCTTGGCCATTGATCTTGGTGGCGAAGACGATCAATCGACCATTGGGGGCAAAACTGGGTCGTTCGTCTGCACGTGTAGAGGTCACAGGTGTCACTTGCTCAGACTGCAAGTCCATGAGGGCGAGTCGGTAGTCGCCACCGAAACGGGAGACAAAGACCAGGGTTTTGCCATCGGGGCTGATCGCGGGGGAAATGTTGTAGTTGCCCGTGAAGGTCACACGTTGCACAGGCCCACCTTGAGTGGGTGTACGGTAGATCTGTGGAGAACCACCGCGATCGCTCACAAAGTAAATGGCCGAACCATCCGGTGCGAAAACTGGTTCGGTTTCAATGGCAGTCGACGAAATGAGTCGTCGTGGCTCCCCGCCTTGAGCAGGAATGATGAACAACTGCGAGCCCCCATCGCGGCTCAAGGTCACCGCCAAATGCTTGCCATCGGGAGACCAACTGGGCGAGCTGTTCGACCCTTTGAAATTGGCGAGCACACGGCGCTTGCCGGTCGGCACGTCGTGCACATAAACCACCGGCTTGCGCGTCTCGAAGGACACATAGGCCAACTCGCGGCCGTTGGGTGACCAGCTGGGAGAAATGATGGGCTCGGGGCTGGTCAGCGCCGCCTGAGCGTTTTGACCGTCGGAGTCGGCAATCCAGAGGTGGTAGCGAGCACGAGATTTGGTGACATACGCAATTCGGGTGGAGAACACGCCACGAATGCCGGTGAGCTTTTCATAGACGTAATCGGCAATGCGATGCGACACCAAACGCAAATCGGCCTTGTGCACTTCAAATTTCTGCCCACCCAAGTCTTCCATCTTCACGGCATCCCAAAGGCGAAAGCGCACGTCATATCGACCATTCGAGAGTGGCGTCACGCTCCCGGCAATGAGGGCATCCAAATTGGATTGCTTAATGGCGGCCAAATCAGGACGTGCAATTTCATCAAGCACCACCGACAAGCTGCTGGATTTGAACTGGCCACTGCGATCCAAGTCGGCGGTGATGATCCCAGCGACATCCACGGGACTCTCACTCGCCCCCTTGAAAGTGGTGATGCCGATCGGAATTTGCGTCACGCCCACGCCAGACACCTCCACGCGGAACTGCGCCATCGCAAAGGCGGAGACAAACGTCAAAAGGCCGAAAAGGCTGAATTTGAAAAATCGCTGAATCATTTGGAACGTTGCATCCAATAAAGCATGAAATATTTGGAATAAGTCGCCTGAGCCTGCATCAGGCAAACGGCCAAACCGGCCATTCCATCCAGAAACCCCAGTCTCAATACATAAGACTTCATGAATGCAACCCAAGCAGAAGCTAAAGCACGTATCAAATGGGTCTGGCGCCCCATTTGATGCTGTTGCTCGGCCCAAGCCAAACTGTAGGTGTGCATTTTTCGCCAGTAGTGATCCGGTGTGGGATAGCTGAAGTGTAGCAAGGGCACATGAAAATTTCTGGCTTCAACCCCCGGCACGGTCTCTAGGCTTTCGTGAACCAACAAGCGGTTGTAGCTTGCATCGCCACGTCGAAACAATCGGGCCACATGGTCGGGATACCAGCCCGCATGCCGAATCCAGTGACCTGCAAAATTGGTCAGGCGCGGAAAACGGTAGACGCATCGAGCAGGGCTTGCCATGGCCGCTTCAATTTCAGGAATCGATTCCGGTTGAACGCGTTCATCGGCATCCAAAAACATCACCCATTCGGTGTGAACCTGCGCCAAGGCCCGATTGCGTTGCTCACCAAACCCTGGCCAATCTTCGGCCTGCACCACTTGCGCCCCCATGGCCCGTGCCAATTCAACCGTGTTGTCTGTGCTGTTCGAATCAAACACCAAACGGTTGGTGGCCCAGGCGACGCTTCGCAAACAGGCCTCAATGTTTGACGACTCGTTGCGGGTCAGAACGATCACGGTTAAATCCATGAGCCAAATTCTAGTTCGGCGGATCAACCCGTGGATTCGTGATAATCCAGCGTGAATACCTGCCCGACCCCTGCATGAGTGCCTCCCCCCCCTCTCTTCGCCAACGCTTGATTCGAGCGGCCAATCATTTCCGCAAGCCCACTTCGGCCTGGGTGGCCACGATCGCGTCGGTGGTGCTCATCGCCTTGACTGAACCCATGATCCCGGCCTTGATGAAGCCCTTGCTGGACACCGGTTTTGGTCAAAACAGCTTTCCCATCTGGATGGTGCCCATTGCGCTGATGGTTTTGTTCATGGTACGTGGCCTGTGTGCCTTCACCGGGCAAGTGGCCCTGGCCAAAGTGGCCAACACGGGCCTGCTCAATCTGCGAATGCAAATGTTTGATCGTCTGCTGTCGGCTCACCCCAGCTACTTTCACAAAACGAATGCCAGTGCCTTGTCCAATTCGCTGGTGTATGAAATTCAAACTGGCGCCAACTTCATGGTCAACAGCCTGTTGACTTTGGGTCGTGACAGCCTCACCTTGCTCACCATGGTGAGTTATTTGCTGTATCTGAATTGGAAGCTCACCAGCGTCGTGTTTGTGTTGTTTCCCTGTGTGGCCTGGATCATGAAAATCATGACCCGCCGCTTATATCGCCTCACCACCAGCTTCCAAACGGCCACCGATGAGCTGGCCTACTCGGTGGAAGAAAACGTGCTGGCCCACCGGATCATTCGCTTGCAGGGCGCGCAAAACCTGCAGCGGGATCGGTTTCAACACATTGGTCAATCCATGCTGCGACTGATCATGAAGTCTGCAGTAGCGGGCTCGGCCATCACCCCGCTGACGCAAATTTTGTCGGCCATGGCCTTGTCCGTGGTCATCAGCATTGCGCTCTTCCAAAGTCAAACCACCGGGACCACGGTGGGCGAGTTCACTGCATTCATCACGGCCATGCTCATGCTGATTGCCCCCATCAAGCACTTGTCAGAGGTGTCTGCCCCACTGACTCGTGGCCTGGCTGCGATTGAACGGGCGACCGAAATGATTGACAACACCCCGCAAGAGTCCTCTGGGTCTCACAGCGCGGCGCTGATTCAGGGGCGAATTGATTTTCAAGGCGTTCGGGTTCAGTTTGACCCTCAACGCCCCGATGCCGTGAACGTGCCTTCGCTCTCCATCACTGCAGGGCAAACGGTGGCGTTCGTGGGGGCATCAGGTGCAGGGAAAACGACGCTGGTGAACCTCATCCCCCGTTTTGTAGATGCCACTGCGGGCGAGGTCCGTGTCGATGATGTGGCGGTTACCCAGTGGGACCTCCCAAACCTGCGGCGCCACATTGCGATGGTCAGCCAGGAGGTGGTGGTGCTCAACCTCACGCTGGCTCAAAACGTCTGCTTAGGCCTTCCCTTGGATGAGGACCAAGTGCTGGCGGCCTTGACCTCAGCCCAGTTGATGGACTTGGTCAATGACTTGCCTCAGGGCATTCACAGTGTCGTCGGCCACAACGCCTCTGAGCTCTCCGGCGGGCAACGACAGCGCTTGGCCATCGCTCGCGCACTCTACAAAGACGCTCCCATTCTCATTCTGGATGAGGCCACCTCTGCGTTGGACAATGAGTCTGAACGCGCCGTGCAATTGGCCCTGAGCACCTTGCAAGCCAATCGCACCACCCTCATCATTGCCCACCGATTGAGCACAGTGGAACATGCCGATTTGATCGTCGTCATGGATCAGGGGCAGATCGTTGAAACTGGCACCCACGCTGAGTTGCTGAGCAACAACGGTGCCTACGCCGCACTCTTCAAGCTGGGTGAAATTTCGACGTCGGCTTGAACTCAGTGCAAGATCACTTCGAAGGCATCGGGAATTCAAAACCTCGTAGGCCTGGGCGGGCCAGACGCCCAATCGAATCTTTAATTGAGGCCATTACCCCTTGGCCTTAGCCTCTTGGACCAAACGTAAAAAAGCTTCGCCTGTCCGCGCCCAGGTTTGATGGGCAGCACGACTGCGACCTCGCGACACCAATCGCTCAACCAGCGCAGGGTCAGCACGTAAATTCAAAACTGCATGGACCAAACCTTGAAGGTCGTTGGGGTGACTCAACAAACAGGCGTCGATGCCGTTTTGCCAACCCATGGCTGCACCACAAAAAGGCGCCGGGGAACAGACTACAGGCAAACCATGAGCCATGGCTTCAATGAGAACCATGCCATACACATCGGCCTGTGTCGCATGCACCAACACATTGGCCACGGCATAAGCAGCACCAAGTTCTTGACAACGCCCTAAGAGGTGCAATCGATGTTGGCAACCCATTTGCTGCGCGAGATTTTGCCAATGAGGCAATCGTCCATCCTCACCCACAACAACCACATGCACGTCCGAGGGCCATTGCGTCATGGCACGCAGAACCAATGGCAGACCTTTTTTCTCTAAATCGTGAGCAACCATCAACACCACGTGATCACTTGTTTTCAGCCCCAGTTGCTCACGTAGCGCTTGCCCCTGTCTCTGAACGCCCGCGTCCACCGGCTTCACCCCAGGCTCCACAACGACAACCGAGTCTGTCGAATAGCCCATGTCGGCCACCAACAGTTCACCCGTCATGTGAGAAGGTGCGATCAGCCAGCGCCCCGATTGGGGTCGGAACCGCAACCACTCCAAACCCAAGTAGGTCACCAGTCGAGGACTGAACCACCACGACATCTTTCGCCAAATTGAATGCCATGAGCTTGATGCGAATAAGGCATGGCGAATGGGCACCACATGAACCAGTTGAAGTTGGCCAAAACCTGCGTTTTCATTGGAAATCACAACATCGTGGTTACGACCAATGCTTCGTTTGGCCCAGAAGGCATACAACAACAAGGCTAGCCAACGGGGCTTTTTCATGGGCGAGCGCCAAACCTGAAAATGAACGCCCTCCATGGCTTGATGACTTTGACAATAAACCCAACAGTCATGATGAAGCCGCAATTGATCCACCACCTCTGTGGCGTAACGCTCCGCGCCACCCATGCGAGCATCAAAATGCCGAGACAGAATGGCAATCCGAAGTCGTCGGGTTTGGCTCAATGCACTCGCCATGACGGTTGCAGTCCTCAGTGCAAGATCACTTCAAAGGCATCGGGCATCATGCCCACTTCGGCTTGCAGCAAGATCGGCTTGCCAATGAACTCGCCCAGCGCCGCCAAATGCGCCCCCTCTTCTTCTGAGAGCAACTCGATGATGGCGGGCGCAGCAATCACGCGGAACTCCTTGGGGCTGAATTGGCGAGCCTCGCGCAAGATTTCGCGCAAGATGTCATAAACCACGGTGCGGGGCGTTTTGATGACCCCAGTGCCCCGACAGGCCGGGCACCCTTCACACATCAAATGCACCAGTGACTCCCGGGTGCGTTTGCGCGTCAACTCCAAAAGGCCCAATTCAGAAAACCCAGACACCATGGTTTTCACCCGGTCACGCCTCAGGTGTTTTTTGAATTCATCCAACACCGCCTGCTGGTGCTCAGACTGTTGCATGTCAATGAAGTCTGAAACGATGATGCCCCCCAAATTGCGCAGCCGCAATTGCCGCGCAATGGCGCCTGCCGCTTCCAGGTTGGTTTTGTAAATGGTTTCATCGAAATTGCGGTGGCCCACATAACCGCCCGTGTTCACATCGATGGTGGTGAGGGCTTCTGTTTGCTCGATGATGAGGTAACCGCCCGACTTCAACGGCACGCGGCGACCCAAGGCTTTGACAATTTCTTCATCCACCGAATAGAGGTCAAAAATGGGCCGCTCCCCTTGATAGTGTTGAATCAAAGGAACGGTATCCGGCATGACCTCATGGGCATAAGCCAGCAGGGCAGCATGTTGCTCTCGGGAGTCGATGCGGATCGACTGCGTCACCTCGGACACCATGTCGCGCAATACCCTTTGCATCACATTCAAGTCGGCATGAATGAGCGAGGTGGGTGGCTTGGACTGGGCCAGTTGCTTGATGTTGTCCCAAGCCGCCTTGAGGTAACGAATGTCGCGTTGCAATTCGTCATCGGACGCGTCTTCGGCATTGGTTCGCAAAATGAGGCCACCACCTTGTCGATCGGCACCCAACACCTGATCGACCAAAGCCTCCAGGCGCTCGCGCAAGGCCTCGCGCTGCGCCAAGGGAATTTTTTGCGAAACCCCCACGTGTTTGTCTTGCGGCAAAAAAACCAGCATCCGACCCGCCAGGCTGATTTGGGTGGTCAAGCGCGCACCTTTGGTACCAATCGGATCTTTGATCACTTGAACCAACAAGGTTTGCCCTTGAAAGACCAGTTTTTCAATGGGCATCGAGGCTGCTTCGGCCGATGCATCTGACTTTTGCGAGTTGGCCTGAAACACATCCGCCACATGCAAAAAAGCGGCCTTGTCCAGACCGATGTCCAGAAACGCCGACTGCATGCCGGGCAGGACGCGAGTCACCTTGCCCAGGTAAATGTTGCCCACGATGCCGCGCTCCAACGGGCGCTCCAAGTGAACCTCTTGAACAGCGCCGCCCTCAATCACCGCCACACGCGTTTCATGAGGGGCCCAATTGATGAGGATGTCTTGCAGCATGCTGGGTCAAGCGATCACGCGAAAGCGTCGCAACAGTTGGTCGGTTTCAAAAAGAGGCAAGCCCATGATGCCACTGTAACTGCCAGTCAGGGTTTGAATCCAGCGCTGTGCCGGGCCTTGAATGGCATACGCGCCCGCCTTGCCCATGGGCTCTCCAGAGGCCACATAGCGCTGCACTTCGGCGCGGCTGAGCACGCGGAACTGAACGGTTGAGCGACTCACCAACAGAGCGGGTTGGCGAAGGCGGCCCAGGGCCACGGCGGTGAACACTTCATGGCGCCTCCCAGACAAGCCCATGAGCATCTCCTGGGCGTGTTCGCTGTTCTCCGGCTTCCCCAAAATCTGACGGCCAATGGCGACGGTGGTGTCGCTGCACAAAATCGGCGCCACCGCCCAATTGCGGCGCGCACGACGAGCGGCCGCCGCCTGCCACTTCAAGCGGGTCACGCGCTGCACGTAGTCGAGGGGGCGCTCATTGGGCAAGACGGCCTCCAAGCCTTCTGCATCCTCATCTGCATCGGGCAGCAAGAGTTGAGGCTCCAAACCGAGTTGACGCAGCAAGGTCAGCCGACGTGGGCTTTGCGAGGCCAGATACAGGGCTGGGGACTTCATTCGCGGTGGTAAGGGTGATGGTTCAGGATGGACCAAGCGCGATACAACTGCTCGATGAGCATGACCCGCACCATCTGATGCGGCAAGGTCATGTCTGAGAGTCGGACGCTGGTCACATTCGGTGGCCTCAGGTGCGGTGCCAGACCATCGGGGCCGCCAATGATCCAAGTGAGGTGTCGAGACTCCAATTGCCATTCCTGAATGTGTTGGGCCAAGGTCTGCGTGCTCCACCTGGCGCCCCGCTCGTCTAGGCTCACCCGGATGCTGTCTTTTGGAATGGCCGCTTCAATGCGCTCGGCCTCGAGCGCCCAAATTTGCTCCACCGTGCGACTGGCTCTGGGCTCTGTTTTCAAAGCCTTGAGTTGGATGCGAAAGTCGCCAGGAAATCGCTTCGCGTAGTCGTCCCAGGCTTGCTGTGCCCAAAGCGGCACTCGCTGGCCCACAGCGACCACCGTGATGTTCATGCCTTGGGCCGGCTCGTCTTGGCTTTGGGCTTGACCGCCGACTTGGCTGGGGCCTTGGCGGTCTTCTTGGCCGCTGCACGTTGGGGCTGGGGTTTCGCCCCAGCAGCTCGTGAGGGGCTGGCGGTTTTTCCGGCGGGTTTGCCAGACCGACTGCTGGAAGACCGGGGTGCAGATTTTTTGGCTGCTGTTGACTTTGCCGAGGGTTTGGCTGGCTCACTCGCCGGCTGCGCAGGGGATTTGGCAGCGGTGCTGCGAGAGGTCGACACTTTGCGCTCCCCTTTGAGGCGAACCGGCTTTTCGCCCCAGATGTCTTCCAAGTGGTAATACTGCCGAATGGCTGGCTGCATGATGTGGACCACAGCCGCGCCGCAGTCCACGATGATCCATTCGCCGTTTTCCTCCCCCTCGGAACGAGGCTTGGGAAAACCATCGTCGCGCAATTGGTCCTTGACGCTGGAGGCCAGTGCCTTGGTTTGTCGATTGGAGTTGCCCGAGGCAATGATGACGCGCTCAAACAAGGGCGAGAGCGCTTCGGTGTTGAACACGCGCACATCAATGGCCTTGACGTCTTCTAGCCCTTTGACAATGGACTTTTGCAATTTTTGAATGAGGCGCTTGGCCTGATCATCATTCATGGGGATCCTGATAGAGGTGATGCTGTTGAATATAGGCCCAAACCGGGTCGTCGAGACCAGGTGGGGCTTGAATGGCTTGGGGCAATGCCTGCCTGAGCTGGGTGGCACTGAATCCTTGCGGCTGCAGGCTCAAGGTCACCCAGTGGCGTTGTCGGTCATTGTGCCACTGCACCACAGGTGAACTGAAGGTGGTGGCACCCGCCCGGGGCATGACGACCAATTGCGCCAATTCGAGAATCTGCTCCCATCGATGCCAGGTGTGAAAGCTCGCCGCTTGGTCTGCCCCCATCAACAACCACAGCGGGGATTCAGGGTGGGCGCGCTTGAGTTCGGACAAGGTGTCCACCGTGTAGGTCGGCCCTTGACGCTGGGCTTCCAGGTCTGAAACCCGAACCCGATCGCCCAGCGGCGAAAAGGCCAAGCGGGCCATGGCCAGTCGATGCGCAAACGGCGTGCGCGGCTGCTGGCGGTGACCGGGGTGCGGCGTAGGCAAGACCCACAGCCATGCCAAGCCCAATTGGGCAATGGCCGCTTGGGCCATCTGCACGTGCATGCGGTGCGGCGGGTCAAAACTGCCGCCATACACCCCCAGGGGAAGCCCGTTCATCGGCTCACACCCAGTCGCGGGGCGGCAAAAAATCGGTGTAAAGGCGGGCCTCTGCAGAGCCCGGCTCCACGGCGCGCTGATACGACCAACTCACCAAGGGTGGCATGGACAGCAAAATGGATTCGCTGCGCCCGCCCGATTGCAGGCCAAAGTGGGTGCCGCGATCGAACACCAAGTTGAACTCCACATAGCGGCCCCGACGATACAGCTGGTGGTCTCGTTCACGCTCGCCCCAGGGCAGGTCTTTGCGCCGTTCCACAATGGGCAAATAGGCGGCCAAGAAGTGGTCGCCAACCGATTGCATGAGCGCCAGGTTTTGGTCTGGACTCAGGGCGTTGAAATCGTCAAAGAAAATGCCCCCAATGCCGCGGGCTTCTTGCCGATGCTTCAGGTAAAAGTAGTCGTCGCACCACGCCTTGAATCGCGGGTAGTGCTCGGCACCAAATGGGGCCAAAGACTGCTGGCAAGTTTGGTGGAAGTGGCGCGCATCCTCTTCAAACCCATAGTAAGGCGTGAGGTCCATGCCTCCGCCAAACCAAGACACACCGGGGCCTTGGGCAGGCATCGCGGTGATCATGCGCACGTTCATGTGCACCGTGGGCACGTAGGGGTTGCGCGGGTGAAACACCAAAGACACACCCATGGCTTCGAAAGGTGCACCAGCCAGCTCTGGTCGATGTTGGGTGGCCGAGGGCGGCAAGCGCTGGCCTTTCACGTGAGAAAAGCCACAACCTGCCCGCTCAAAAATCGAGCCCCCTTCCAAGATTTTCGTGATGCCATTGCCCGACAAGGGCTCGCCCGCGGGCTTCTCCCAGGCATCGGACACAAACCGATGGGTGTCAATGGCTTCGATGGCCGAGGTGATTCGGGTTTGCAGTCCCAACAAGTAGTCACGCACCTGGGATGACATGGCCGGTCTCCTTATTTCGACAAAGCTCGAAAGCCGATGTCTTTCCTGAATTGCATGCCACGAAACTGAATTTGCCCAATGGTTTCGTAAGCCAATTGCTGCGCCGCACGCACGCCATCGGCCAAGGCCGTGACACAGAGCACGCGGCCACCCGTGGTTTGCAAGGTTTCATCCTGCCATCGGGTGGCGGCGTGAAAAACCTTGACGTGCGAATTTCGCGCCAATTCGAGGCGGATCTCATCGCCCACTTGGGGTTGAGCCGGATAACCCTCACTGGCGATCACCACCCCCAGGGCCGTTCGGCGATCCCAGTCCACCTTCAGGTCTTTCAATGCGGAACCGGCTGGATCGGTGGCCGCCCAAAGCAAGTCGAACAAATCGCTGCGCATGCGCATGAGCAGGGGCTGGGTTTCAGGGTCACCCAATCGGGCGTTGAACTCCAGCGTCTTGACTTGCCCTGCTGGGTCAATCATGAGGCCGGCATAAAGAAACCCAGTGAAAGGGATGCCGTCGCTGGCCATGCCCTGGATGGTGGGCTGAATGATTTCACGCATCACCCGCGCGTGAATTTCAGGGGTCACCACGCGGGCCGGTGAATACGCCCCCATGCCGCCCGTGTTGGGACCTTGGTCGGCATCGAGCAAACGCTTGTGGTCTTGTGATGTGGCTAGGCTCACCACGTTCACCCCATCGGTGACCACCATGAAGCTGGCCTCTTCACCTTGCAAGCAGGCTTCAATGACCACCCGCGCTTGGCCATCCGAGGTTTGTATGCCCGGTTGCGGTTGCAACATGTCATCGATGGCGGCATGGGCTTGCGCCAAGGACTGCGCCACCACCACGCCTTTGCCAGCGGCCAAGCCATCGGCCTTGACCACAATGGGTGCGCCCTGCTCGTCCACGTATTGGTGTGCCAAATTGGCATCCGTGAAGGTTTGGTGCAGCGCGGTCGGAATGCGATGACGCAACATGAAGTCTTTGGAAAAAGCCTTGGAGCTCTCCAGTTGCGCTGCCAAGCGTGTGGGGCCAAAAATGCGAAGCCCAGCTTCGCGAAACACATCCACCACACCGGCAGCCAATGGGGCTTCTGGGCCGACCACGGTGAGGTCTATGCCCTGCTCCTTTGCCCATTGAGCCAGCTCAGCGGGGTCGGTGATGGGCAGGTTGAACATCCCGGACTCAAGGGCGGTGCCGCCGTTACCGGGGGCCACATGCACTTGCTGAACTTTGGGGGACTGCAACAGTTTCCAGGCGATGGCGTGTTCACGCCCCCCCGATCCAATCACGAGCACTTTCATAGCGCAGCGTTGTGATAAATCTCTTGAACATCATCGAGTTCTTCGAGCAAGTCCAAGATTTTCTGCATGCGAATGGCGTCCTCTTCGGACAATTCAATCGCTGCGTCCGCGCGCATGGTGACGTCGGCCAAATCGGGCTGCAAGCCAGCCGCTTCCAGTGCCGAGCGGGCGGCCTCGAAGCTGGCAACGTCGGTGATCACTTCAATCGAGCCATCGTCGTTGGTGATCACGTCCTCTGCCCCAGCTTCCAGAGCAACTTCCATAATTTGCTCTTCGGATTGGCCCGGGCCGAAAACCAGTTGGCCACAGTGCTTGAATTGAAACGCCACCGAACCCTCGGTGCCCAAATTGCCACCGTGCTTGCTCAACGCATGGCGAACCTCAGCCACCGTTCGAACGCGGTTGTCGGTCATGGTGTCGATCATGATGGCCACGCCACCCACGCCATAGCCCTCATACCGAATTTCCTCGTAGGAAACCCCTTCCAGGTTACCCGTGGCTTTGTCGATGTTGCGCTTGACGGTGTCGGCCGGCATGTTGGCGGCCTTGGCCTTGTCAATGGCCAATCGCAATCGGGGGTTGGCGTTGGGATCTCCCCCGCCAGAACGGGCGGCCACCATGATTTCGCGAATGACGCGGGTCCAAATTTTTCCGCGCTTTTCATCCTGGCGCCCTTTTCGGTGCTGGATGTTGGCCCATTTGCTGTGTCCTGCCACTGTTCACCCCGAGAAAATCAAAACGGCATTTTAGTTCGGGGAACGCAAAAAAAGGCCGCATCAGCGGCCTTTAGACACCCGATTGGGTTCACGCTTCCTGAGGCTCAGCGGGCTCGGATTTGGGCGGCTTGCTGTCCTTTTTGGGCAGGGGCTGGATGTCCAGCAGGGCTTCACCCTGGTCATCAATGTCCACACTCAAGCGACCACCATCGGTGAGGCGCCCAAAAAGCAACTCATCGGCCAAGGCCTTGCGAATGAGGTCTTGGATGAGGCGCTGCATGGGGCGAGCGCCCATGAGGGGGTCGAAGCCTTTTTGGGCCAAGTGCTTGCGCAATGCATCGGTGAAGGTGACCTCCACCTTTTTCTCGGCCAATTGGGTTTCCAACTGCAGCAAGAACTTGTCGACCACGCGCAGAATCACCAACTCATCCAAGGGCTTGAAGCTCACAATCGCATCGAGGCGGTTGCGGAATTCCGGCGTGAACAAGCGCTTGATGTCGGCCATTTCGTCACCCGCTTCACGGGCATTGGTGAAACCAATGGTCGACTTGTTCATGGTCTCAGCACCCGCATTGGTGGTCATGATGATGATCACATTGCGGAAATCGGCTTTGCGTCCGTTGTTATCGGTCAGCGTGCCATGGTCCATCAC
>JAYPFZ010000057.1:0-15808 GCA_038126555.1 Betaproteobacteria bacterium
CGCCTCATGTATGTGGGCATCACCCGAGCCCAACGCACGCTGGTGGTGAGCTGGTGCAAGCGCCGCAAACGGGGTCGAGAGTTTCAGTCGGCCCAGCCCAGTCGCTTCATCGAAGAAATGGCCCTGCCGGCCGACACCAGCCGCGAAGACCCACGGGCTAAATTGCGTGCCCTGCGTGCCGAGTTCGCGCAGCGGGCCGCCAATCCGGTCGATACGCCTTAAGGCTCAAGCCTTGCCCAGTTGCACCCGCACCGTGGGTGCGTCGCTGCGCTTGTGCGTCACGTGGCCCACCACGGCCGCTTGTGCAAAGCCTGCGGCATGAAACAAGTCCAAGGCGGCCTGCGCCCGCTCAGGTGCACAACTCACCAACAAGCCCCCACTGGTTTGCGGGTCAGACAACAGGGCACTGTCTACCGCGCTCCAACCGGTTTCGGGCAAATGCACTTGGTCGAAATACGACGCCTGATTTCGGGTGGAAGCCCCCGTGATGCAGCCCGCTGCAGCGAGTTCGCGCACACCCGGCAATACCGGCACTTGCGTCCAATCCAAGCAAACGTCCAAGTCTGAACCCTTGGCCAACTCCAGGCCATGACCTGCCAAGCCAAAACCCGTCACGTCGGTCAGGGCGTGCACCTCGGGCCAAGCCGACAACTCGGCGCCCGGGGTGTTGAGCTGGGTGGTGGTGGCCACCATGGCGGCATATTGAGCATCGCTCAAGACCTGCTTTTTGAAGGCCGAGGAATAAATGCCCACTCCCAAAGGCTTGCCCAAAATGAGCACATCGCCCGCTTGCGCACCTGCATTGCGACGGATGCGATCGGGGTGAGCCAAACCCAGCACCACCAAGCCATAAATGGGCTCCACCGAGTCGATGGTGTGCCCCCCGGCCACGGGGATGCCAGCTTGCAAGCACGCGGCCTGACCACCACTGAGGATTTGCGCAATGGTGTCGGTGGACAACACATTCACGGGCATGCCCACCAAAGCCAGCGCCAGAATGGGTCGCGCGCCCATGGCATACACATCACTGATGGCGTTGGTGGCCGCGATGCGACCGAAGTCGTGGGGGTCATCCACCACAGGCATGAAAAAGTCGGTGGTGGCCACCAGGGCCTGTTCATCGTTCAGCCGATAGACCGCCGCGTCATCCGAGGTCTCAATGCCCACCAGCAACTCGGGAGGCACTGGCAACCGGGTGGTCTTGGCCAGGATGTCACGCAGCACCCCCGGTGCGATCTTGCAACCGCACCCGCCCCCATGGGCCAAATCGGTCAGGCGAATCGGTTGTTGGGGCGTGGTTTGACTCATGGCATCAGCTCAGTTTGCCGTGGCAATGCTTGAATTTTTTGCCGCTGCCGCAAGGGCACGGCTCGTTGCGGCCCACCCCAGCGAAGCGCTCATCGGCCCCACCGTCCGTGAAGGTTTGAGCCTCGCCACTTTCATCGGGTGCGGAGTAGGTGACGTTGCGCAATTGCTCGCCCTGAGACTCAATGGCTTCCGCTGCCGCTTCTGCTTGCTCGCTCGATTGGATCTGCACGGTGAGCAACAAACGCGTGACTTCGTGTTTGACCGAGTCCAGCAATTGCGAGAACAGCTCAAAGGCCTCGCGCTTGTATTCCTGCTTGGGCTGCTTTTGGGCATAGCCCCGCAGGTGAATGCCTTGGCGCAAGTAATCCAAGGCCGACAAATGTTCGCGCCAGTGCGTGTCCAGGCTCTGCAGCAAAACCATGCGCATGAAAGGCATGAACTGCGCCTGACCCACCAGCGCCACTTTGGCCTCAAAGGACTCGTGCGCCGCTTGCACCACGCGCTCCACCACGTCGTCGTCGATCACCTGTGAGGCGCCCTCGACCCACTGGACCAGCTCAACGTCGAGCATCCACTCCGAGGCCAAGGCGGCTTGCAAGCCCGGCAAGTCCCACTGCTCTTCCACCGACTCGATCGGCACAAATTGACGCACCACATCGGTCATGCACGACTCGCGCAAACCACGAATTTGGGCGTCGATGTCGGTGGCGTCCAAAATGTCGTTGCGCTGTTGGTAGATGACCTTGCGCTGATCGTTGGAGACGTCGTCGTATTCCAGCAATTGCTTGCGAATGTCGAAGTTGTGCGCTTCCACCTTGCGCTGAGCGGTTTCGATGCTGCGCGTGACCATGCCCGCTTCAATCGCTTCGCCCTCGGGCATCTTGAGGCGATCCATGATGGCCTTGACCCGCTCGCCCGCAAAAATGCGCAGCAACGGGTCTTCTAAGCTCAGGTAAAAACGCGAGGATCCCGGGTCACCCTGACGGCCCGAACGACCGCGCAACTGGTTGTCGATGCGTCGAGACTCGTGACGCTCGGTGGCAATGATGCGCAAGCCACCCAGGCCCACCACTTCATCGTGATCCTTTTGCCATTGCTCACGCAAGGCCTGAATGTGGGCCGCTTGTTGCTCTGCCGACAACGCCGCATCGTCGTGAACCGCTTGAATGCGTTTTTCCACGTTACCGCCCAGCACGATGTCGGTGCCGCGCCCCGCCATGTTGGTGGCAATGGTGATGGCGCCTTTGGCACCGGCTTGGGCAATGATGTCGGCTTCGCGCTCGTGCTGCTTGGCGTTGAGCACTTGATGCGGCAATTGCGCTTGGGTCAGCAGCTGGTCGATCAGCTCCGAGTTCTCAATGGAGGAGGTGCCCACCAACACCGGTTGCCCGCGCTCATGGCATTCGCGAATGTCTTGAATGGCTGCGGTGTATTTCTCGGCCGTGGTTTTGTAGACGCGGTCGAGTTGATCTTCGCGACGGTTCACCCGGTTCGGCGGAATGATCACCGTTTCCAAGCCGTAAATTTCTTGGAATTCGTAAGCTTCGGTATCGGCCGTACCCGTCATGCCCGCCAGCTTCCGATACAGACGGAAATAGTTCTGGAACGTGATGGACGCCAGCGTTTGGTTTTCGGCTTGAATGCCCACGCCTTCTTTGGCCTCCACAGCCTGATGCAAGCCATCGCTCCAGCGTCGTCCGGCCATCAAACGGCCTGTGAATTCGTCCACGATGATGATTTCGCCGCCTTGCACCACGTAGTGTTGATCTTTGTGGAACAGGTGATGCGCTTTCAAAGCCGCCATGAGGTGATGCATCAAGGCGATGTTGGCCGGCTCATACAAAGAAGCCCCTTCGGGCAGCAAACCCGCTTGTTCCAACAACTGTTCAGCCTTCTCGTGCCCCTCTTCGGTGAGGTGGATCTGACGCCCTTTTTCGTCGAGGATGAAATCGCCCGCCTGAATCACACCCTCACCGGTGCGCGGATCGGCCTCGCCAATTTGCTGCTTCAAATGCGGCACCACTTGGTTCATGGCGACATACATGGCCGTGTGATCTTCGGCTTGGCCAGAGATGATCAGCGGGGTTCTGGCCTCATCGATCAGAATCGAGTCCACCTCGTCCACGATGGCGTAGTTCAAGCGGCGCTGCACCCGGTGCTCGGGCTCGTACACCATGTTGTCTCGCAAGTAATCGAAGCCGAATTCGTTGTTGGTGCCGTAGGTGATGTCGGCGTTGTAGGCGGCTTGCTTCTCTTCTTTGGACAGGTTGGGCAGGTTCACGCCCACACTCAGGCCCAAGAACTCATACAACTGCCCCATCCAGCGCGCATCGCGCTGGGCCAAGTAATCGTTCACCGTGACCACGTGCACGCCCTCGCCCGGCAGTGCATTGAGGTAAACGGCCAAGGTGGCCGTGAGGGTTTTGCCCTCACCCGTGCGCATTTCGGAGATCTTGCCCTGATGCAAAGCCATGGCCCCCATGAGCTGCACATCGAAATGGCGCATTTTCATGACGCGCTTAGAAGCCTCTCGGACCACCGCAAAGGCCTCAGCCAACAGGCTGTCCAGGGCCACGCCCGATTGAAGCCGCGCACGGAATTCTTCGGTCTTGGCTGCCAGTTGCGCGTCGCTTAGGGTTTCGGTTTGTGCTTCCAGGCCATTGATGACCGCCACGTCTTTTTTCAGTTGCTTGAGCAGTCGGTCGTTGCGGCTACCAAAAATCTTGGTTAGAAGTTGTATGGGCATGGGTCTCAGGGCCTGTGAAAAAGGCCAGAATGCGGGTGTTAAATTCGTCGGGCATTCTACCCCTCACCCCATCTTGAACCCCCTTGGCCATGTCTTCGTCCCAACGCCGCAGTGAGACCCTCAAAGCCTATGCCCAATTGGGCTTTGGGCCTTTGCCACCCAAGTCCAAATGGGAGGATGGGCGCATCGTGCAAGCTGGCACTGCCTTGGGTCAGCACAGCAGCCTGGGGCAAGTCATGCAAATGGCGGCGCAGTCGCGCGAATGCCTTCGGCTGATTCAAGGCCTCTTGCCCCCGGGTGCCAAAGACCAGTTGCAAGCCGGCCCCCTGCTGCAAGGGGAATGGTGCGTGTTGGTGCCGCATCCCGCGTGGGCGGCCAAGCTGCGCCAACAGCTACCAGCTTGGGCCGCGCATTTGCGCACCAAGGGCATGCCGGTGCAAACCATTCGGCTGCGCACCCAAGTGCAAACGCGCAGCCGCTGAAGCGCTCAACGCTTGTTTTTTTCTCGCCAAGCCTTGAAGGCCACCTCGGTGTCGGGGTTGGTGGCGGGGTAAAGCCCGCGAATGCTCGCGCCGCCTTGCACTTGTTCCAGCACGAAGTCCTCGAAGATGGTCATCTCAAAGGCTTCATGCGCCATTTCTTCCGCGTATTCCTTGGGCAACACCAATACACCTTCGTTGTCACCCACCACGATGTCGCCCGGGAACACCGGGGCGTCACCGCACGCGATGGGCACATTCATTTCCACCGGCTGGTGCAGGCTCAGGTTGGTTGGCACGGCTGGCCGGTTTTGGTAGGCCGGCATGCGCAGCTGCGCAATGTCGGTGGTGTCACGAAAGCCCCCATCGGTGACCACACCCGCCACGCCGCGCATCATCAAGCGCGTGATCAAAATCCCTCCAGCTGACGCGGCCCGCGGGTCTTTGCGGCTGTCAATCACCAACACATGACCGGCAGGGCAAACCTCCACCGCTTTGCGTTGGGGGTGATCGGGGTCACGAAACACCGACAAGGGGTTCAAATCCTCACGCGCAGGAATGGTGCGCAGCGTGAACGCCTCGCCCACCATGCTGCGCTCGTAGCGGCCAATCGGCCGCACATCCTGGATGAATTGCTTGTTCAAACCACGCTTGAACAACAGCGTGGTCAGGGTGGCGGTGCTGCAATGGGTCAGTTTTTCACGGGCCTCGGGGCTGAGTGTGCTCATGGTGTCTCCTGGGTTGGTGTATCTAGGGTTTCACCGTATCCCAACCGATGGGCTTAGGGGTGAAACTTGCGGCTCTCGAACGCTAGTATATTAGTGCGCAAGGATTGCTTGAAGCCCTGATGGAACGCATTTCTAACCACCCCAACGGAGACAACGCATGAAATCAGGTTTTCGCCGCAGCCTTTTGGCCGCCATCGCCCTGGGTGCACTGGCCGCCGCGCCGGTTCACGCCAAAAAACTCAAAATCCAAACCAGCGCCAACGCCAGTCACTTCTCATTGGCTTACTTGAACGCCAATTGGATCCCCGAACTGAAAAAGCGCACCCAAGGTCGCTGGGAAATTGAACTGTTGCCCATCAAGGCCGTGGTGCCCCACAAAGACACGCCCAAGGCCGTGGCCACGGGCATTTTGGATGGTGACCTCACCTCCACCAGCTACTTCTCGGGCCTCGACCCCGCCTTCGCCCTGGTGGGTGACTTGATTGCCGGCTACGACACCCCGGCCCAAATTCAAGACTACTGCCGCAATGGGGGTGGCAAGCAAATTCTGCAAAAGCTGTTTGACAAATACCAACCCGGCGTGACCGTGGTGGCCTGCGGCACCTACAACCGCGAAGCCTTTGTGTCCAAAGTGCCCATCAAAGGTGTGGCTGACTTCAAAGGCAAAAAAATCCGCTCACCTGAAGGCTTGGCCGCTGAGGTCTTCCGCCGTGTGGGCGCCACGCCTGTGGCCTTGCCTGGCTCCGAGGTCTACACCTCCTTGGAAAAGGGCATCATCGATGGCGCCGACAACTCGTCTTATTCCAACAACGACGCCAACGGCCTGCACAAAGTGGCCAAATACCCGCTCTACCCCGGCATTCACTCCATGCCCGTGCTGCAGTTCACCCTGTCCACCAGCGTTTGGAAAAAAATGTCCAACGAAGACCGCGTGATCATTGAGCAGTGGTATCAGGACGCCTACAAGGGCCTGACCGCTGCGTCTGACAAGAAAGACCAAGAATTGGTTGCCCGCGACAAAGCCGGCAAAGACATCACTGTGATCGATTGGCCTCAAGCCGAGCGCGACCAGTTCCGTCAAATCGCCACCGGCGCTTGGCAAGACTTTGCCAAAGCCACCCCTTTGGGCAAAGAAGCCTATGACAGCCACATGGCTTACATGAAAAAAGTGGGCCTGCTCAAGTGATCTGAGCTCACAACGCCTGAGAACGCCGGGGCCGCAACAACGGCCCCGGCGACTTTGTTCCAGCAACCGATTTTTTCCACCATGACCTCTTTAATCAATGCCGACGATGGCGTGATGAGCGACGAGCTTGAAGCCGAAGAGCCCCAACGGGCTTATGGCTTGATGGACCACATCAGTCATTTCACGGGCGTGGCTTCGTCCTTGCTTTACCTGGTGGCCGCGGGTTGCACCCTCTATGAGGTGTTTGCCCGGTATTTGTTCAATGCGCCCACCCAATGGGCATTCGAAATGGTGATGACCCTCATCGCCGGCTGCTGGATGCTGTCATCGGGTTACATCACCTTGCGCGAACGACACATCGCCATCACGGTGTTGTCCCACAGCGTGTCGGCCAAAGCGCAATGGCGCTTGTCGGTGTTCTCGCACATCGTGGGCATCGTGGCCTTGTTCTTGTTGCTGACCTATTCGCTGACCGAGGCGGCCGAAGCCATTGAGCGCGTGGAGCGTTCGGGCTCGGCGTTCAACTCGCCCATGCCGCTCTTTTTGAAATCGTTTTTGGTGGTGGGTTGCTCACTGTATTTGTCGCAACTCACCGTGAACCTGCATCGTTTGGTGACCTCGCCCTTGGCCCAATTGGCCGTGCGTTTGGCAGGCTTGCTCATGGCGGCCTATGTCGCCAACGCCGTGCTGGCCCACCTGCTGGGTGAAGGCAACTGGTTTGCCAGCGTGGCCCAACACATCACCGACGGTGTCGAGGTCTTTGCCATTCAAGACGCCTTGGATTTGCGCTCCCAAGACTTGGGGCACATCTCGCTGGTCATGGTGCTGATCCTGGTGCTCTTGATGATGACGGGCATGCCTTTGGGCATCGTGACGCTCATCGTGTCGGTGCTCATGGGCATTGCGTTTTTTGGGCCCAAAGGTCTGTATCTGGTGGCCACCAACGCCGGCGGCTTGCTGGATCACTACACGCTGGTGGCGATTCCGTTTTTTGTGCTCATGGCTTCGGTTTTAGAGAAAGCCGGGATTGCCGAAGACTTGTTTGACGCCATGTCGATTTTTGCCGGCAACCTGCGCGGCGGCGTGGCGGTGCAAACCGTGGTGGTGGCCGTGATTTTGGCGGCCATGTCGGGCGTGATGGGCGGCGAAATCGTCATGCTGGGTCTGGTGGCTTTGCCCCAAATGTTGCGCTTGGGCTACGACCGAAAAATGACCATTGGCCTGATTTGCGCATCGGGCGCGCTGGCCACCCTCATCCCCCCCTCGATCGTGATGATTGTGTATGGCCTGTCTGCCGAGGTGGGCATTGGCGACTTGTTCATGGCCGGGTTCATTCCCGGACTGATGCTCGCCGTGTTTTATGCGCTCTATGTGATTGTTCGCGCGCACCTCAACCCCAGCCTGGCCCCCACCGCAGAAGAAGTGGCCAAGCAAACGGGTCAAACGCAAAAGCTCTCGAAAAACCGGATGCAAGCCGTGGTGCTGAGCATTTTGTTGATTGGGGGCGTGATGGGCTCCATCTACGGCGGCATCGCTTCGGTCACCGAAGCCGCGGCTGTGGGCACGCTGGGCGCGATCGTTGTGGCGTTCTTGCGCTCCGGTTGGCGACCCGACATCTTGCGCGCGTGCTTGGTGGGCGCCATGTCGACGGTTGGCACCATCATCTGGCTGATTTTGGGCGCGGTGTCTTTTGTTGGCATTTACAACCTGATTGGCGGCGCCGACTTCATGCGCTCTTTGCTCACCGGCTTGGGCTTGCCCGCCCTTGGGGTGATCTTTGTCATGATGGCCATTTTGGTGGTGCTGGGCACCTTCATGGAATGGATTGCCATCATCTTCATCACGGTGCCCGTGTTTGCGCCCGTGGTGGTCACGCTGGCCCCCGAGCTGGGCATGAGCGCGGATGACGCGAAAATCTGGTTTGGCATTTTGTTTGTCATGAACATCCAAATCTATTTCCTCTCGCCGCCGTTTGGCCCTGCGTGCTTCTGGCTCAAGTCGGTCGCACCCAAGGACATCAGCTTGCAAGAAATCTTTGCCTCCGTCATGCCCTTCATTGGTTTGCAGGTCGTGGGGCTGGCCCTGGTGGTGATCTTCCCGGAGATTGCCTTGTTGCTGCCCCGCGTATTGGGCAACTGAATCCGTTGCAAAGGAGTCAATCATGGTTGGACACGATGGACTAAAAGAAGCAGACCGCTATGGCCTTTGGCCCTGGGCCGTTGGGGCTTTTCTCAGCCTTGGCATCATGGTTGCCATGTTTTACTTGTCGAGAGGTTTTTACTGAATGAGCAAACGAACCAAGCCCCGTAAAACTGCGGACGACCTGCGCAGCGCGCGCTGGATGGCCCCCGATGACTTCCGCTCTTTTGGTCATCGATCGCGCACCATGCAAATGGGCTACGCCCCCGCCGACTGGGTGGGCAAGCCCATCATTGCCATCATCAACACCTGGTCAGACGCCCAGCCCTGCCACGCCCACTTCAAGCACCGCGTGGAAGACATCAAGCGCGGCATCTTCCAAGCGGGTGGCTTCCCCCTCGAATTGCCTGCCCTGTCCTTGAGCGAAAGCTACGTCAAACCCACAACCATGCTCTATCGCAACATGCTGGCCATGGAAACCGAAGAGTTGTTGCGCTCGCATCCGGTCGATGGCGCGGTGCTCATGGGCGGTTGCGACAAGACCACGCCCGGTTTGGTGATGGGCGCCATCTCCATGGGCATTCCGTTCATTTACGTACCCGCAGGCCCGATGTTGCGCGGCAACTACCGTGGTGACGTCTTGGGTTCTGGCACCGACAGCTTCAAATATTGGGATGAGCGCCGCGCGGGCCTCATCTCCAAAGAAGAATGGGTGGGCGTCGAAGCCGGGATTGCCCGCTCTTACGGCCATTGCATGACCATGGGCACCGCGTCCACCATGACGGCGATTGCCGAAGCCATGGGCTTGACCCTGCCGGGTGCCAGCTCCATCTTGGCTGCCGATGCCAACCACCAGCGCATGTGCGCCGAGTCGGGCCGACGCATCGTGGACATGGTGTGGGAAGACCTCACCCCCGATGAAATTCTGACGCCTCAGGCCATTCAAAATGCGGCAGTGGTCGCCATGGCCATTGGCTGCTCCACCAATGCAGTGATCCATTTGTTGGCCATGGCAAGGCGCGCCAAGATCAACTTCTCGCTGGAAGATCTGGATGACGTGGGCCGTGGCACACCGGTCATCGCCAATGTGCGACCCGTGGGCAAAACCCACCTCATGGAAGACTTTTTCTACGCTGGCGGTTTGCGCGCCCTCATGGCCGAGTTGCGCACCCGCCTGAACCTCGACGTGCTCACCGTCAGTGGCCAAAACCTGGGGCAAACCTTGGTGGGCGCCAAGGTCTACAACACCGACGTCATTCGCTCTCTGGACAACCCGGTGTATCACGAAGGTTCCTTGGCGGTGCTCAAAGGCAATTTGGCACCCGATGGCGCGGTGATCAAACCAGCCGCCTGTGACCCGCGCTTCTATCAGCACTCGGGGCCGGCGTTGGTGGCCAACAGCTACGACGAGCTCATGACCATCATCGACGACGAGAACCTGGACATTCACCCCGACACCGTGCTGTGCCTGCGCAATGCGGGCCCCCAAGGTGGCCCCGGCATGCCCGAGTGGGGCATGATCCCCATGCCCAAGGCTTTGCTCAAACAAGGCATTCGCGACATGGTTCGCATGTCTGACGCTCGCATGAGCGGCACCTCTTATGGGGCTTGCATCTTGCACGTGTCACCAGAGTCATTTGTGGGTGGCCCGCTGGCCCTGCTTCAAAATGGCGACATCGTAGAAGTCGACATTCCTGCCCGCACCCTCAACATGCGCGTGAGCGACGAGGAGCTGGCCCGACGCCGAGCCGCTTGGCAGCCGCCAACACCACGCTACGAGCGCGGCTATGGCTGGTTGTTCTCTAAGCACATCGAGCAAGCCGACAAAGGTTGCGACTTTGACTTTTTGAAATCCGAATTTGGCGCATCGCCCGGCGAGCCCGAAATCCACTGACCTTTCACTTTTCTCCTGATCATGATTTCACCTGTGATTCGATTGGATGCCGCCGACAACGTCGTGGTGGCACGCATGGAAATTGCCGCTGGCACCGCCATCCCCGACGAAGGCATTCAAGCCTTGGCCGATGTGCCCATGGGCCACAAGCTCGCTGCACGCGACCTCAAGGCGGGCGAGCCCATCCTCAAATACAACACGGTCATTGGGTTTGCGGCTGAGGATTTGCCTGCCGGCAGTTACCTGCACAGCCACAACATTCGTTTCGATGAGGTGGAAAAAGACTACGCCCTGGGCAAACACTACGTGCCCACAGCCATCTTGCCGCCCGCTGAGCGGGCCACCTTCATGGGCTATCAACGCGACAACGGCAGCGTGGGCACCCGCAACATGATCGGCATTTTCATCACCGTGAACTGCTCGGCCACCGTTGCCAAAAAAATCTCGGCCTACTTCGACGAAGAGCGCATGGCCGCTTACCCCAATGTGCAAGGTGTGGTGGCCTTTGTCCATGAGCAAGGCTGCGGCATGGAAATGACGGGCGAGCCCATGGACTTGTTGCGTCGCACCTTGTCTGGCTACATTCGTCACCCCAACATCGCCGGGGCGCTGGTGGTGTCCCTGGGTTGCGAGCGCAACAACCTCGCGCGGTTTTTTGAAGAACAAGGCTTGGCCACGGGCAAAACCCTCAAGGCCATCACCATGCAAGAAGTGGGCGGCACGCAAGCTGCCGTGAAAGCCGGCATTGAAGCGGTGAAGGGCTTGCTGGAGCAGGCCAATCAGTTCACCCGCACCCCCTGCTCCGCCGAGCACCTGATGATTGGCTTGCAATGCGGCGGCTCCGACGGCTTTTCAGGGCTTTCCGCGAACCCCGGCTTGGGCAAGGCCGTCGACATCTTGGTGCGCCATGGCGGCACGGCCATCTTGTCGGAAACGCCCGAAATCTTTGGCGTCGAGCAAACCCTCACTGCCCGCGCTCGCACCCCGGAGGTCGGACAAAAGCTGGTCGACCGCATGAACTGGTGGCTCAAGTACAACGAGGGCAAAGACACCCAAATCAATGGCCGCGTCTCACCGGGCAACAACGCTGGCGGCTTGGCCAACATCCTCGAGAAGAGCCTGGGCGGCGCCAAAAAGGGCGGCTCCAGTGGCCTCATGGAGGTCTACAAATACGCCGAGCCCGTCACCCAAAATGGCTTTGTATTCATGGACACACCGGGCTATGACCCCGTGTCGGCCACGGGCCAAATTGCAGGCGGCGCCAACCTCATTTGCTTCACCACCGGCCGTGGCTCTTGCTTTGGCTCCTACCCCTCGCCCACCATCAAACTCGCTTCCAACACCGCCATGTTCCAGCGCATGCGTGACGACATGGACATCAACTGCGGCGAAGTCATCGATGGCACCAAATCCCTGGACCAAATCGGCGAGGACATCTTCCAACTGATCTTGCGCATCGCCTCGGGCGAGGCCAGCAAGAGCGAAGCCATGGGCGTGGGCGAAGAAGAATTCTGCCCCTGGCCCATTGGCGTGTTGTCGTAAAGCTTGCGCCTGCGTTGTCGACCATGAAGCGCCCTGGCATGACCTTGCTCAAACGCCCCAGCACGGCCGACCAGGTGCACGACATCTTGCGCGACCGCATCGTGTCGTTGGAGCTCAAACCCCACGAATTGCTCTCGCGTGCCGATCTGGCCACATCGTTTGGGGTGAGCCAAACGCCCGTTCGCGACGCCCTGCTGCGCTTAGAAGCCACGGGCTTGGTGCGCATTTATCCGCAGTCGCGCACGGTGGTGGCCCCCATTGATCCGAACAAAATCATGGAGGTTCGGTTTTTCCGCCGTGGGTTGGAGCTCGAAGCTGCCCTGAGCGTCACAGAAAACCTCACCGAAAGTGGCTTGGCCGAGCTCAAAGCCATCCAGGCGCAACAAACGGCCGTGTCCACGGACGACTCCAAGCTCATGACCTTCATGGCCTTGGACAAAACCTTTCACCAAACCTTGTTCCGATTGGCCGGCCAAAGCGACTTGCATCAGTTGGTGTTGGAGCGCAGCGTTCACCTCGACCGCATCCGCATGTTGCAATTGCCGCTGCACGGCAAGCGCTTGCTGATCTTGCGCGAGCATCAGGCCATCATCGATGCCATGGCCTCACGGGACTTGATGGCCGTCACCCAAGCCGTGCGCACGCACATCACCGGGACAGGCAACACCCTCGACGATTTGCTCAAGCTGCACCCGAGCTACTTTTAAATGCGAAGGGACTGAGGGGGGAGTGGTGCCGGTTGTCGGATTCGAACTGACGACCTTCCGCTTACAAGGCGGGTGCTCTACCAACTGAGCTAAACCGGCGCACGGGCATTCTATCTGCGCCCCTTTGATCACTTCACCAACTTGAGGGACGGACGCTTACCAGGCTTGTCTGGGTTGGGGCCCGGCTCTTCGGGCGGTGAAAACTGCGCATGGTCGGTGCTGGCCAAGCTCAGGGCTGGGGTGTCGTGTTCATCGCTGAGCGTGTCCTCAGCTTTGGGCAAGTCATACACCGGGAAGGACATGCCTTGGCCGTTTTCGCGGGCATAGATTGCGATGACCTTGCCCACTGGCACTGAAATTTCGCGCGGCACGCCTGCAAAGCGAGCCTTGAACTCAATCCAGTCGTTGCCCAACTGCAAACCGCTGGTGGCATCGGTGCTGATGTTCAGCACGATCTCACCGTTGTTCACATACTCGCTGGGCACTTGCACCGTGTGGTCGACCATCACCGCCAGGTAAGGCGTGAAGCCATGGTCTTCGCACCATTCGAACAAGGCTCGAATGAGATAGGGCTTGGTGCTGGGGACTGAAGAAGAAGGCTCCGTCATGCTCAACTCACTTGCGCATGACCTTTTCCGAGGGCGTCAGCGCCTCAATGTAGGCCGGGCGCGAGAAGATGCGCTCGGCGTATTTCAGCAAAGGCGCAGCGTTCTTGGACAAATCGATGCCGTAGTGATCCAGGCGCCACAGCAAGGGGGCAATGGCCACATCCAGCATGGAGAAGTTGTCGCCCAACATGAATTTGTTCTTCAGGAACACCGGTGCCAATTGGGTGAGGCGATCGCGAATGTGCGCGCGCGCTTTTTCCAAGGCTTTGTCATTGGGCTTGTTGGTGCGCGCTTCCAGAATTGCCACATTGGTGAACAGCTCTTTTTCGAAGTTCAGCAAAAACAGGCGCACACGGGCACGGTCCACCGGATCGCCCGGCATCAGCTGGGGATGCGGGAAGCGCTCATCGATGTATTCGTTGATGATGTTGGATTCATACAGGATGAGGTCGCGTTCCACCAAGATGGGCACTTGGCCATACGGGTTCATCACGCCAATGTCTTCGGGCTTGTTGAACAAGTCCACGTCACGGATTTCGAAATCCATGCCTTTTTCGAACAAAACGAAACGGCAGCGGTGAGAGAACGGGCAGGTGGTTCCTGAATAAAGCACCATCATGATGAAGGCTCCTGAAATCAAAAGGAGTGACAGGCAGGCCTGTCACTCCATGAAAAGATGGGGCGCCATGAATGGGCCCCGCGCAATCAACGAATGTCTTTCCAGAACGCGGCGTTCAAGCGCCAGGCAATGACGAAAAACACCAGCAGGAACAACATGACCCATACCCCAATGCGAACACGGCTCGATTGGGCCGGCTCGGCCATCCAAGTCATGTAAGCCACCAGGTCACCCATGGCCGCGTCGAATTCACGAGGCGACATGGAGCCGGGGGTGATTTGCTTCCAGCCCTTGAAGACATGGGTTTCGTGGCCATGCTCGGTCACGGTTTCAAACACGGGCTCGCGCTTGCCTTGCAGTTCCCACATGGCGTGGGGCATGCCCACGTTGGGGAAAGCCAGGTTGTTCCAACCCGTGGGACGGCTGGGGTCCACGTAGAAGGTGCGCAAGTAGGTGTAGAGGTAATCCGCACCCGTGCCGCCATGGCCTGCGCGTGAACGCGCCACCAGGGTCAGGTCGGGCGGGTTGGCCCCAAACATGGCTTTGGCTTGTTTGGGGTTGATGTTGGCCACCATGGTCTCACCCACTTTGTCGGTGGTGAACATGAGGTTGTCTTTGATTTGCTGCTCGGTCAAGCCGATGTCGGTCAGGCGGTTGTATCGCATGAAAGCCGCCGAGTGGCAGTTCAAGCAGTGGTTCACGAACAGCTTGGCGCCGTTTTGCAAGGCCGCTTGGTCGTTTTGCAACTTGGGCGCTTTATCCCAAGCAATGCCACCGGCACCCGAAGCCATGGCGAACGAAGCGCTCACGGCCATCATCAGAGCAAGAAGGATTTTTTTCATGTGAGTTGCTCCTGTGGCTCAATGGGCTTCAAACGTGACGCGATCGGGCACGGGCTTGGTTTTGCCCATGGTGCTCCACCAAGGCATCAGCAAGAAAAAGCCGAAGTAAATGAGCGTGCCAATTTGGGACACCAAGCCGCCAATGGGCGACGGAGGCTGCACACCCAAGTAACCCAGGATGAAGAAGTTGATCACGAACAAGGTGTAGAGGTATTTGTGCCAGTCGGGGCGATAGCGAATCGACTTGACGGCACAGTTGTCCAACCAGGGCAAGAAGAAGAGGATGACCACTGCGCCACCCATGACCACCACACCCCAGAACTTGGCGTCGATCAGGACCATGAGGCCAATCGTCACCACGGCCGCACCCAACACCACCATCTTGAAGAAGCTCGACAGCTTGAGCTTGACCACAGCCAGCAAAGCAGCCAGGCCCACGCAAGCAATCAGGGCATACATCATCTCGCTGGTGATGGCACGCAGCATGGAGTAGTAAGGGGTGAAATACCAAACCGGGGCAATGTGGTTGGGGGTTTGCAGCGGATCGGCCGGAATGAAGTTGTTGTATTCCAGGAAGTAGCCGCCGAACTCAGGGGCAAAGAACACAATCGCCGAGAACACCAGCAAGAAGCCCACCACGCCCAGGATGTCGTGCACCGAGTAATAGGGGTGGAAAGGAATGCCGTCCAAGGGAATGCCGTTGGCGTCTTTCTTCTCTTTGATTTCGATGCCATCGGGGTTGTTGGAGCCCACTTCGTGCAGCGCAATGATGTGCGCCACCACCAAGCCCAACAGCACCAGTGGCACTGCAATCACGTGGAAGCTGAAGAAGCGGTTCAGGGTGGCGTCGCTCACCACATAGTCGCCACGAATCAGCAAGGCCAGGTCGGGACCCACAAACGGAATGGCCGAGAACAAGTTCACGATCACCTGGGCGCCCCAGTAGGACATTTGACCCCAGGGCAACAAGTAGCCCATGAAGGCTTCAGCCATCAGGCACAGGAAGATGG
>JAYPFZ010000058.1:0-15749 GCA_038126555.1 Betaproteobacteria bacterium
GAACCCGCGGTGGGCTATTAACCCACACACGCTTTCCAGGCGTGCGACTTAAACCACTCATCCATCTCTCCGGAAGGCGGCATTCTAGCAGTGGCCAGATTACACTCTTGAAGTTTTTTGAACCGTTGCCGCCGGACAAGGAGTTCCGCATGAAATTTCGCTTTCCCATCGTCATCATCGACGAGGACTTCCGCTCCGAGAACACCTCTGGATCCGGCATTCGCGCTTTGGCTCAAGCCATTGAAGGCGAGGGCTTTGAAATTTTGGGGGTCACCAGTTATGGCGACCTGAGCCAGTTTGCCCAGCAACAGTCGCGGGCCAGCGCGTTCATTTTGTCGATCGACGACGAAGAGTTTTCGCAAGGCCCCGATGAAGACTTGGCGGTGGTGAACCTGCGCAAGTTCATCGAACAGGTGCGCCGCAAAAACGCCGACGTGCCTTTGTATGTGTATGGCGAAACCAAAACCTCGCGCCATTTGCCCAACGACATCTTGCGTGAGTTGCATGGCTTCATTCACATGTTTGAAGACACGCCGGAATTTGTGGCCAAGCACATCATTCGCGAAGCCAAAAGTTATCTCGAAGGCCTGCAACCGCCGTTCTTCAAGGCCTTGCTCGACTACGCCGAAGACGGCTCCTATTCTTGGCACTGCCCGGGTCACTCGGGCGGGGTGGCGTTTCTCAAAAGCCCCGTGGGGCAGATGTATCACCAGTTTTATGGCGAAAACATGTTGCGCGCCGACGTGTGCAACGCCGTGGAAGAGTTGGGTCAGTTGCTGGATCACGACGGCGCCATTGGCGAGAGCGAACGCAATGCAGCGCGCATCTTCAACGCCGACCACTGCTTTTTTGTGACCAATGGCACTTCCACCTCCAACAAGATGGTGTGGCACCACGCGGTGGCGCCCGGCGATGTGGTGGTGGTGGATCGCAACTGCCACAAATCCATTCTTCACGCCATCATCATGACGGGTGCGGTGCCGGTGTTTCTCAAGCCCACACGCAATCACTACGGCATCATTGGCCCCATTGCGGAAAGCGAGTTTTCGCCTGCTGCCATTGAGGCCAAGATCAAGGCCAACCCGCTGCTCAAGGGCAAAGACGCCAAGTCGGTCAAGCCCCGCATCCTCACGCTCACGCAGTCCACTTACGACGGGGTGCTCTACAACACCGAGCGCATCAAGCACATGCTCGATGGCTACGTGCCCAACCTGCATTTCGATGAAGCCTGGTTGCCGCACGCGGCCTTCCACCCGTTTTATGGGCCTTATCACGCCATGGGCAAAAAGCGGGCGCGGCCCAAGGACACGGTGGTGTATGCCACGCAGTCGATTCACAAACTCTTGGCGGGCATCAGCCAGGCCAGCCACGTGTTGGTGCAAGACGCGCAAAACCAGCAGCTCGACAAGCATTTGTTCAACGAGTCCTACCTGATGCACACCAGCACCAGCCCGCAATACAGCATCATTGCCAGTTGCGATGTGGCGGCCGCCATGATGGAACCCCCAGGGGGCACGGCTTTGGTGGAAGAGAGCATCTACGAAGCGCTGGACTTTCGTCGCGCCATGCGCAAGGTGGACGATGAATACGGCAACGACTGGTGGTTCAAGGTGTGGGGCCCCGACCTCAAGGAAAGCGATGGGATTGGCCGCGCCGACGACTGGGTGCTCAAGGGCGAGCAAAAACTGCGTCGCAATGGCAAAAAGGCCCCCGAGAGCTGGCATGGCTTTGGCAACTTGGCCGAAGGCTTCAACATGCTCGACCCCATCAAGGCCACCATCGTCACGCCGGGCTTGGACCTCAACGGGGCGTTCCACGAGCAAGGCATTCCGGCCAGCATCGTCACCAAATTCTTGGCCGAGCATGGCGTGATTGTGGAGAAAACGGGCCTCTACAGCTTCTTCATCATGTTCACCATCGGCATCACCAAGGGCCGCTGGAATTCACTGCTGACGGCCTTGCAGCAGTTCAAGGACGACTACGACAAAAACCAACTCATGTGGCGCATCATGCCGGAGTTCTGTGCGAAGCACCCGCAATACGAACGCATGGGCTTGCGCGATTTGTGCCAACGCATTCACTCGCTCTATGCCAAATACGACATTGCGCGCTTGACCACCGAGATCTACCTCACCGACCTCAAGCCCGCCATGAAGCCCAGCGAGGCTTTTGCCCAAATTGCCCACCGCAACACCGAACGGGTGGTGGTGGACAAACTCGTGGGCCGCATTGCCACCAGCCTCATCACGCCGTATCCGCCGGGCATTCCCTTGCTGATTCCCGGCGAGGTGTTCAACAAGCGCATCGTCGACTACCTGAAGTTCTCGCGCGAATTCAACCGCCAGTTGCCGGGCTTTGAAACCGACATTCATGGCTTGGTGGAGCAAGAGGACGAGCACGGCAATGTGAGCCTTTACGCCGACTGTGTCCGTGCAGACTGAGCTCAGCGACTCCACGCGCAAGCTGGCCCTGGCGGGCCTGTGGATCTTTCCCATTTTTTGGACCGTCAACATGGTGGTGGCGCGCACCGCACCCGGTGTGGTGTCGCCTCAGGTGTTGGCCATGGGCCGGTGGGCCATGGTGGGGGCCTTGCTGGCGTTCCTCACCCGTCAAGAGCTGTGGGACAAGCGAGCCATCATTCGTGACCAATGGCACCGCTACGTGGTGTTGGGCGCTTGCGGCATGTGGATTTGTGGGGCCTGGGTTTACTTGGCGGGCCAAAGCACGCAGGCCATGAACATTTCGCTCATTTATGCCACCTCGCCCGTGATGATTGCCTTGGGGGCGGTGTGGTTCATGAAAGAAAGCCTGCGGCCCGTGCAGCTGCTGGGGGTGTTGCTGTGCCTGGTGGGCATGGTGCACGTGATCGTTCGCGGTCAGTGGGGGCAATTGGGTTCGGTGCAGTTTGTGGTGGGCGACGCCTGGATCGCGGGCGCTGCCATTGCTTGGGCGGCCTACACCTTGTTGCAAAAGCACTGGAAGTCGGCCTTCAGCGCCAGCGCGCAATTGGCGCTGATTTGTTGGGGTGGGGTGTTGGTGTTGGCGCCTTTTGCCGTGTTGGAGATGACGGTGTGGGGCATGCCCGCTTGGACGATGCAGGCGTTTTGGATGATGCTGGCCGCCGCGGTGTTTCCGGGCTTGGGGGCTTATTGGATGTATGGCTGGACCCAGCGCGTGCTGGGGGCCAGCAAAGTGTCGGCCACTTTGTATTTGGGGCCGCTTTACACGGCCATTGTGGCCAGTTGGTGGCTCAACGAGCCTTTGGGTTGGCACCACGTGCTGGGCACGGTGCTGATTCTGTCCGGGGTAGCGCTGGTGACCTTGGTGCGCTCGCGTCAGGTCGCGGCCTGAAGCCCGTTCGCAAAATGTGAGGCCATGCGGCTGGCTGCTGCGCTGGCATTGCGATCGAGCAGGGCTTGCACGATGGCGGCGTGCTCATCGAGCGACTGCTGAATGCGACCCGATTTGAACAGCGAGTGGTGGCGGTTGAGTTTGAGCACTTTGCGCAAATCGTCCACCATGTTCAGGCGCCAGCGGTTGTCGGCCAGCTCCAGCACCCGGCGATGAAATTGCTCGTTGATGCTGAAAAAGCGTTCGGTCTCGCCCACGCTTTGCATGAGTTGTTCGTGCAAATGCGCCAATTCCTGCAATTGGTCGTCGCTGGCCTTCAGGGCCACTTGGCGCACGGCGTCGGACTCCAAGAGGCTCAGCAGGTGATAGACATCCATGAGGTCTTTTTCGCTCACCTCGGTCACATAGGCCCCGCGCCGCAACTTCATGGTGACCAAACCCTCGGTGGCCAGCACCTTCAGGGCTTCGCGCAACGGGGTGCGGCTGATGCCCAAGGATTCGGCGATGCGAATTTCGTCGATCCAGCTGCCTGGCTCAAGCTCCCGGTCGAAGATTTGCTGGCGCAAGCGTTCGGCCACGTCTTCGTAGAGGGGGCGTTGGTTGAGGGTTGAGGCAAGCATGGGCAGGGATTCTAGCCGAATGCATTACTCAAAATTCATAATTATGAATGCTAGACTACCGGGGTTTAACTGAGCGCGTCAGGAAACCGGCGGGCTCAGGCGCAACAATTCGCTTCCACCAGCGCAGGGCAACACCATGAGCGACAACACTGAATTCACCCCGTCCAATCTGGAGCAATGGGCCAAAGCGGCCGCCAAATCGGCGCCAGGCGGTCAAGTTGAGGCCCTCAATTGGGTCACGCCCGAAGGCATCACGGTCAAGCCGCTTTACACCGCCGAAGACCTGCAAGGCCTGCCCCACACCAACACCTTGCCTGGCTTTGAGCCCTATGTGCGCGGCCCGCAAGCCACCATGTATGCGGTGCGCCCCTGGACGATTCGGCAATACGCCGGGTTTTCCACCGCTGAAGAGTCGAACGCCTTCTACCGCAAGGCCCTGGCCGCGGGCGGGCAGGGCGTGTCGGTGGCCTTCGATTTGGCCACGCACCGCGGTTATGACTCAGACCATCCCCGCGTGACTGGCGATGTGGGCAAGGCGGGCGTGGCCATCGATTCGGTGGAAGACATGAAGATCCTCTTCCACGAGATCCCCTTGGACAAGGTGTCCGTCTCCATGACCATGAACGGCGCGGTGCTGCCGGTGTTGGCAGGCTATGTGGTGGCCGCAGAAGAGCAGGGCGTGTCACAAGACCAGTTGAGCGGAACGATTCAGAACGACATTCTGAAAGAGTTCATGGTGCGCAACACCTACATTTACCCGCCCGAACCCTCCATCAAGATCATTGGCGACATCATCGAATACACCGCCAAGCACATGCCCAAGTTCAACTCCATTTCGATCTCGGGCTATCACATGCAAGAAGCGGGCGCCAACCAAGCGCTGGAATTGGCCTTCACCCTGGCCGATGGCAAGGAGTATGTGAAGACCGCGTTGGCCAAGGGTTTGGACGTGGATGCGTTTGCCGGCCGCTTGTCGTTCTTCTGGGCCGTGGGCATGAATTTCTATTTGGAAATTGCCAAGATGCGGGCGGCTCGCTTGCTGTGGTGCCGCATCATGAAGGGCTTCAATGCCCAAAACCCCAAGAGCTTGATGCTGCGCACCCACAGCCAAACTTCGGGCTGGTCGCTCACGGAGCAAGACCCCTACAACAACGTGGTGCGCACCACCATCGAAGCGATGGCGGCGGTGTTCGGGGGCACGCAGTCCTTGCACACCAACTCCTTCGATGAAGCGATTGCCTTGCCCACCGAGTTCTCGGCCCGCATCGCGCGCAACACCCAGCTCATCATTCAAGAAGAAACGCACATCACCAATGTGGTGGACCCGTGGGCAGGCTCTTACCTGATGGAGAAACTCACGCAAGACATGGCCGATCAGGCCTGGGCCATCATTGAAGAGGTGGAGGCCATGGGTGGCATGACCAAAGCCGTGGACAGCGGCTGGGCCAAACTCAAGATCGAGGCCAGTGCTGCCGAGAAGCAAGCCCGCATCGACTCGGGCAAGGACGTCATCGTGGGCGTCAACAAATACAAGCTGGCCAAGGAAGACCCCATCGACATCCTGGAGGTCGACAACGTCAAGGTGCGCGAGTCGCAAATTGCCCGCTTGCAAGCCATCAAGGCCAAACGCGACGGCGAGGCGGTGAAAGCCGCTTTGGCGGCCCTCACGCAGGCGGCGCAAACGGGTCAGGGCAATTTGCTCGATTTGTCGATCAAGGCCATTCGCTTGCGCGCCACCGTGGGCGAAGTGTCCGACGCTTTGGAACAGGTTTATGGGCGCCATCGCGCCGACACACAAAAGGTGACTGGGGTGTATGCCGCTGCTTACGACTCGGCCGAGGGCTGGGACAAACTGAAAACCGAGATTACTGAATTTGCCGATCAACATGGGCGCCGTCCGCGCGTGATGATTGCCAAATTGGGTCAAGACGGGCACGACCGGGGCGCCAAGGTGGTGGCCACGGCCTACGCTGACCTCGGCTTTGATGTCGACATGGGGCCGCTGTTCCAGACGCCCGAAGAGTGCGCGCGTCAAGCCATTGAAAACGATGTGCATGCGGTGGGCATTTCCACCTTGGCCGCGGGCCACAAAACCTTGGTGCCAGCCATCATTGCCGAGCTCAACAAACAAGGTGCCAACGACATCATCGTGTTTGTGGGCGGTGTGATTCCGCGCCAAGACTACGACTTTTTGTATGAAGCGGGCGTGAAGGGCATTTATGGCCCGGGAACGCCCATCCCGGCCAGCGCCAAAGATGTGTTGGAGCAAATTCGCGCGGCCCAGGCCTGAGCGAACAGGCTGAAGGGGCCATGGTGGAGCGCAGCAACAACTGGCTGGCGGGCATCCTGGGGCAAGACCCGGTGGTGCAACGCCGCGCCATGGCCAAGGGCATCACCTTGCTGGAGTCCACACGCCCCGATCACCGTGCGCAAGGCGACGAGTTGCTCACCCAGTTGTTGCCGCACACTGGCCAGTCGTTTCGCATTGGCATCAGCGGCGTACCCGGTGTGGGCAAGTCCACCTTCATTGAAGCGTTTGGTTTGGCGCTGATCGCGCAAGGCCACCGCGTGGCGGTTTTGGCGGTTGACCCTTCCAGCACCGTGTCGGGCGGCTCCATCATGGGCGACAAAACCCGCATGGAGCATTTGTCGGTGCATCCCCAGGCCTACATTCGCCCCAGCCCGTCCAGCGGCAGCTTGGGTGGGGTGGCTGAAAAAACGCGGGAAGCCTTGCTCATTTGTGAAGCCGCTGGCTACGACGTGGTGCTGGTGGAAACCGTGGGTGTGGGGCAAAGCGAAGTGGCTGTGGCCAACATGACCGATGTGTTTGTGTTGCTGCAATTGCCCAATGCGGGCGACGATTTGCAAGCCATCAAAAAAGGCGTGATGGAATTGGCCGATCTGGTGCTGATCAACAAGGCCGACATCGACCCCGATGCCGCCACCCGTGCACAAGCCCAAATCACCAGCGCCATGCGTTTGCTGGGCCTGCATGGCCGGCCCGATCATGCGCATTTCGATGCGCAAATCTGGCACCCCCAGGTGATGCCAATCAGCGCCCTCAAGGCCCAAGGCATGAGCGAATTTTGGCAATTGCTCACGCGCTTTCGCGACTTGCAGCAAGCCAATGGCGCGTGGCAAAAACGCCGTCAGCAGCAATCGTTGTCTTGGATGTGGGATCGCATTCACAGCGAACTCATCCAAGGTTTTCGTGCCCACGACACAGTCAAAACCCTGTTACCCGAGTTGCAGCAGCGGGTGCTCGCGGGCGAGGTGGCACCCTCGACGGCGGCGCGCCAATTGTTGACGGCTCATCGAAACTGAAACCAGATTACCCATTCATTCCTGGAGAAACTCCATGCAAGACATCATTGAACAATTGGAGAAAAAGCGCGCAGCAGCCCGACTGGGCGGCGGTCAAAAGCGCATCGATGCCCAGCATGCCAAAGGCAAGCTCACCGCGCGCGAGCGCATTGAGGTGCTCATGGACGAGGGCACCTTTGAAGAATGGGACATGTTTGTCGAGCATCGCTGCACCGACTTTGGCATGGCCGACAACAAAATCCCAGGCGATGGGGTCGTGACCGGCTACGGCATGATCAACGGGCGCTTGGTGTTTGTGTTTAGCCAAGATTTCACCGTGTATGGCGGCGCCTTGTCGGAAACGCACGCCGAGAAAATTTGCAAAATCATGGACCAAGCCATGAAAGTCGGTGCCCCGGTCATCGGCCTGAACGACTCGGGTGGCGCGCGCATTCAAGAGGGCGTGGCGTCCTTGGGCGGTTATGCCGATGTGTTCCAGCGCAACGTCATGGCCTCGGGCGTGATTCCTCAGATCAGCCTCATCATGGGGCCTTCAGCCGGTGGTGCGGTGTATTCGCCGGCGCTCACCGATTTCATCTTCATGGTGAAAGACACCTCTTACATGTTCGTCACTGGGCCTGAAGTGGTGAAAACCGTGACCCACGAAAGCGTGACGGCTGAGGAACTGGGTGGGGCCATCACCCACACCACCCGCAGCGGCGTGGCCGACATGGCTTTCGAAAACGATGTCGAAGCCTTGCTGATGCTGCGTCGCCTTTTCAACTATTTGCCGTTGAACAACCGCGACAAAGCTCCCATCCGACAAAGCGGGGACCCGATTGAGCGCATGGATTTGTCGCTCGATACCCTGGTGCCAGAAAACCCCAACAAGCCCTACGACATGAAGGAGCTCATCCTCAAGACGGTGGACGATGGGGATTTCTTTGAGCTGCAACCCGACTACGCCAAAAACATCCTGACGGGTTTTGCCCGCATGGATGGTCAGACGGTGGGCATCGTGGCCAATCAACCCCTGGTGTTGGCCGGGTGCTTGGACATCAAGAGCTCCATCAAGGCCGCCCGTTTTGTGCGGTTTTGCGATGCCTTCAACATTCCCGTCATCACCTTTGTGGACGTGCCCGGTTTCATGCCCGGCACCAGCCAAGAGTTTGGCGGCATCATCAAGCATGGGGCCAAATTGCTTTATGCCTATGCCGAGTGCACGGTGCCCAAAATCACCGTCATCACCCGCAAGGCCTACGGCGGCGCTTACGACGTGATGGCTTCCAAGCACTTGCGTGGCGACGTGAACTTCGCCTGGCCCAATGCAGAAATTGCCGTGATGGGCGCCAAGGGTGCCGTGGAAATCATCTTCCGCGAAGACAAAAATGACCCCGAGAAGCTGGCCGCCCGCGAGGCCGAATACAAGGCCCGCTTTGCCAACCCCTTTGTGGCGGGCGCGCGCGGCTTCATTGACGATGTGATCCAGCCGCATGAAACCCGCAAGCGCATTTGCCGCTCGCTGGTCATGCTCAAGGACAAACAAATTGACAACCCGTGGCGCAAGCACGGCAACATTCCCCTTTGATGCACGCGCCGGAGATCACACCATGTTCAAGAAAATTCTGATTGCCAACCGTGGCGAAATTGCCTGCCGCGTCATCGCCACTGCCCGCAAGATGGGCATCCAGACCGTGGCGGTTTATTCCGAGGCCGACAAAGAAGCGCGCCATGTGCAACTGGCCGATGAGGCCGTGTTGTTGGGCCCCGCACCTTCACGCGAGTCGTATTTGGTGGCCGACAAAATCATTGCCGCCTGCAAGGCCACAGGTGCTCAGGCCGTTCACCCGGGCTATGGCTTTTTGTCGGAGAACGAAGGCTTTGCCAAACGATGCGAGGAAGAGGGCATTGTCTTCATTGGCCCCAAGCATTTCAGCATTGCGGCCATGGGCGACAAAATTGCCTCGAAGAAGCTGGCCAACGAAGCCAAGGTCAACACCATTCCCGGTTACAACGACCCCATCGACAGCGGGGATCAGGCCGTTGAAATCGCCAAAGGCATTGGTTACCCCGTGATGATCAAGGCCTCGGCGGGTGGGGGTGGCAAGGGCTTGCGCGTGGCCTTCAACGACAAGGAAGCCAAAGAAGGCTTTGAGTCCTGCCGCAATGAGGCGCGCAACAGCTTTGGTGACGACCGCGTGTTCATCGAAAAATTCGTGGAAGAGCCCCGTCACATTGAAATTCAGGTCTTGGGCGACTCCCACGGCCACGTCATCTACCTGAACGAGCGCGAATGCTCGATTCAGCGCCGCCACCAAAAGGTGATCGAGGAGGCGCCGTCACCGTTCATTTCTGACGCCACCCGCAAAGCCATGGGTGAGCAAGCCGTGGCCTTGGCCAAAGCCGTGAAATACCAAAGCGCGGGCACGGTGGAATTTGTGGTGGGCAAGGATCAGAGTTTCTACTTCCTGGAAATGAACACCCGTTTGCAGGTGGAGCATCCGGTCACCGAATGCATCACGGGCTTGGACTTGGTGGAGTGGATGATTCGCATTGCTGCGGGTGAGAAGCTGAGCCTGCAACAAGCCGATGTGAAACGCAATGGTTGGGCCATCGAGTGCCGCATCAATGCCGAAGACCCCTTCCGCAACTTCTTGCCCTCCACGGGTCGTTTGGTGCGCTTGCAAACGCCGGAACAAACCATGTTCCAGTCCAACACCGAACAACTGATGGGGGTTCGCGTGGACACGGGGGTGCAAGAAGGGGGCGAGATCCCCATGTTTTACGACTCCATGATTGCCAAGCTCATCGTGCACGGCACCGACCGCAACGATGCGATTGAGAAAATGAAGTCGGCCCTCAACAGCTTTGTGATTCGCGGCATCAGCTCCAACATTCCTTTCCAAGCGGCGCTGTTGGCGCACCCCCAGTTTGTGGCGGGCGACTTCAACACGGGCTTCATTGCCGAACACTACGGGCAAGGCTTTTTTGCCGAAGACGTTCCGCACGACGATGCGAATTTTTTGGTGGCACTGGCTGCCTATGTGCGCCGCAAGTCGCGCCAGCGTGCGGCTACGATCTCCGGCCAGCTCCGTGGCTATGACGTGAAAGTGGGCGAGAGCTATGTGCTGATTGCGCTGGACGCCAAAGGCCAGCACCAACACCACGCGGTCACCATCGAGGACTCCGGCGACATCGTGGGCAAAGCCTGCATTCGGGTCGAAGGCAAGGCCTACGAAATCGACAGCCATTCCCGCTTGAATGACATTTGCATTCAGGGCACGGTCAATGGCCAGGCCTTTAGCGCTCAGGTGGAGCGGGGCACCGGTAAAAACCCCTTGGCCTTGGTGGTTCAGCACAACGGCCGACGCATGGAGGCCTTGGTGGTGTCACCGCGCATGGCCGAATTGCATCGCTTGATGCCGTTCAAGGCGCCGCCAGACATGAGCCGTTTTGTCATCTCACCCATGCCGGGCTTGTTGGTGCAAGTGAACGTGCAGCCCGGCCAAGTGGTTCAGGCGGGCGAGCGGGTGGCGGTCATTGAAGCCATGAAGATGGAGAACGTGCTGTTCGCTGCTCGCGATGGTGTGGTCAAGCAAGTGATGGCCAATGTGGGCGAGTCGCTCACGGTGGACCAATTGATTGTGGAGTTCGAATGAGCACGCGCCCGTTCAAAGTGCTGGGATTGCAGCAAATTGCCATTGGGGGCCTCAACAAATTGGCCCTGCGCACCCTGTGGGTCGACAAGCTGGGTTTGCGACTCAAGGGCGATTTTCAAAGCGAGCGCGAAAACGTCGACGAAGACATTTGTGCCATGGGCTTTGGCCCAACCGAGGTCGAAGTGGATTTGATGCAACCGCTAGACCCCGAGAAAAAACCGGCTGTGCACGCCACACCGCTGAACCATGTGGGCTTGTGGATTGACGACTTGCCCAAAGCCGTGGAATGGCTCACCTCGGAAGGGGTGCGGTTTGCGCCGGGCGGGATTCGACGCGGCGCCGCAGGCTTTGACATTTGCTTCATTCACCCCAAGGGCAATGACGAGTTTCCGGTGAGCGGCGAGGGCGTGCTGATTGAGTTGGTGCAGGCCCCACCCGAAGTGGTCAAGGCCATGAACGCCTTGGCCAGTCAGCCACACTGAGGGGCTTAGCCTTGGGCGCGTGCTTGGGCCCTGGCCAAGGCGGCGGCGACCAAGGCGCGCTTGCGTTCGGCTTGGGCATCGGCCTGCGAGTTGGCTTCGCGGGTATCGTCCAAGTCTTGTAAGTCTTGGCTGAGTTTGCTCACGTGCCGCTCAGCGCGTTCAGCCTGTGTGCGAGCCAAGCGTTGCTGATGCAGGGCATAGCGCTCACGCGCCTGTTGCGCTTGCAAGGGGCTCCAGGCCTGCCAGCCCGTGGCGGGTGAACTCACATCGTCGAGGTGAATGCAGTCGACGGGACAAACGGGGATGCACAGCTCGCAGCCCGTGCATTCGGATTCAATGACGGTGTGCATGCGCTTGTGCGCACCCAAGATGGCGTCGGTGGGACAAACCGGCAAACACAAGGTGCAGCCAATGCACCAAGCCTCATCGATCCAGGCCACGTGGCGCGGGCCTTCGTGTCCAAACTCCGGGTTCAGTGGAATTTCTGGTTGGCCGGTGAGGCGTGCCAAGCGCGCCACGCCTTGTTGCCCGCCGGGCGGACATTGGTTGATGGCGGCTTCTCCTGTGGCCACCGCGTCGGCATAGGCCGCGCAGTCGGGGTAACCGCAGCGGGTGCATTGGGTTTGCGGCAACGCATCGAGGAGCAGGTCGCGCAAGCCCATGCCATCACCCCCTTCGGGATCAGGTGCGGGGCTTGGCCGAACGACTGCGTGCAGGGGCAGCAGCCGTGGTGGCTTTGGATTTGGTGCTTGCCGAAGCCGTGCGACTGCGAGTGGAGCTGGCCACGGCCTTGCGGCTGCTCGTGCGTTGGGCAGTTTTGGCGGCCGCCTTCACCGAGCGGGTCACCGGCGAATCGCCTTGATGGTCGTCGCACATCATGCTGGGTTCAGCGATGAACAGGCGAGTTTTGGCGAATTTTTGTCGTTTGGCCAAGAACTGACGCACGGCGGGATACACGATTTCGCGCCAGCGACGGCCACTGAAAATACCGTAATGGCCCGCGCCATTGACTTCCAAATGCTGCTTGTCGGCTTCGGCAATGCCCTTGCACAGGCCATGCGCGGCTTTGGTTTGGCCCAAGCCTGAAATGTCGTCGAGCTCGCCTTCCACGGTGATCAAGCCCACGCCACGGATGTCCTCGGGTCGAACGCGCTCGACCTTGCCCTGCACATTGCACACATCCCAGGTGCCTTTGACCAAGTTGAAGTCTTGGAACACCGTGCGAATGGTTTCCAAGTAGTAGTCGGCGTCCATGTCGAGCACGGCGTTGTATTCGTCGTAGAACTTGCGGTGGGCGTCGGCGCTGAAATCGTTGCCCTTGACCAAATCGTTGAAGTAGTCGAGGTGGCTCTTGAAGTGGCGATCGGGGTTCATGGCCACAAAGCCCGTGTGCTGTAAAAAGCCTGGATACACCCGGCGACCCGCGCCTGGGAAATTGGGCGGCACGCGGTAGATCACATTGTTTTCAAACCACTCGTGGCTCTTGTTGGTGGCCAAATTGTTCACCGTGGTGGGGGATTTGCGTGCGTCAATGGGGCCGCCCATCATGACCATGGAGATGGGTGTGCGCTCGCCACGCGAGGCCATGAGGGAGACGGCGGCGAGCACCGGCACGGTGGGCTGGCAAACCGACATGATGTGGATGTCGCCGTAGCAAGCCTGAATGTGTCGAATGAACTGCTGCACGTAATTGATGTAGTCGTCGAGGTGGAACTCACCCTCGGACAGCGGCACCATGCGCGCGTTTTTCCAGTCGGTGATGTAGACCTTGTGGTGTTGCAACATGGTCTGCACGGTGTCGCGCAACAAGGTGGCGTAGTGGCCCGACAAGGGCGCCACGATCAGGACCACGGGTTCTTTTTTGATGCGCTCTAAGGTGACGGGATCGTCGGTGAATCGCTTGAAGCGGCGCAATTGGCAAAAGGGGAGGTCGAGCTCAACGCGCTCGTCGATGGCAATTTCTTGCCCTTCGCTTTGGATGGAGCGAATCTCGAATTCAGGCTTTTCGTAGTCTTTGTAGAGGCGATACAGCAAGTCGAAGGAAGCCGAAATGCGATGCGACGACGGTTGCATGGCAAAAGGCGATTGCCCGTTCCCGAACAGCTTGGAGGACGCTTTGGCAAACTCTGCGAAAGGTTCCATGAGACCCCGTTGGGTTTCGAAGAGTTGATACAGCATAAAGACCTCCTGAAGCTTAAATGGGATGTGGCCTCGCCCGAGAGCAGGGCCACTGGGATCGACCCACGGTTTATGCGGACAAAACCGTGGCGATGGACTGACAAATGTGTTGCACGTTGCCGGTGTTGACCGCGGCCACGCACATGCGACCGGTGTCGGTGCCATAGACACCGAATTCGTTGCGCAGACGAACCATGTGCGCTTGGCTCAGGCCCGAGTAGCTGAACATGCCCACTTGCTGGGTGATGAACGAAAAATCTTGCTGGATGCCCGCAGCTTTAAGCCCATCGACCAAGGCTTGGCGCATGGCTTTGATGCGAACGCGCATCTCGCCCAACTCTTTTTCCCACAGGGCGCGCAGCTCGGGGGTGTTCAACACCGTGGCGACGACCGTGCCGCCATGGGTGGGAGGGTTGGAGTAGTTGGTGCGGATGACGATTTTGAGTTGCGAGAGCACGCGATCGGCTTCGTCTTTGTTTTCGCACAACACCGACAAGGCCCCCACGCGTTCGCCATACAGGCTAAAGCTCTTGGAGAACGAGGTGGAAACCAAGAAGTCGAGGCCAGCGGCGACAAACTTGCCAACCACTGCGCCGTCTTCGGCAATGCCCTGACCAAAGCCCTGGTAGGCCATGTCGAGGAAAGCGGTGAGTTTTTTCGCCTTGACCACCGCCACCACCTCGTCCCATTGGGCGGGGGTGATGTCGTAGCCGGTTGGGTTGTGGCAGCAAGCGTGCAAAACCACCACGGTGCCAGCGGGGGCGGCCTCAAGCGAGGCGAGCATGCCTGGGAAATTCACGCTGCGGTTGGCGGCGTCGTAATAGGTGTAGGTTTCGACCGTGAAGCCGGCGTTGGTGAACAGGGCGCGGTGGTTTTCCCAGCTGGGGTCGGAGATGAGGACTTTGGCCGAGGGGTTCAGGCGCTTGAGAAAGTCGGCGCCAATTTTCAGGCCGCCTGTGCCGCCCAAGGCTTGAACGGTGGCCACACGGCCCGAGGTGATGGGTTCGCTGCCTGCACCAAAGACCAAGGTTTTGACCGCGTTGTCGTAAGCGGCAATGCCATCGATGGGCAAGTAACCGCGGGCTTTGGGGGCGGCGGCCAGTTGGGCTTCGGCTTGTTTCACGCACTCGAGCAAGGGCAATTTGCCTTGGTCATCAAAGTAAACCCCCACGCCCAAATTCACTTTTTTGGGGTGGGCATCGGCTGCGAATTGCTCGTTCAGACCCAGGATGGGGTCACGGGGGGCCATTTCAACGGCGTGAAACAGGGACATGTTGGTCTCGTGGTGGATGGGAGTGATGGGGTTGGGACACTGCGATCCAGATGGGATACGCTAGTGGGTTGAATTCTAGCGGCGGGACCTCGGGATTTCCCGGGGATTTGTCCGTTTCGCACCTGCTTTTGCCCCTCATTTAGACATGACAGTCCAAACATCTGCCCCATCGGCCCCCGAAGCACCCTCCAGCGAGGGACATTGGGTGCAGCATCCGGGCTCTCCTTTCGAATTATTTCAGCCTTACCCGCCAGCAGGCGATCAGCCTGGTGCCATCGATGCGTTGGTCGAAGGCTTTGAAAACGGCGAGATGTTCCAAACCTTGTTGGGCGTCACGGGCTCGGGCAAAACCTTCACCATGGCCAATGTGATTGCCCGATTGGGGCGGCCAGCCATTGTGTATGCGCCCAATAAAACCTTGGCGGCGCAGCTCTACAGCGAATTTCGGGAGTTTTTCCCGAACAACGCCGTGGAGTATTTTGTGAGCTATTACGACTACTACCAGCCCGAGGCCTATGTGCCTCAGCGCGACTTGTTCATTGAAAAGGACAGCGCCATCAACGAGCACATCGAGCAATTGCGCTTGTCGTGCACCAAAAGCCTGATGGAACGGCGGGATGTGGTGATTGTGGCCACGGTGTCGGCCATCTACGGCATTGGCGACCCTGAGAGTTACCACCAAATGGTGTTGACCCTGAGGAAAGGCGATGTGCTGGGCCAGCGCGACATCATTGCCCAATTGGTTCGCATGCAATACCAGCGCAACGATGTGGAGTTTTCACGGGGCACGTTTCGGGTGCGAGGGGACACCATCGACGTCTTTCCCGCTGAACACAGCGAGTTGGCCTTGCGCATTGAGTTGTTTGACGATGAGGTGGAGAAC
>JAYPFZ010000059.1:0-15474 GCA_038126555.1 Betaproteobacteria bacterium
GCCTTTGACCGATTGCGCCAAGGCCGTCTCGCGCAAGCGGGCGTTCGCGAATTCCTCGCGGTCGCTGCGCATGATTTGCAGCATTTCTTGTTGGGCGCTGAGCACTTTTTCTTCGACGCTGCTCAGCCGGGTGTGCATGGACTGGGCCTGGGCGGCGGTGACAAAGCCCGCTCCCGGCGAATAGCGCAAACCAAAGAAGGTGGTCATGCTGGTGTTGAGCGGCATGCCGGAGGCTTCTTTGCTCAGGGGCTGGTAGGTGCGCAGGTAAATCGTGGGGAAGGTTTGGGCCACCACCAATTGGTAGTCGGTGCGGGCGCGGTCGACGTCGAGGCGGGCTTTGGCCACCAGCGAGTTGCACCCAGTCGATGGCATCGAGCTCGGCGGCAAAGGTTTGGACTTGGGCTTGCCAAGCGGCGGCGTCGAGGCCATCGAGGCGTGCAGCCACGCCCGAGAGGCCCGTGAGCTGCTCGATGCGGTTGACGGCAATGCTGGCGGCGTTTTGCGCGGTGGAGAGCTCCACCTCGGTTTGCAGCACCCGCGCTTGCACCAGCTCGAGGTCGATGGGGGCAGAGGCTTTGGATTCCACGCGGCGGGTCATTTGGGCCACAAAGCCATCGAGGCGTTGCAAGGTGTCGCGGGCCACCTGGGCGCGTTGCTGGGCCCCCATCAGGCTTTGCCAAGCGCCAATGATTTGCAGGTAAATGTCTTGCTGTTGCAGGTGCATGCGCAACAGGCCGGTGCTGGCTTCGGTTTTGGCGCCGGCAATGCGGGCGCTGAGCTGGCCAAAGTCATACAAGGTTTGCTCGGCTTGCAAGGCGGTGTTGGGGGTGGTGCGGTTGTTGCCGGTGTCGGTCTCGGCGGTGAGGCTCAGGGAGGGCCAGCGCAGGCGCTCGACGGCGGTGACGTCTTGTTCGTTGGCCTGGGCCGCCAAGCGGGCGGCGCGGATGTCGGGGTTTTGGCTGGCGGCGGCTTCGAGCAGCTCGCGCAGGCTCAGGGGCTGGACTTGGCTGGCCAGGGGCGGGGTGGCCATGAGGGTTTGCGCCCATCCCCAGACGGGCAGGACACTCAGGCAGAGAAAGCAAAGCAGCTGATTGAATGGGCGTTTCATGAGATTCCCTCAAAAGCGTAGTGAAAGGACTCTGAATCAATTCAAGCTTTGTGGCTTTATTAATTCATTGAAACGCATTGTGCAGATTTTTTAATTTTTTTTAATTAATTTTCAGGTAATATGGGCAAACCTTGCCGATTCATACTTTTGAATGCGCTTTTTCAGGGAGATCACCATGAAAGACCTCAACCGCCGCCAACAGGCCACTTTGATGAGCCTGGCCGAGTTGCAACAGTGGGAGGCGCAGCACTGCACCCCGCTGAACACGGTGTGTGGTCGGTTTCTTTACTTCAAGATTGCCGAGCAGGTGATGAGTGAGACGCAGGGTTCACAGTCGCTCAAGGACATTCATGTGGATGCCCACGTGAGCGAGCGCGCGATTCGGCTCAAGCTGCGGGAGTTCGAACGCGACGGGCTGATTGAGGCGGTGTCGAGCCAATCGGACAAGCGGGCGCGCCTGCTCACGGCCACGCCCAAGCTGCGCGCGCTCATTGCGGCGCATGCCCAGGCCATGGATCAGGCGCTGGGCAAATCGCTGCTGGTGATTGAAAAGAATCAGTAGGTTTCGAGGTGCAAGCGCCCTTCGCGCTGCAAGGCCGCGCCCAGGGTGGGCCAGTCGAGGCCAGCGCCGTGGGCAATCTCTTGCAAGGCCTGCAACACCCCTTCTTCCATGGCCTTGAGGCCACACACGTAAAAGTGCGCCTGGCTGTCGGCCAGCAAGGCGGCCAGGTCGGCGGCGCGGGCGCGCATGCGGTCTTGCACGTATTGCCGGGGCTGGCCCGGGGTGCGTGAGAACGCAAACTCGATGTCGATGAAATCTTTGGGCAGCTTTTGCAAGGGCCCGAAATACGGCAACTCTTGCTGGGTGCGCGCGCCAAAGAACAGCATCAGGCGTCCCCCCTCGAATTGGCCGCCCGCACGTTGGCGGCGACGCCACTCGGTCATGGCGCGCATGGGCGCACTGCCGGTGCCCGTGCAAATCATGACGAGGTGGCTCTTGGGGTGGTTGGGCATGAGAAAGCTCGCGCCAAAGGGGCCAATGACTTGCACGGTGTCGCCCACGGCGAGGTCGCACAGGTAGTTGGAGCACACGCCCGGGGGGTGACCGTCTTGGGCCCGCTCGCGCTTGACGGTGAGCGAGAGGTTGTTGTAGCCCGCCCGCTCGCCGTTGCGCGGCGAGGCGATGGAGTATTGGCGCGCATGGTGGGGCTTGCCGTGGGCGTCGACGCCCGGCGCCAAGATGCCAATGGACTGGCCTTCGAGCACGGGGAAAGGCAGGTGGCCAAAGTCGAGCACGATGTGGTGGGTTTCGTTTTCGGTGCCCGCCTCGTTCACTTGCACGTTGCCGGTGACGGTGGCCGTGATGGGCTGCTTGGGCCCATGCAGGTTGGTGTAGGGGTGGGCGGCCGACCACGGGGGCACGGTGGCGTTGTAGTTGGGCGCCGCCGCCACGGTGGTGGCCGCGCTCGACACGCTGGGCGTGGCCGCTGGTGCGGGGCTGGGGGCGGCCTCGCCCGCCTCGCCCGGCCCACCCAGCTCGGCCCATTCGGCTTCGCTCAAGGGGGCAGGGAGTTCGTCCCAGCCCAGCTGCTCGTCCACGCTGTAGGGCCGACTTTGCGGCATGGTGCGCCAGTTGTCGATGGAACCTGTGGGGCACGGGGGCACGCAAGCCATGCAGTGGTTGCACACATCGGCCTTGACGACGTAGTTGCGATCGTCGTGGGTGATGGCCCCAACGGGGCACGTGGCTTCACAGGTGTTGCACCGGATGCAAATTTCGGGGTCGATCAGGTGCTGTTCGAGAACGGCGCTCATGCTGGTGCTCAGTTGAATCGAACGTATTCGAAGTTGACGGGCTGGCGGTTGATGCCCATGGCGGGGGGCGCAATCCAGTTGGCGAACTGACCGGGCTCGACCACGCGGCCCATGAGGCTGGCCACGAAGGCACGGTCTTCGGCGCTGGGCAGCCACTCGTTGCGGCGGGCTTGCCATTCGGCTTCGCTCACCACTTGGCCCTCGGGGCTCACCTTCACACCGGCCAAGGTGCCGATGTTGCGGTGGAAGGCCTTGTGGGGCACTTTGAGGCGGAAGGGGATGCCGGCCTTCTCGATGACTTTGTTCCAGCGCTCGACGCCGCCCACGGAGTCTTTGATGTAGTCGTCGCGCAGCACTTCGTTCAGGGCGTTGAGCATGGGGACTTCTTTTTCGCGCAACTGGCCGTCGCGCACTTCGAGCACTTTGTAGTGGTCGTTGCGCAGTTGGTGGTCGTCGGTGCGCTTGCCTTCTTCGTAACGACCCTTGAGGCCGGTGGTGTAGAAGGTGGCGGCGTTGGAGGACTCGTCGGCGCCAAAGAGGTCGATGGTGACGCTGAAGTGGAAGTTCAGGTAACGCTGCAAGGTGGGCAGATCGATCACGCCAGCGGCACGCAGCTTGGCGGGGTCGTCGGTCTTGAGCTCGTTCATGACTTGGCAGGTGCGCTGAATCACGCGCGAGACGCCCGACTCGCCCACGAACATGTGGTGGGCTTCTTCGGTGAGCATGAACTTGGTGGTGCGAGCCAGCGGGTCGAAGCTCGACTCGGCCAGCGCGCACAGCTGGAACTTGCCGTCGCGGTCGGTGAAGTAGGTGAACATGAAGAACGACAACCAGTCGGGGGTTTCTTCGTTGAAGGCCTCCAAGATGCGGGGGTTGTCGGTTTGACCGCTGCGGCGCTCGAGCAAGGCCTCGCCTTCTTCGCGGCCATCGCGGCCAAAGTATTTGTGCAGCAAATACACCATGGCCCAGAGGTGGCGGCCCTCTTCCACGTTGACCTGAAAGAGGTTGCGCAAGTCGTATTGGCTGGGGGCGGTGAGGCCCAAGTGGCGCTGCTGCTCCACCGAAGCGGGTTCGGTGTCGCCCTGGGTGACGATGATGCGGCGCAGGTTGGCGCGGTATTCGCCAGGCACGTCTTGCCAAGCGGCTTCGCCGAGGTGGTCACCGAAGTGAATCTTGCGGTCTTGCTCGGCGGGGTTCAGAAAGATGCCCCAACGGTAGTCGGGCATCTTGACGTGACCAAACTGAGCCCAGCCTTGCGGGTCCACGCTCACAGCGGTGCGCAAATACACATCGAAGCCATGGGAGCCATCGGGACCCATGTCTTGCCACCAGTTGAGGTAGTTGGGCTGCCATTGCTCCAGCGCGCGCTGCAGGGTGCGGTCTTCGCTGAGGTTGACGTTGTTGGGGATTTTGTCGCTGTAGTCGATGCTGCTCATGGGGTGCTCCTGTGTTTTAAACGCGATTCCAATCAAAGGCGGCTTTGTCGCCTTTGCCATAAACCTTCAGGGCGCCTTTGTCGCCAACGGCGTTGGGGCGCTGGAAGATCCAGTTTTGCCAAGCGGTGAGGCGACCAAAGATGCGGGTCACCATGTTCTCGGTGCCGTTGAAGCGCAGGTTGGCTTCAAGGCCCGTGAGGGCGTCGGGGGACATGGCCACCCGCTCTTCCACGGCGATGCGAACTTCGTCGGCCCAGTCGATGTCGTCGGGGGCGGCGGTGACCAGGCCCAGCTTGACGCTGGCATCGGCATCGAGTTGCAAACCCACGACCCCGCGAACGGCTTCCAGCGCAGGGGCTTCGTCGTAGAAACGGCGCGCCAAGCGGCTTTGGCCAGTGGCCATGGGGTAGGTGCCGAAGTTGAGCTCGGTGACTTGCACGTGGGGCGCGGCTTCGGGGGTGTCGGGCAAGGCCAGGTGGTAGGTGCGGTCGCAGGCCAGGGCCAGCTCCAAGAAGGTGCCCACAAAGCACGAGCCTTCGTCCACCAGCGCAAACAGGCTGCGCGAGGACACATCGAGGCGGCTCAGGGTGCGGCGCCACAGGCCCAGGGTTTGGCGCACAAACCAGTGCTCGGCGTGGGCGGCCAAGAAGGCGTCCATGGCGGCCACGGCTTGGGCCTGGCCCCGGGTTTTGATGAGCCACACGCCCAGGTCGGGCTCGTTGGTGCGCATGTGCAGGATGGCGTCGTCGAGTTCGCGCGCCAGTTGCAACACGGCCCAATCGGCACCCAAGGCCCGGGCGGCTTCGCCATCGGCGGGCAAGGCCTGGGTGGGGGCGTTGATGTGCCAGGTGGCGGTGCGCTTGGCGCGGTCGATCTGGATTTGCACGTGGGGGTAGTTCACCGCGTCGGCCGTGAATTCGCGGCTCAGGGGCGTGAGGGCCACGCCGGTGACGCCGCTGGGGCGCTGGCTTTGGCTGGCGAGTTGGGCGGCGCGGGCCTTGACGGCGTCGCCAAACACGGCGGGCTTGGCGATGTCGTCGACGAGGCGCCAGTCTTTGGCACGCTGGCCACGCACGCCTTCATTGGTGGTGCAAAAAATGTCGGCGAGGTCGTGGCGCACGTGGCGCTTGTCGGTCACGCGGGTGAGGCCACCGGTGCCGGGCAGCACGCCCAGCAGGGGCACTTCGGGCAGGCTCACGGCCGAGGAGCGGTCGTCGATGAGCAAGATCTCGTCGCAGGCCAAGGCCAGCTCGTAGCCGCCACCGGCGCAAGCGCCATTCACGGCGGCGAGGAATTTCAGGCCCTCGTGTTGCGACGAGTCTTCCATGCCGTTGCGGGTTTCGTTGGTGAACTTGCAAAAGTTCACCTTCCAGGCGTGGCTGGAGACGCCCAACATGAAGATGTTGGCGCCCGAGCAAAAGACTTTGTCTTTGAGGCTGGTGAGCACCACGGTTTTCACGTTGGGGTGCTCGAAGCGAATGCGGTTGAGGGCGTCGTTGAGTTCGATGTCCACGCCCAAGTCGTAGCTGTTGAGCTTGAGCTTGTAGCCGGGGCGCAGGCCGGCGTCTTCGTTGAAGTCGGCGGCCAAGGTGGCCACATCGCCGTCCACGGTGAGTTGCCAGTGGTGGTAATGCGTGGGGTGGGTTTGGTAGTCAACGCGGTCTGACGGGGTCACAGCACTCATCGGGGCCTCCGAAGGTTGGGGGAACGGCAATGGCCGTTAACATGAATTAAAGTGCATCATACCGGCGATTTGATGCATGTCAATGCATTTTTGTGCAGTTTAGGCCAAACGAGGGGCCAAGAGGGCCAGCAAGGCTTGAAACGCCTGTTGTTGGGTCTGGCCGCTGGTCATGAGGCTGAGGTCGGCCTTGGCGTAAAAGGGCGTGCGGCCATGCAGGATGCGACGCAGGTCGTCCATGGCCTCGGGGTTGGCGGCCATGGGGCGGGTGTCGCCTTGGGCCAACACGCGGGCCATGTGGTCTTCGGGGGTGGCTTGCAGCCACAGGGTGAAGCAGTGGCCCAACAAATACTGGAAGTTGTCGGTGTCCGACACCAACCCACCGGGGGTGGCGATGACGGCTTCGGGCTGGGCACTCACCGCCTCTTCCAAGGCCCGGCGTTCGTAACGGCGGTAGGCCAGCGGGCCATACAGCGAGTGAATTTCACTGGCGCTGCAGCCAGCCAAGGCTTCCACCCGCTGGGTGAGTTCAATGAAGGGCCAGCCCAAGGCTTGGGCCAACAAGCGCCCCAGGGTCGACTTGCCCGCGCCGCGCAAGCCAATGAGGGCGATGTGGTGGCGCCGGTCGATGGGCTCGGGCCCAGTGGGCAGCAGCTCGGGCAAGGCCATGCGCACTTTTTGCAAATCGGCTTCGCTGCGCCCGCTGAGGGCTTGGCGAATGAGCAGCCACTCGGGCGACGAGGTGGTGACGTCGCCCATGAGCTCGGAGAGGCTGCAGCCCAGGGCTTGCGCCACTTCCAACAAGATGAGGATGGAGGCGTTGCCGGTGCCGCCCTCCAGGTTGGCCAGGTGCCGCTCGGAAACTTGGGCGGCTTGGGCCACGGCGCGCCGGGTGAGGCCACGCCGCGCCCGCAGCATGCGCAGGCGCTCGCCCAGGGCGTCCAGGAAGGGGTGGCGGGAGGTGTCGTCGGCGGTGGCCATGCCTGCACTTTAATGCAGGTTGGTCAGCTCTTCGAGATCTTGATGGTGGGAAACGCGCGCTTTTGATCTTGGGCAAGCGCTTGCACGCGATCGTGGACCTGCGTGGCCATGCCCAGGTAGTGGGCGGCCAAGGGGCCATCGGGGTCGGCCAGCACGGTGGGCAGGCCAGCATCGGCTTGCTCGCGGATGCGGATGTCCAGGGGCAAGGAGCCCAACACGGGTGCGCCAACGTCTTGGGCCAGGGCTTGCGCGCCTTTGTGGCCAAAGATGTGTTCGGTGTGGCCGCACTGGCTGCACACGTGGACGGCCATGTTTTCCACCACGCCCAAGATGGGCACGCCGACTTTGTCGAACATGGCCACGCCTTTGCGCACATCGATGAGGGCCAAGTCTTGCGGGGTGGTGACGATGACCGCGCCGGTGATGGGCACACGCTGGCTGAGCGAGAGCTGGATGTCGCCGGTGCCGGGGGGCATGTCGACCACGAGGTAGTCGAGGTTTTGCCAATTGGTTTGGCGCAGCAACTGTTCAAGCGCTTGGGTGGCCATGGGGCCACGCCAAATCATGGCTTCGTCGGGGTTGATGAGAAAGCCAATGGACATGAGTTGCAGGCCGTGGGCCATGATGGGGTCCATGGTCTTGCCGTCGTCGCTCTCGGGGCGGGAGGTGACGCCAAAGAGCACGGGCAGGCTGGGGCCGTAGATGTCGGCATCGAGCACGCCCACGCGGTGACCTTGGTGGGCCAAGGCCAGGGCCAAATTGGCCGCCGTGGTGCTTTTGCCTACGCCCCCTTTGCCCGAGGCCACAGCCACGATGGCTTTGACTTGCGGCAAGGGCGGCAGGCTGGGACGGGGGGGCTGATCGGGGGAGGCGGTGCTGCTCATGGCGAACCTTTATCAAAGGGACAGAGATGAAAGGAGAGAGTCTACCGGGGTGCCTAAAATGCCTGCATTTCCAAGGAATCATTGCCCCATGTCCCAGCGTCAGCTGTTTGTCACCACCGCCCTGCCCTACGCCAACGGCAACTTCCACATTGGCCACATCATGGAATACATCCAGGCCGACATCTGGGTGCGGTTTCAGCGCATGCAGGGGCATCAGGTGCATTTCGTGTGTGCCGACGACTGCCATGGCGCCCCCATCATGATTGCTGCCGAGAAGGCGGGCAAAACGCCGCAAGCGTTTGTGGCCGACATTGCCGCCGGCCGCAAGCCCTACCTCGATGGCTTTCACATCAGCTTTGACAACTGGCACTCCACCGACGGCCCCGAAAACCACGAATTGGCGCAGTCGATTTACCGGGCCCTGAAGGCCAATGGCCTGATCGAGACGCGCACCATCGAGCAGTTTTTCGATCCCGAAAAAAACATGTTTTTGCCCGATCGCTTCATCAAGGGCGAATGCCCCAAGTGCGGGGCCAAAGACCAATACGGCGACAACTGCGAGAGCTGCGGGGCGGTGTATGCGCCCACCGAGCTCACCAAGCCCTACTCAGCGCTCTCAGGGGCCACACCGGTGCTCAAGACGTCCGAGCATTTTTTCTTCAAGCTGTCTGATCCCCGCTGCCTGGACTTTCTCAAGCAGTGGACCACTTCGGGGGCGGTGCAAACCGAGGTGCTCAACAAAATCAGCGAGTGGATCGCGCCCGACGACACCGGCAAGCCCAAGATGGGCGACTGGGACATTTCGCGCGACGCGCCCTACTTCGGCATCGAGATTCCCGATGCGCCGGGCAAATACTTTTACGTGTGGCTCGATGCGCCCATTGGCTACCTTGCTTCGCTGAAAAACCATTTCGACACCGGCGGGGCCAAGGCCCTGGGCGAAACGCGCAGCTTTGACGAGTTCATGGCCGACCCCCAAGTGGAGCAATACCACTTCATTGGCAAAGACATCATCACCTTCCACACCCTGTTCTGGCCGGCCACCTTGCACTTCAGTGGCCGCAAGGTGCCCAACGCCGTGTTCGTGCATGGCTTTCTCACCGTGAGCGGCGAGAAGATGAGCAAGAGCCGGGGCACGGGCCTGGACCCGCTCAAATACCTGAAACTGGGCATGAACCCCGAGTGGCTGCGCTACTACATTGCCGCCAAGCTCAACGGCCGCAACGAAGACGTGGACTTCAACCCCGACGACTTCATGGCCCGCGTGAATGCCGACTTGGTGGGCAAGTTCATCAACATCGCCAGCCGTGCGGCGGGCTTCCTGAGCAAACGCTTCGAGGGCCGCTTGGGCGAGGTTTCGGCCGACGGCGACGCCTTGCTGGAACACCTGCGCGATGCCCTGCCCACCGTGGCCGATTGGTATGCCGGGCGCGACTTTGCCCGCGTGTTGCGCGAAGTGATGCTGCTGGCCGACCGCGTGAACGAATACGTGGACGCCAACAAGCCGTGGGAGCTGGCCAAGCAAGACGGCATGGACGCGCGCTTGCACGACGTGTGCACCACGTGCATCGAGGCCTTCCGCTTGCTGGCCCTGATGCTCAAGCCCGTGTTGCCCGCCTTGGTGGAACAGGTGGAGGCTTTCCTGAAGGTGCCCGCCCTTCGCTTTGCCCAAGGCGCCACGCCCTTGGGGGCTGGCCATGTGATTGGCACCTACCAGCACTTGATGCAACGCGTCGACGTGAAGATGCTCGACGCCTTGTTCGAACCGGCTGCACCAGCGGCCGAAACCACTGAACCTGACCCCCATTTATTGGGTGGGGAGGCGCTGGCGCCGACGATTTCGATTGACGACTTCGCCAAGGTGGATTTGCGCGTGGCGCAAATCGTGGCTTGCGAGGCAGTGGAGGGATCCACCAAGTTGCTGCGCCTCACGCTCGATGTGGGCGAGGGTCGCACGCGCAATGTCTTCAGTGGCATTGCCAGCGCCTACAAGCCGGAAGACCTCACCGGCAAGTTCACGGTGATGGTGGCCAATTTGGCGCCGCGCAAAATGAAATTCGGTGTGTCCGAGGGCATGGTGCTGGCCGCCAGCCATGCCGATGAAAAGGCCCATCCGGGCATTTATGTCTTAAACCCGTGGCCAGGCGCTCAGCCCGGCATGCGCATCAGGTGAACCCCATGGCTGTGTCTCGCTTTCGCCCCAAATTGTTCGATGCGTTACACGGCTACAACCGATCCCGGTGGTTCGCTGATTTAGGCGCCGGCCTCACGGTGGCGGCGGTGGCCCTGCCTTTGGCCATGGCCTTTGCCATTGCCTCGGGGCTGGACCCGCAAGTGGGCATCTACACCGCCATCGTGGCGGGTTTCCTCATTGCCTTGTTGGGCGGCAGCACGGTGCAAATTGGCGGCCCGGCCGGGGCGTTCATTGTGGTGGTCTATGGCATCGTGAGCCAATACGGGGTGATGAACCTGATGCTGGCGACTGCGGTGTCGGGGCTGGTGTTGTTTGCCATGGGCTGGTTTCGGCTGGGCACCCTGATTCGATTCATTCCGGTGGCGGTGGTGATTGGCTTCACCAACGGCATTGCGGTGCTCATTGGCTTGTCGCAAGTGAAAGAGTTGCTGGGCCTGACGGTGAAGATGCCCGCCGACTTCATTGGCATTGTGCAAACCGTGAGCGCCCACGCTTCGGAGTGGAACCCCCACTCCACCGGGCTGGTGCTGGTGTTGCTGGCCTTTTTGTTCGTGTGGCAGCGGCGCGTGGCGCGCCTGGGTGCGTGGCTCAGCCAACGCCAGCCCCGGCTGGTGTGGGTGACCAAGGTGCCGGGCTCCATCTGGGTGTTGGTGCTGGGCACGGTGTGGACGGCACTGACGCATTGGCCGGTGGACACCATTGGGACGCGCTTTGGCGGCATTCCCTCCAGCTTGCCCAGTGTGGCCTTGCCCGATTGGGATGTGTCCCAGATTCGCCACCTGTGGCTGCCCATCATGACGCTCAGCGTGTTGGGGGCAATTGAGTCGCTGCTGTGCGCACGCGTGGCCGACAACCTCACGGGCCAGCGCCACGACCCCAACCAAGAATTGATGGCCCAAGGCGTGGCCAACTTCACCATGCCTTTTGTGGGCGGTATGCCCGCCACCGGCACGATTGCGCGCACCGTCACCAACATCAAAAACGGGGCCACTTCCCCCGTGGCGGGCATGGCCCATGCCGTGGTGTTGGCGCTGGTGTTGTGGGTGGCTGCGCCCATGGCCAATGCGATTCCGCTGGCGGCGCTGTCGGCCATCTTGTTGCACGTGGCGTGGAACATGGGCGAGTGGCACAAGTTTTGGGAGCTGGGTCAGTTCCGCATGCCGTATCGCGTGACGCTGGTGGTGGTGTTTTTGCTCACCGTGGTGGTGGACCTCACGGTGGCGGTGCAGTTTGGTCTGATTGCGGCCTGCCTCACGTTCATCTACCGCATCTCCAGCTTGTCGCGTTTGGAAACCCTGCAAGACGATGGCCAGGTGGCGGTGCATGCGCTGCACGGCGCGCTGTTTTTTGCGGCGGTGCAGCTCATTGAAGGCTTGTCCCAACGCTTGCCGCAACGCGCCTTGGTGGTGGACATGACCCACGTGCTGTATTTGGACTCCAGCGGCATGGATGCGCTGATGCATTTGTCCACCGATTGCCAAGACCAAGGGGTGCGGCTGTGCCTGGTGGGCTTGCGCGGCCAACCCTTGGACATCTTGCGCCGCACCGAGCAGTTGCATGGGCTGCACGCCGACACCGACTGGGCCGATGTGCCCACCGCCTTGCAGGCTTTGGCGGCCTGAGGGCTGGGCTTAGCGCGCCACCCAGCCGCCGCACACGGGGAACACCTGGCCCACAAAGCAGTTGGCCGCTTCGCTGCACAGGTAGGCGGCGAATTCGGCGTCTTCCCGCGCGCCCACCAAACGCCCCAACGGCACCTCGCGCTTCAAGCGCTCTTGAAACTTGGGGTTGGCTTGCACCTCGGGCGGGAAGTAGGTGGGGTTGTCGACGAAGTTTTGCGCAATGGCATTGACCTGCACGTTGTGCGGCGCCACCTCCACCCCCACCGATTGCACGTAGGCCAGCTGGGCGCCTCGCGCCGCGCTGTAGGTGGAGGCCCGCTTCATGCCGCGCAGGGCCGAGGCACTGCCCATGACGAGGATCTTGCCCCGGCGGCGCTCGATCATGGCGGGCAACACGGCGCGAAACAAGCGCGGCAAGGGGTGAACCAGGGCATCGAAGGTTTGGTGCCATTCGTCGTCGCTGGCTTCGGTGGCGAGGCTGGTGGGCGCCGGCATGGCCAAGTTGGCCACCAAGGCATCGAGGGGGCCGGCCTGGGCGATCACTTCGGCCACTTCGGCGTCGTGGTGCAAGCGAGCGGTGCTGGCGACCACCTGGGCGCAATGCTGGGCCAGCACCTCGCACAAAGTGGGCCCCATGAAGGCATCGGCATGGGTGACCAGCACGCGCTGGCCGTTCAAGAGGGGGGTGGACATGGGGCCTCCAGGGGGTGGGGAATGACCCCCAAATTGTGATGCCCTCTGGAAAACTTCGCCTCAGGCAGTGAATCTAGAATGCGGGTCTTGCCTGAGAAAGCCTGACATGTCTTTTTTCCGACGCCCCGATTACGTTTCAGAAACCACGCAGTTCATCAATGAACTGAAAGCGCAAAAGCCCACCTTGGAGGCCGAACAGCGCGAAGGCCGTGGCCTGCTGTGGGATCGCCCCCAAAACCGCCAGTTGCAAGCCGAGTTCAACGACGCTCGCGTGGCCCAAAAGCCCTACGTTTACGGCTCCGACCTGAACCGCGCCTCGTGAGCAACGGCAACGAGCTGGAACTCGATCACCCCACCCCCATGGGCGAGTTGCCCGGGGTGGTGGATCAAGTGGCGCTCGCCCGCTTGTATGGCGAGCCCCTGTTCAAGCTGCCCACCGACCTTTACATCCCCCCGGATGCCTTGCAGGTGTTTCTGGAGGCCTTTGAAGGCCCTCTGGATTTGCTGCTCTACCTGATTCGCAAGCAAAACTTCAACATCCTCGACATCCCCATGGCGCCGCTCACCCGGCAATACCTGAGCTACGTGGATGAAATTCGTGCCCAAAACCTGGAGTTGGCGGCCGAATACCTGCTCATGGCGGCCATGCTCATCGAGATCAAGTCGCGCACCTTGCTGCCGCCCAAACACGTGGAAGACGGCAAAGAGCCCGAAGACCCCCGCGCCGAGCTGGTGCGCCGCTTGCTCGAATACGAGCAAATGAAGCTGGCCGCCTCCAAGCTCAACGAATTGCCGGTGATGGGCCGCGACTTTTTGCGCGCCCAAGTGTTCATCGAGCAGTCCTTGCAGCCGCGCTTTCCCGAGGTGGCGTTGTCGGAGCTGCAATCGGCCTGGGCCGACATCTTGCAGCGCGCCCGTTTGGTGCAACACCACAAGATTCAGCGCGAAAGCCTGTCGGTGCGCGAGCACATGAGCCTGGTGTTGCGCCGCTTGCAAGGCCAGCGGTTTTTGCCCTTCGAAGATTTGTTCGACCCCACGCAAGGGGTGCAAGTGATGGTGGTGACCTTCATCGCCTTGCTCGAACTCGCCAAAGAAACCCTGGTGGAAGTGACACAGGCCGAAGCCTTTGCCCCCATCTACGTTCGCTTGGCCTACGCCCCCACCTGATCCCTTTTTGTTTGTTGTTTGCCCTTGAGGCTTGCTGTTGCCATGGCCCAATCTCCTTCCCCTTCAGCCACCCCTTACGGCACCCTGCCCCCGGCCTCACCGGTGGCCACGCGAAAACCCATTAGCCTGCCGCGCCTGCACGAGTTGCGCGCGCGCGGCGAAAAAATCACCATGCTCACCGCCTACGACGCCACCTTTGCGGCGGTGGCCGATGCGGCGGGCGTGGAGTGTTTGTTGGTGGGCGACTCCTTGGGCATGGTCTGCCAAGGTTTGCCCAGCACCGTGGGCGTGTCGCTGGAGACCATGCGCTACCACGTCGAGAGCGTGTCGCGTGGCATTCGCCGGGTGCAAGGCACGGCTTGGATCATTGGCGACCTGCCCTTTGGCAGCTACCAGGAATCCAAAGAACAAGCCTTGCGCAGCGCCACGGTGCTGATGCAAGCGGGTGCGCACATGGTGAAGCTCGAAGGCGGGGGTTGGACCATCGACACCGTTCGCTTTTTGGTGGAACGCGGCATCCCCGTGTGCGCCCATTTGGGGCTGACGCCGCAAACCGTTCACGCCCTGGGGGGCTACCGCGTGCAAGGACGCGACGATGCGGGCGCCCAACAGCTGCGGGCCGACGCGCTGGCGTTGCAAGACGCGGGCGCGGCCATGCTGGTGCTGGAAATGGTGCCCGAGCCCTTGTCCACCGCCCTCACCCAGGCGCTGCCGCGTTGCCACACGATTGGCATTGGCGCGGGCAATGGCACGGCCGGGCAAGTGCTGGTGATGCACGACATGCTGGGCGTGAACTTGGGCAAGAACCCCAAGTTCGTGCGCAACTTCATGGCCGGCCAAAGCAGTGTGCTGGCCGCCCTGAGCGCTTATGTGGCCGCCGTGAAAGACGGCAGCTTCCCCGACAACGCCCTGCACGCCTGGGCTTGATGACCCGCTGATTTTTTATGCACATCGTTCACACGCTGGAAGACTTGCGCCGTGTCTTGGCTGGCGCCACCTTGCGGGCCTTGGTGCCCACCATGGGCAATTTGCACGAGGGGCATTTGCAGCTCATGCGGCTGGCGCGGGCTGAGGCCGACCGCCGCGCGCCCCAAGGCGCCCTCACCGTGGCCAGCATTTTTGTGAACCGCTTGCAGTTTGGCCCGAATGAAGATTTCGACACCTACCCGCGCACGCTGGACAACGACTGCGCACTGCTGGCCAAGAACGGCTGCGATGTGGTGTTCGCCCCTTCGGAACACGACCTTTACCCCGAGCCGCAAGGCTTCAAGGTGCACCCGCCCGCCGAGCTGGCCGACATTTTGGAAGGCGCGTTTCGCCCCGGCTTTTTCGTGGGGGTGAGCACGGTGGTGCACAAACTCTTCAACATCGTGCAACCCGATGTGGCGGTGTTTGGCAAAAAGGACTACCAACAGCTGATGGTGATTCGGCAAATGGTGCGCCAAATGGCTTTGCCCATCGACATCGTGGGGGCCGAAACCTGCCGCGCCGACGATGGCCTGGCGCTGAGCTCACGCAACGGCTACCTGAGCGCCGAAGAACGTGCCGAGGCGGTGCAGCTGTCGCGGGTGTTGAAGGGCCTGGTCGAGCAGGCCCGCGCGGGCCTGGCCTCGGGCACGCTGGATGTGGCGGCTGGCGAGGCCGCAGCCATGGACCAACTGCGCCAACGCGGCTGGGCACCCGACTACCTGAGCTTGCGCCACCGGCGCGATTTGTCGCCCGTCACCGGCCCCACCCCCGAGCCCTTGGTGGTGCTGGGCGCAGCCAAGCTGGGTCAGACGCGGCTGATCGACAACTTCGAGGTCTGAGGCCTTCGCCGGCGCATTGGCGCACCGCAGGGGCTAGGCCCTCACTCGCCTTTGGCTTGGCGGCGCATGAGCTCGGCCACCGCTT
>JAYPFZ010000060.1:0-15207 GCA_038126555.1 Betaproteobacteria bacterium
GGAGCTCAAGACGGTGCAATTTTGGTTAGAGCAAAACGCCAAAGCCTTGGCCGCCAGCATCCAGGCCCTGGAGGTGCAGCGCATGACCCTGGCCACGCTCAAGCAAATGAATGTGGATTGGACCCAAGCGGCCCAACCCGCCGCACCCGAAGCGGAGGAGGACTCGAAGGCCAGCCCCGCGAAAGACCCCATGCAAATGTGGACGGCCCTGGCCAGCCAGTTTGGGCAAATCGCGCAAAAAAGCATGAGCGACATGCAACGCCACGCCACCCAGGCGGCTTCAGCAGCCCAGGCCGCTAAGGCCCAGTCGGCCCCTGCAGCGACCGCTGTCCGCAAGCCGGCCGCCGCCAAGCGCTCGCGCACCAGCACGCGCACCAGCACGCGCACCACCCGCAAGCGCGCCAGTTGACATGACCCCAGCCAACGGCCGCTTTGTCTGTGGCCACGCCACCCATCCGCAATGGGCCATGGCCGCTGGCTTGGTGGTGGCCCAGCTGCGCGCCCAATGCGAGCAACCGGGCGTGGTGGGCCAACCCAACCTCGGGCTGGTTTACCTCACCGACGCCTACGCGCCCCACGCCGGTGCGTTGCTCGATCACTTGCGCCAGGCCTTGCCGCAGGTTCGTCACTGGTGCGGCAGTGTGGGGGTGGGCGTGTGCGCCAGTGGTGTGGAGTATTTCGATGAACCCGGGCTGGTGGTGATGCTGTGCGAGTTGCCGCCTGATCAGTTCCAGGTTTTCAACGGTTTGTCGCCCATGGGCCAACAGGCCCCAGCTGGCTTTCAAGCCCACACCGCCTTGGTACACGCCGACCCCATGACGCCCATGCTCGGCGAGCTCATCGAGGATGTGGCCGCACTCACCCAAACGGGTGTGTTGTTTGGCGGGCTGTGTGCGAGCCGCCAGGGGCCTGTGCAATTGGCCGTGAATGGTTGGGACCAGCGCGCGCAGTCGCTGGCCCACAACGGCGTGTTTGAAGGCGGCATCACGGGGGTGGCCTTTGGCGCCGAGGTGGCCTTGATCTCCCGCGTGACCCAGGGCTGTCAACCCGTGGGGCCAGCGCATCGCATCACGCGTGCGCAAGGCCATGTGGTGCATCAACTCGACGATCAAGCGGCGCTGTCGGTGCTGATGAGCGAGTTGGGCGTGAGCCTCGATGACCCCGAGCGCGCGGTGGCACAGGTGCGACGCACGCTGGTGGGGGTCAGCCCCGCGTCATCTGCGCAGACCCGCAGCCAGGGGCGCCAAGATTTTGGCGAACAAGTTCGCGTGCGCCACATCATTGGGCTGGACCCGGGGCAGCAGGCAGTGGCGATTGCCGATGAGGTCAGTGAAGGCATGGCCTTGTCGTTTTGTCGCCAAGACGTGACGGCTGCACGTGCCGACTTGATGCGCATGGCCGCCGAATTGCGCGACAGCCTCGAAGAACAAGCTGGAGCCCAGATTCGGGGCGCCATTTACGTGAGTTGCTCGGGTCGAGGCGGCCCGCACTTTGGCGGGGCCAGTGCCGAGTTGCTGGCCTTGCAGCAAGCCTTGGGTGATGTGCCCTTGGCTGGTTTTTTTGCTGCTGGCGAGATTGCGCACAGCCGCATTCATGGCTACACCGGTGTGCTCACCGTGTTCACAACAGGAGACGCATGATGCGTTTGGGATGCATTGCAGACGATTTCACTGGGGCCACCGATTTGGCCAACAACCTGGTGCGTGCGGGGATGCGGGTGGTGCAAACCATCGAGGTGCCCCAAGGGCCATTGGGGGTGGAGGTGGACGCCGTGGTGGTGGCACTGAAGTCCCGCACCTTGCCGCCAGACCAAGCGGTGGCGCAATCGCTTCAGGCCTTGGCTTGGCTGCAGTCGCAAGGGGCCGAGCAAATCTATTTCAAATATTGCTCCACCTTTGACAGTTGGTACGAGGGCGACGTGCGCGGCAACATCGGCCCGGTCGCCGAAGCCCTGATGGCGGCTTTGGGCACGGACTTCACCATGGCCACGCCAGCGTTCCCCGATAACCATCGCTCGGTGTTCAAGGGACATTTGTTTGTGGGGGACCAACTGCTGGCCGACAGCGGCATGCGCAATCACCCACTCACGCCCATGCGCGAGTCCAACCTGGTGAAGGTGTTGCAAGGGCAATGCACGCGCCCCGTGGGTTTGGTGGACCACCGGGTGATTCAACAAGGCGCCCAAGCCGTGGCCCAGCGCATGGACGACTTGCGCGAGCAGGGTGTGGGCTTGGCGATTGTGGATGCCGTCGACAACGACGACCTCTTGGTGTTGGGCCAAGCCCTCAAAGGCATGGCCTTGGTGACCGGGGGCTCGGGGGTGGCCATTGGTTTGCCCCAAAACTGGGGGCTCTCACCCAACCCCCAAGCTGCGCAACTGCCTCAACCGCAGGGTTGGGCTGCGGCCGTGGCGGGCAGCTGTTCCGAGGCCACGCGCGCCCAGGTGGCGCATGTCAAAGCCTTGGGCTGGCCCGTCTGGGCGTTGGATGTGCAGGCCTTGATGGCTGGCGGCGAGGCCGCCATTGCCTCGGTGAGTGAGGCGGCCTTGGCGTGGGCACGCCCCCATTTGGCGCAAGGCCCCGTGTTGATTTATTCCACCGATGAACCCGAGCAAGTCAAGGCGCTGCAAGCGACTTGGGGCAGCTTGAATGCGGGGCACGCGGTGGAACAAACCTTGGCGCGGGTGGCGCGTGGCTTGGTGGAGGCTGGGGTCGGCCGCTTGGTGGTGGCGGGCGGAGAAACCTCGGGGGCCTGTGTGCAGGCCTTGTCCATCACGCAAATGCAAATTGGCCCGCAAATCGACCCCGGCGTGCCGTGGTGTCACGCGCCCTTGCCCACGGGCCAAGGCCTGCACCTCACGCTCAAGTCGGGCAACTTTGGCACGGTGGACTTTTTCGCCAAGGCCTTCAAGGCCTTGGGCTGAATCAGACGCCGCGGGCTCGGTCGCGCGCAAACTGCTGCGCGAACGCAGCGAATTGACCCACGTCCAAGGCGTTCCGAACTTCCTGCAGGAGGTTGAGGTAGTAATGCAGGTTGTGAATCGTGGTGAGCATGGGGCCCAACATTTCGCCGCAGCGGTCGAGGTGGTGCAAATAAGCCCGTGAGAAGCCGCCGCTCACCGAGCCATCGGCCCGGGTGTGGCCCGCGCAGGCGTAGCAGCCACAGGTTTCGTCCAAGGGGCGGTGGTCGGCCTTGTGGCGCGCGTTGCGAATTTTCAAGTCGCCATAGCGGGTGAAGATGGTGCCGTTGCGGGCATTGCGCGTGGGCATGACGCAATCGAAGAGGTCCACCCCACAGCGAACGCCTTCGACCAAATCTTCGGGTGTGCCCACGCCCATGAGGTAGCGGGGCTTGTGCGCGGGCAACCGGTGCGGGGTGTGCGCCATGATGCGCAACATCTCGGGCTTGGGCTCGCCCACGCTCACGCCGCCCACGGCATAGCCGGGGAAGTTCATGTCGACCAGGGCGTCCAATGATTCTTGGCGCAAGTGCTCGAACATGCCCCCTTGCACGATGCCAAACAAGGCGTTGGGGTTGCCCAGTCGCTCAAACTCGGCTTTGGACCGCAAGGCCCAGCGGCGGCTCATTTCCATGGAGGCGCGAGCCTGGGCTTCGGTGGTGAGCTGGCCTTGGGTTTCGTAGGGGGTGCATTCATCGAGTTGCATCACGATGTCGCTGTTGAGCACGGTTTGAATTTGCATGCTCACCTCGGGCGACATGAACAGCCGGTCGCCATTGACGGGGGACGCAAAGTGAACCCCCTCTTCGGTGATTTTGCGCATGGCCCCCAACGACCAGACCTGAAACCCGCCGCTGTCGGTGAGGATGGGTTTGTTCCAGCGCTCAAAGCCGTGCAACCCGCCGAAACTTTGCATCACATCCAGACCAGGGCGCATCCACAAGTGAAAGGTGTTGCCCAAAATGATTTGCGCGCCCATCTCTTCCAAGCTGCGGGGCATCACGCCCTTGACCGTGCCGTAGGTGCCCACGGGCATGAAGATGGGGGTTTGGATCACGCCATGGTTCAGGGTCAGGCGTCCGCGACGCGCCAGGCCTTCGGTGGCCAGCAATTCAAACTCAAGCATGGTGGGGCTCCTGGGGTTGGCGTGCGATGAGCATGGCATCGCCGTAACTGAAAAAGCGATAGCGCTGCGCAATGGCGTGTCGGTAGAGTTGGTGCAGGGTGTCCAAGCCCACCAGGGCTGACACCAGCATCAGCAAGGTGGATTTGGGCAAATGAAAGTTGGTGATGAGCACATCCACCACTTGAAACTTGAAGCCAGGGGTGATGAAGATGTCGGTGTCCCCGCTGGTGTGGCCGGTTCGGGCCCATGACTCTAGGGTTCTGACGCTGGTGGTGCCCACGGCCACGACGCGCCCCTTGCGCTCGCGACAGCGTGTCAAAGCGGCCAGGGTCTCGTCGGGAATGGCATACCACTCGCTGTGCATGCGGTGGTCGGCAATGCGTTCGGTTTTTACCGGCTGAAAGGTGCCCGCGCCCACATGCAAGGTGACGCTGGCGGTTTCAATGCCGCGGTCGCGCAGGGCGTCGAGCACGCCTTGATCGAAATGCAGGGCTGCGGTGGGGGCGGCGGCGGCACCCGGGTGCCGCGCAAAAATCGTTTGATAGCGCGCCTCATCTTGGGCGTCGTCGGCGTGGGTGATGTAGGGCGGCAGGGGCACGTGCCCATGGGCTTGCATCAGGGCGTGGGGCTCATCACTCAGGGCCAAGCGAAACAAGGCGCCATCGGCATCCGGCCATCGCCCCAGCAATTGCGCTTCAAAACCGCCTTGCATGAGCAAGCGGGTGCCCACGGGCGGTTTTTTGCTCACCTTCAGGTGGGCCACCACTTGGTGCGGCGGCTCGCCAGGAAGGTCGGGCAGCACGCGTTCCACCAGGAGTTCCAGCTGCCCCCCAGTGGGCTTGTGACCAAACAAGCGGGCCTTGACCACCTGGGTGTCGTTGAAGACCAGCAGGTCGCCCGCTTGCAACAGCGTGGGGAGGTCGTGAAACACCCGATCGATGGGGGTGGGGCCACGCCCATCGAGCAAGCGGGAGGCGCTTCGCACCGCACTGGGGTGCTGGGCAATGAGTTCGGGGGGAAGTTGGAAGTCGAAATCCGACAAGCTCAGTTCGGTTGTCGGCGAAGCGGTGTGCGTCATGGTTGCTTGAGGGCTGAACAAACCCGTGCCAAGTAGGGAAGTGGGGATTTTGGCATGGGCCTGACCCAGAGGGTGTGTATGCTTGATGCCATGTTCACGGAAATCCTGGTTTTTTTACTCAACGTGGCCGCTGGTTTGGTGGCGGGCTTGTGTTTGTTGCGCGCTTATCTGGGCTGGCTGCGCGTGCCTTTGGGCCTGAATTCGGGCAACCCGGTGGGGCCGCTCATCCTCACGGTCACCGACCCCTTGGTGTTGCGTTTGCGGCGGTTGTTGCCTGCTGGGCGAAGCGTCGATACCGCTTCACTGGTGGCGGCCTATGCCGTCGCCGTGCTGAAGATGGCGGTGCTGGCGCTGTTGGGCGCGGCACCGGCCTCGCTGATGGTGCTGGTGTGGGCCTTTTTTGAAGTGTTGCAGTTGATCTTGTCGGGCTTGTTCGGCCTGACCATCGTGGCGATCATTTTGTCGTGGGTGCAGTCTTACAGCCCCATGGCCCTGTTGGTTGAGCGCATGGTCTCGCCCTTGCTGGAACCGATTCGTCGCTACTTGCCGACCTTGGGGGGCTTGGATTTGTCGCCCATGGTGTTGTTGCTGGTGTTGCAAGTGCTGGACATGGTGTTGCGCGCTTGGCGCTGGAGTCTGTGACGGCCTCTACCCCGACCCGGGTCCAAAAGGCCTTGCAGCGGCTGGGCCTGACCCGAGCCGTCGATCTGGCCTTGCATGTTCCCCTGCGATGGGAAGACGAAACCCAATTGGTGGCCTTGTCTGAGGCGCAAGATGGGGAGGTGGTTCAGTTTGAGGCTGAGGTGTTGTCGGCCCAGGTTCAACCCCGTCCCCGGCGCCAATTGGTGGCGGTGGTCACCGATGGCCACGAGCGATGCACCCTGCGCTTTTTTCACTTTTACCCAAGCACCGTGGCTGCATTGGCCGTGGGCCGTCGGGTGCGCTTGCGCGGGCCGATACAGGGGGGATTTGCGGGCAAAGCCATGATTCATCCGCGGGTGCAAATGGCTGGCCGGGCATTGCCCACCACCCTCACGCCCGTGTACCCCACCACGGCGGAGTTGTCGCAAGCCAGCATTCGGCGAGCGGTGTTGCAGGGCCTGAAGCAAGCCCATGAAGCCGGGGAGTTGAATGAAACGCTGCCGCCCGATGGCCACCCCCCTGAGGTCTGGCCCTTGTGGACCGCCTTGCAGGCCGTGCATCAACCCGAAGCGGGCCAGACTTTGGATCGGGAGTCCCAGCCTGACCATCCCGCTTGGCGGCGCCTGAAAGCCGAGGAGTTGTTGGCGCAGCAGCTCTCGCAGCATCAAGCGCGCTTGGCTAGGGAGCGCATGCAAGCGCCTGCTTTGCAGCCTTCGGGTGAAGCGGCTGACCTGGTGGCTCAGTTTCAAGCGCGTTTGCCGTTTGCCTTGACAGCAGCCCAACAGCGGGTGGTGCAGGAAGTGAGCCACGATTTGTTGCGCACCCAGCCCATGCACCGCCTGTTGCAGGGTGATGTGGGCTCCGGCAAAACGGTGGTGGCGGCCCTGGCAGCCGCGCAAGCCATGGCTGCGGGCTGGCAATGCGCCTTGATGGCGCCGACTGAAATTTTGGCGGAGCAGCACTTTCGGAATTTGACCCAATGGCTGCAGCCCTTGTTGGAGCCCCATGGTGCACAAGTGGCGTGGCTCACGGGTTCGCAAAAAAAGAAAGAGCGTGACGCCATGCTCGCGCTCATTGCGCAGGGGCGAGCGTGGTTGGTGGTGGGGACCCATGCGGTGATTCAGTCGCAGGTTCAATTCCAGCGTTTGGGTTTGGCCATCATCGACGAGCAACACCGGTTTGGCGTGGCCCAGCGCCTGACCTTGCGGCAAAAAAACAACCTCGCTCAGGCCTCGCCGCCCGCCGATGCATCGCCAGTGCCAGAGCCGCATTTGTTGATGATGAGTGCCACCCCCATCCCCCGGACTTTGGCCATGAGCCATTACGCGGATTTGGATGTCTCGGTCATCGACGAGTTGCCGCCTGGGCGAACGCCGGTGGTGACCAAGTTGCTCTCGGCGCAGCGGCGCGATGAAGTCATCGCGCGCATTCGTGCGCATGTGGCCGATGGCCGGCAGGTGTATTGGGTGTGCCCCTTGATTGAGGACAGCGAGGCATTGGATTTGGTGAATGCCACCCAAACGCACGAGGCCTTGGGGCAGGCCTTGCCGCAGGTGAAGGTCGGCTTGTTGCATTCCAAATTGCCGCCGAATGAAAAAAAAGAAGTGATGGCGCAGTTCAAGGCCAATCAATTGGCGGTGTTGGTGAGCACCACGGTGATTGAGGTGGGGGTGGATGTGCCCAATGCCACATTGATGGTGATTGAGCATGCCGAGCGATTTGGCCTGAGCCAGTTGCATCAATTGCGCGGGCGCGTGGGTCGCGGCGACTTGGCTTCGGTGTGTGTCTTGCTCTACACCTTGCCGGAAGGTGGGCTGAGCCCATCGGCCAAAGCCAGGCTCAAGGCCATGGTGGACACCCAGGACGGTTTTGAAATTGCACAGCGTGATTTGCAAATTCGCGGGCCCGGGGAGTTGTTGGGCGAGCGCCAATCCGGCGTGCCCTTGTTGCGATTTGCCGATGTGGAGCGGGACGAGGATTTGTTGCAATGGGCCAGGGCAACGGCGCCCCTCATGTGGCGTGATCATCCGGTTGAGGCGGCGCAACATTTGTGGCGATGGTTGGGGGCAAAATCAGACTTCATCCATGCTTGAGCGAGCAAAGAGCAGACCATGACTTTGACCGAACTGAAATACATCGTGGCGGTGGCGCGCGAAAAGCACTTTGGCCGAGCAGCTGACGCCTGCTTTGTGTCGCAGCCGACCTTGTCGGTGGGCATCAAAAAGCTGGAAGACGAGCTGGGCGTGAAGCTGTTTGAGCGCAGCGCCAATGAAGTCAGCGTCACGCCCCTGGGCGATGAAATCATTCGTCAGTCGCAAAGCGTGCTGGAGCAGGCGGCCCTGATCAAAGAAATCGCCAAACGGGGCAAAGACCCGTTGGCTGGGCCGCTGCGCTTGGGGGTGATCTACACGATTGCGCCTTATTTGCTGCCGGAGTTGGTGAAGCAAAGCATCAGCCTGACGCCGCAAATGCCCTTGATGCTGCAGGAGAACTTCACGGTGCGCTTGCTGGAGATGTTGCGCACGGGCGAGATCGATTGCGCGTTGCTGGCCGAACCCTTTCCTGACACCGGCTTGGAAACCTGCGCCCTCTACGACGAGCCCTTCATGGCGGCGGTGCCCAGTTCGCACCCCTTGGCGCAGTCGGAGACGGTTTCGGCGCAGGCCCTGAAAAACGAGACGATGTTGTTGCTGGGCAATGGGCATTGCTTTCGCGATCATGTGCTGGAGGTGTGCCCCGAGTTCGCGCGGTTTTCCAGTGATGCGGATGGGATTCGCAAAAGCTTTGAAGGGTCTTCGCTGGAAACCATCAAACACATGGTGGCCGCCGGCATGGGCGTGACCTTGGTGCCTCGATTGGGTGTGCCCAAAGAGGCCTTGGACGCCCCCAAAAAGAAAAAGCAAGAACCGCACTTTGTGCGTTACTTGCCCGTGGTCGACCCAGGTCACGAGCCACCTCAACGACGCATCGTGCTGGCTTGGCGGCGCAGTTACACCCGCCACGAAGCCATTGCGGCTTTGCGGCAAGCCTTGGCAGCCTGTGACCTGCCAGGCGTGAATCGCCTCGACGGCGTGAGTTCACTGGGGGCCTGAGGTGTCGGTGGGCGGTCAGCGATTCGCGCTGTATTTGGATTTGATTCGCTGGGATCGTCCGGCTGGCTGGCTGCTGTTGCTTTGGCCCTCGCTCATCGCATTGTGGGTGGCGTCCAACGGGTTTCCGGGCTGGCATTTGCTGCTTGTTTTTGTGGTCGGGACCATCCTCATGCGCAGTGCGGGGTGTTGCGTCAACGATGTGGCTGACCGGGACTTCGACCGACACGTCAAGCGCACCGCTCAGCGGCCCGTGACCTCGGGCGCCATCAGTCCACGAGAGGCGTTGACGGTGGGCGCGGTGCTGGCCGCTCTGGCTTTTGCCTTGGTGCTCACCACGACGCCCAGCGCAGTGGTGTGGTCGGGCGTGGCCTTGATCGTGGCCCTGTTCTACCCGTTTGCCAAGCGTTGGTTTGCCATGCCGCAAGCCGTTTTGGGGGTGGCCTTCAGCTTTGGCATTCCCATGGCCTTTGCGGCCACGCATCCGGGCCCCCTAGAGGGATGGTCGTGGTGGGCTGCCGTGCCCGCGTGGGCCTGGGGCCTGTTGCTGAGCAATTTGTTTTGGGTCTTGGCCTATGACACCGAATACGCCATGGTGGACCGGGACGACGACTTGCGCATTGGCATGAAGACATCGGCCATCACCTTGGGTCGTGCGGATGTGATGGCCATTGTGCTGTTTTACGGCGTTTATTTGACGAGCTTCCTCGCGTTGATGTCCCCGTTGGGCTTGGGCTGGCCCTTGCGCCTGGCTTGGCTGTTGGCCGCGTTACAAGTGGGCTGGCATTTCTTGCTGATTCGCGAGCGCAGCCGTGAGGGCTGCTTCAAAGCCTTTCGGCTGAATCACTGGCTCAGCGCCACCTTGTTCGCGGGTGTGGTCTTGGGTTATGCCCTGAAGTGAGGGCTTATTGCTGGCCGAGCTCGATGCCCATTTGTTGAGCGCGGGCCCGCGCGGCTTCAAGGGCGGTGGCAAACGTTCCGGCCAGGTCGGCACTGCGCAAAGCCTCAAGGGCTGCAAACGTGGTGCCGCCTTTGGATGTGACGCGCTCTCGCAAAACCGAAGGGGGGTCCTCGCTGGCCAAAGCCAAGGCCGATGCGCCTTGAAAGGTGCCCAAGGTGAGCTGGCGTGCCGCGTCAGGGCTTAGTCCCATGCGAACGGCGGCGTCCATCATGGCCTCCATGACGTAAAAAACATACGCCGGGCCAGAGCCGGACACGGCGGTCACGGCGTCGAGCAAGGCTTCGTCGGCCAGCCACAGCGACTCGCCCATGGCCGACGTGACCCATTCCACCCGCTGGCGGTCGGTGCTGGTCACGGCAGGCCTGGCGAACAAGCCGGTTTGGCCAAGGCCCATGAGGGCAGGGGTATTGGGCATGGCTCGAACAATGCGCTCTGTGCCCAGCCACTGGCTCAGTGACGCGCTGGTGAGGCCTGCCGCCACGCTCAAGTGCAGGGCTGCGCGGGTGGCCGGTGCAACGGGGAGACTGGCCTCCCGAAAGCTTTGCGGTTTAACCGCCCAAATGACCAAATCGACGGGCGTGTGGTTGGCGGGCAAGCTGGGGTGAGCCAGAAGGCCACGCGCCGCATGACGCTCCCGGGTGGCGGCGTCAGGGTCAATGACCGAGAGGCGATCCGCAGGAAATTCGCGATTGAGCAGGCCGCCAATCATGGCGCTGGCCATGTTGCCGCCACCGACAAAGAGGATAGAAAAGGGGGAAATTGAGGTCATGGGGCAACGATCGGGCAACGGGGTCAAAGAAAAATTGGTTCAGGACTCGGAATTTATGCCATAATCTGCGTCTTTCGCCAATTGGCGAGGAAAAGTCCATCCAATCAAACGCAGGGTTGGGCGGTGCCGGGGCAAGGTCTCGGGTGCTGGCTGAAGCTGTGAATGACGGAACCAAGACTGATCGGTCCGATGCGGATTGTCCGCGTTGCCGATACAAGTTGGGAACAACAATATGATCCAAACCGAATCCAGGCTAGAAGTGGCCGACAACACGGGTGCGAAATCCGTTTTGTGTATCAAAGTCCTAGGTGGCTCCAAGCGTCGCTATGCGAGCGTTGGCGACATCATCAAGGTCAGCATCAAAGAAGCCGCTCCCCGTGGCCGCGTCAAAAAAGGCGAGGTTTACAGCGCGGTGGTCGTTCGCACGGCCAAGGGCATTCGCCGAGGCGATGGCTCTCTCATCAAGTTCGACGGCAATGCAGCCGTTTTGCTCAACAACAAACTCGAGCCGATTGGCACGCGTATCTTTGGCCCGGTGACTCGCGAATTGCGCACCGAGCGGTTCATGAAGATCGTGTCGCTCGCGCCTGAAGTGCTGTGAGGATCGACAAATGAACAAGATTCGCAAAGGCGACGAAGTCATTGTTATCGCAGGCCGCGACAAGGGCAAGCGAGGCAAAGTGGTTTTGCGCAAAGACGATACCCACCTCGTGGTTGAGGGCATCAATGTGGTCAAAAAGCACACCAAGCCCAACCCCATGGCGGGCACGCAGGGTGGCATTTTGGATAAATCCATGCCCATTCATCAGTCCAATGTGGCCATCTACAACGCAACAACGGGTAAGGCCGATCGCGTGGGTTTGAAGGTCCAAGCCGATGGCAAAAAGGTTCGCGTCTTTAAATCCAGTGGCGAAGAAATCAAGGTGGCATGAGCATGGCACGTCTACAACAACACTACCGCGAAAAAGTGGTTCCCCAATTGATGGAGCAGTTTGGTTACAAATCCGTCATGGAAGTGCCCCGTCTGACCAAAATCACCCTCAACATGGGTGTGAGCGAGGCGGTGGCCGACAAGAAAGTCATGGAGCATGCCGTTTCTGACTTGACCAAAATTGCAGGCCAAAAGCCCGTGGTGACCAAGGCTCGCAAAGCCATTGCGGGTTTCAAGATTCGTGAAGGCCAAGCCATTGGTTGCATGGTGACCTTGCGTGGCGTTCAGATGTTTGAATTCCTGGATCGCTTCGTGACGGTGGCTTTGCCCCGTGTGCGCGACTTCCGCGGTATCTCGGGTCGTGCATTCGATGGCCGTGGGAACTACAACGTTGGCGTCAAAGAACAAATCATCTTCCCTGAGATCGAGTACGACAAGGTGGATGCCTTGCGCGGCCTCAACATCAGCATCACCACCACGGCCAAAACCGACGACGAGTGCAAGGCGCTTTTGTCGGCTTTCCGCTTCCCCTTCAAGAACTGAGGTGACCTGTGGCTAAAACTGCTTTGATCGAGCGAGAACTCAAGCGCGCCAAGTTGGTGGCGAAATACGCAGCCAAGCACGCTGAGTTGAAGGCGATTTCCAAGGATGCCAAGCGCACCGAAGAAGAGCGTGCCGATGCGCGCGCTGCCTTGCAAAAGTTGCCCCGCAACGCGAACCCCACCCGTCAGCGCACCCGTTGCGAAATCACGGGTCGTCCGCGCGGAACCTTCCGTCAGTTCGGCTTGGGCCGTTCCAAGGTCCGTGAAATGGCCTTCGAAGGCACGATTCCCGGCATCACCAAAGCCAGCTGGTAATTGGGCAGGAGAGATTCAAGATGAGCATGAGTGATCCCATCGCCGATTTGCTGACGCGCATTCGCAATGCACAAATGGTGGCCAAAACCACCGTCAGCGTTCCGGCATCAAAAGTCAAAACCGCCATCCTTCAGGTGTTGAAGGAAGAGGGTTACATCGAGAATTTTCAGGTTCGCAGCGAAGGCGGCAAAGCTGAAATCAGCATCGAGTTGAAGTATTACGCGGGCCGTCCCGTGATCGAGCGCATTGAGCGTGTGAGCCGTCCTGGCCTGCGCGTCTACAAAGGCCGCCACGACATTCCCCAAGTGATGAATGGCTTGGGTGTGGCCATTGTGACCACGCCCAAAGGCGTCATGACTGACCGCAAAGCCCGTGCAAACGGTGTGGGCGGTGAAGTCCTTTGCTACGTTGCTTGAGGAAGGAAATCACATGTCACGCGTTGGAAAAATGCCGGTGATCATCCCTCAGGGTGTGGATGTGTCCATCCAGGCAGATCGAATCAGTGTCAAAGGATCGGGTGGCTCGTTGAGCGTGGCCGCCAACGCCTTGGTCAAGGTTTCGCAAGAGTCCGGCAAGCTGAGCTTTGCTCCCGCCGATGAATCTCGCGAGGCCAATGCCATGAGCGGAACCCTGCGCCAGTTGGTGAACAACATGGTTACGGGTGTGAGCAAAGGCTTTGAAAAGAAATTGAACTTGGTGGGCGTGGGTTACCGTGCTCAAGCCGCTGGCACCAAGTTGAACCTCAGCGTCGGTTTTTCGCATCCCGTGGCCATCGACATGCCTGCTGGCATCAAGGTGGAAACCCCGGCGCCGACCGAAATCATCATCAAGGGTGCCGATCGTCAAGCAGTGGGTCAAATCGCTGCCGAAATTCGCGCCGTGCGTCCGCCTGAGCCTTACAAAGGCAAGGGCATTCGTTACGCCGACGAGAAGATCAGCCTCAAAGAGACCAAGAAGAAATAAGGAGCTGCGACATGTTGAACAAGAAGCAGCAGCGTTTGCGCCGCGCCCGTCAAACCCGTATGCGCATTGCGAAGTTGGGCGTTGCTCGACTCATGGTCAATCGCACCAATTTGCACATTTACGCCACCGTCGTCTCCGAAGATGGCACCAAGGTGATCGCCACGGCTTCGACGGCCGAGGCCGAGATGCGCAAGTCCTTGGGTGGTTCTGGCAAGGGTGGCAATGCCGCCGCAGCCACCATCGTGGGCAAGCGCATTGCCGAAATGGCCAAGGCGGCCGGCGTGGAGCGTGTCGCGTTTGACCGCTCTGGTTTTGCTTATCACGGTCGCGTCAAGGCGCTGGCCGAAGCCGCTCGCGAAGCCGGGCTCCAGTTCTGAGGTTGAGGAATCATCATGGCTAAAGTTCAAGCAAAAATGCAAAACGACGCCCGTGACGATGGTCTGCGGGAGAAGATGATTGCCGTCAACCGAGTCACCAAAGTGGTCAAGGGCGGCCGAATCCTGGCGTTTGCTGCCCTCACCGTGGTGGGCGATGGCGATGGCCGAGTGGGCATGGGCAAAGGCAAATCCAAAGAAGTGCCTGCAGCCGTTCAAAAGGCCATGGAAGAAGCGCGCCGCAACATGACCAAGGTCGCCCTCAAAGATGGCACCTTGTTCCACCGCGTTGAAGGCCGTCATGGCGCATCCACCGTGATGTTGGTGCCCGCTCCTAAGGGTACCGGCATCATTGCAGGTGGCCCCATGCGCGCAGTTTTTGAAGTGATGGGCATTACCGACATCGTGGCCAAGAGTCATGGTTCGTCCAACCCCTACAACATGGTTCGGGCTACTTTTGATGCCCTCAATCGCAGCACCACCCCCGCCGAAGTGGCGGCCAAGCGTGGCAAGGCGATTGAAGAAATCTTTGCAGCCTGAAACAGGAGATTCACATGAGTCAACCTACCGTCAAAGTTCAGTTGGTGCGCAGCCCCATTGGCACCAAGCAATCTCACCGTGACACGGTTCGCGGGTTGGGTCTTCGCAAGCTCGGCAGTGTGAGCGAATTGCAAGACACGCCGGCCGTGCGCGGAATGATCAACAAGATCAGCTACCTGGTCAAAGTGCTCTAAAGGTTAGTCATGCAACTCAACACCATTCAATCCGCCGAAGGCTCACGCCCCTCGCGCCGCCGTGTGGGTCGTGGCATTGGCTCTGGCCTGGGCAAAACAGCCGGTCGTGGTCACAAGGGTCAAAAATCACGTTCTGGTGGTTACCACAAAGTGGGTTTCGAAGGCGGTCAAATGCCTTTGCAACGTCGCTTGCCCAAGCGTGGTTTCAAATCCCGGTCTTTGAAATTCAATGCCGAGGTCACACTGGCCGCTTTGAACCATTTGGAAGCCACTGAAGTGGACATGCTCGTGCTGAAGAATGCCGGCTTGATCGGTGAGCTGGCTCGTGTGGTCAAGGTCATCAAGTCGGGCGAAGTCACCAAAGCCATCAAGCTCAAAGGCATTGGTGCCACAGCTGGTGCCAAAGCAGCCATCGAAGCTGCTGGCGGTTCGCTGAGCGAATAAGGAACGGGCGCGTGTCAACCTCTGTCTCAAAAGCCCCCAAGTACGGTGACTTGCGTCGCCGCTTGGTGTTTTTGTTGCTGGCCTTGGTGGTCTACCGGGTCGGCGCGCACATTCCTGTGCCAGGGATTGACCCCGTTCAGTTGCAAAAGCTCTTCGAAGGCCAGCAAGGCGGCATTCTGAGCTTGTTCAACATGTTCTCCGGTGGTGCGCTGTCTCGCTTCACCGTGTTTGCATTGGGCATCATGCCTTACATCTCGGCATCCATCATCATGCAATTGAT